>JAAZXC010000030.1 GCA_014240365.1 Acidimicrobiales bacterium | reverse complement strand
CTGCGCCTCATACGACCCGGTGTTCAAGGTCCACCCTCCATTGCGGACCGGCGTCCACCGCTCCGAGTTGGCGGCCCGAACCGAGAAGGAGGAACAGGACGGCCATCCGGACCGACACCCCGTTCACAACCTGGTCCAGGATCACCGACCGATGGTCGCTGGCCGCCTCCGCTGAGATCTCCACCCCACGGTTGGTCGGTCCCGGATGTAGCACCAGCGCATCGCTCCTCATCCGGGCGACCCTGCTGGCCGTCAGGCAGAAGTCGCTGGCGTACTCGCGGAGCGACGGGATGAGGCCCTCGGTGATGCGTTCGCTCTGGATGCGCAGCAGGTACAGGGCGTCGATGTCGCCAAGGATGGGATCCAGCTCGTGGGCAACGGTCACCGGCCAGCCGAGGATCGACGGCGGCAGAAGGGTCGCCGGGGCGACCAGCACGACCTCGGCCCCCAGGGCGGTGAAGGCCAGGACGTTGGACCTGGCGACCCGCGAGTTGCGGATGTCGCCGACGATGGCGATACGCATCCCGTCCAGGGATCCGCGTCGTTCACGCACCGTGTAGCAGTCCAGGAGTGCCTGGGTCGGATGCTCGTGACAGCCATCCCCGGCGTTGACCACCGACAGGTCGGTCCATCCGGCAACCCGGTGGGCGGTCCCGGCCATCGAATGGCGAACCACCAGCAGGTCTGCACCGTAGGAGGAGACCACCTCGACGGTGTCACGGATGCTCTCTCCCTTACTGAGCGAGGAGGTGCCTGCGCTGAACGAGACCGTGTCCGCCGAGAGGCGTCTCGCCGCCGCCTCGAACGACATGCGGGTCCGGGTGGAACCCTCGAAGAACACCGTTGCCACCGTCCGACCACGCAGTGCCGGGACCTTGGGAATGGGGCGGCGTCCGATCTCGGCGAACGTGTCGGTCAGGTCCAGGATCTCCTCAACGTCGGACCGGTCCATGCCGTCGATGCCAAGCAGATGCCCTACCCCGCCACCGTCCGGCCGGCGGCCGGTGGCGGCGCTCACTTCTGCATCACCCCGAGGTCGACGCCGGTGGCGTGCACGTCCACCACCTCGTCACGACGGGTCGGCAGGTTCTTGCCCACGTAGTCGGGACGGATCGGCAACTCCCTGTGGCCGCGGTCGACCATCACCGCCAACTGGATGGAGCGGGGCCGACCGAAGTCGCAGAGGGCGTCCAGCGCTGCCCGGATGGTCCGACCGGTGAACAGCACGTCGTCGACCAGCACGACGATCCTCCCGTCCAGGTCCGTGGTCAGGTCGGTGACGGCTTCGGGCACGACGGGACGCAGGCCAATGTCGTCGCGGTGCAGCGCCACGTCGAGGGTTCCGACCGGCGGATGGATGCCCTCGATGTCGGCAAGGGTCTCGGCGAGCCGCTCAGCGACCGGCACCCCGCCGGTCTGCAGTCCCACCACCACCAGGTCTTCCACCCCGTGGTTCCGCTCGATCACCTCGTGGGCCATGCGACGAATCGCCCTACCCATGTCAGCGGTGGTCATGATTCGCGCGTGGGGCACGAAGACGCCCCCGAACGGGGGCGTCTGACGTCGTTCTCGCTGGGCCATCGGCCTCGTCTCCTCGATCCGTCCGGGCCTCACAGAGCCCGCTTCACGGTCGAAGGGAAAGCCTACACGCGTCTGCCCGATCCGATCACAGCGCCGGTCGCGGCGACCGCAGCCATCACCAGGCGGCCATCGTCGCGACGACCCACCTCCTGATAGCCGGCAGCCATCGCAACGGCCAGAGAGCCCGGGTTGGCCGGTTCAACCTCGGCCACGAGGATCTTCAGGCCCAGTTGCGGTCCGAGGGCCCAGGTCGTCAGGAGGCGTACAATCTCGGTGGCTATGCCCCGGCGACGGTGCGGCTCCGCTGTCCACCAGCCGATCATGGCGGCGCCACGCTCCGGGTCGAAGGCCGACAGCCCGACCTCGCCCAGCAGATCGGCACCGGCCTGGCCCTTCGCGGCGGACCCGTTGCCGGACCTCCCCATCGGATCGGCGCCCAGCCCTCCGGCCAGGTCGTCAACGGGCTCCACGGCCACCAGGTCCAACGCCTGGCCCGCATGCCTCCGGTCGGCTTCGCCTGCGATCCATGCGGCGGCGGCGCTCAGGTCGCCGGGTTCGGGCACGGGCAGCCAGCGTCGCATCTCGGGGTCGGACCAGGCCACCGCCAGGGACGCGGCGTCGCCCGACTCCCATGGCCGCAGAACGAACCGCGTCCCAGCCAGCATCGGCTCGGGCAGCGGCAGGCGCATCACGCCGGGTCGGCCTCCGAAGGTCGGACCTCTTCGGCTATCCCCGACACCACGCCGTTGACGAATCGGGCTGACCGCTCCGTCGAGTAATCGCCGGCCAGCTCCACCACCTCGGCCAGCACCGCCGACGTCGGGACATCGCTCCGGTACGAAAGCTCGTAGACCGCGAGGCGCAGCAGCGCCCGGTCGACCGCAGGCATACGGTCAGTCCGCCAACCCTCGGCGAACCTGTCTATGAGGACGTCGACCTCATCAATCACACCGGCAAGGCCTTCGACGAGGTCCACGGCGTAGTCACCGGGAGCCACGGTCTGGTCCGCCAGCACCTCCAGCAGGCTCACATCGCGGGACTCCGCCGCATAGAGGATGGCGAGCGCCGATTCGCGCGCTTCGCGCCTCGAGCCGATCGGATCCACTGGCCGGGCCATGGAAAGTCGCCTCAGGCCCGGCTGAGGTACTCGCCGGAGCGCGTATCCACCTTGATCCGCTCAGCGTTCTCGATGAACAGCGGAACCTGGAGGACAAGGCCGGTCTCCAACGTGGCCGGCTTGCGTGCACCGGAGACCCGGTCGCCCTGCAATCCCGGTTCCGTCTCGGTGATCAGCAGCTCGACGGAGGCGGGAAGCTCCACGCCGATCACCTCGTCGCCGTACATGAGGATCATGGTCGTGCCCTGCTCGACCATGTAGTTGGTGGCATCACCCAACGTCGTCGGCGTGACCTGGATCTGGTCGTACGTCTGGTCGTCCATCAGGACGTAGTCGGCGCCGTCCCTGTACACGAACTGCATGGAGCGCTTGTCGATAATGGCCCGCTCGACCTTCTCGCCAGCACGGAAGGTCTTGTCCACGACCGACCCGGTGCGCACGTTTCGCAGCGTGGTCCTCACGAAAGCGTGGCCTTTGCCGGGCTTGACGTGCTGGAAGTCGACCACCTGGACGAGGTCACGGTCCAGTTCGAGGGTCATCCCGTTCTTCAGGTCATTGGTTGTGATGGTGGGCATCTCGACTCCAGCGGGGTTCGGCTCGCGTAACTCGGTTGTGGTGGCAGGCCGTCAGGACCATGGTCCGCCAGTTCACAGTTCCTTCGGTGACAGGGTGAGTCGACGGTGGCCGTCAGCGGTGACGAGCACGGTGTCCTCCCAACGGACACCGCCGAAACCACCGAGATAGGCCCCCGGTTCAACGGTGACAACCTGACCGGCCAGCAGGGTACCAGTGGAGGTGGACGAGACAGCCGGCCCCTCGTGTATGTCCAGGCCCACGCCGTGGCCCGTGCCGTGGGAGAAGGCATCGCCCAGGCCCGCAGCCTCCAGCGACGACCGGCATGCGGTATCCACCTCGGCGATCGGTACGCCATCTGCGACCACCGCCAACCCCGCCAACTGGGCATCCAGGACCGCTCCCAGGAGATCGGCGGCCCTACCGGTACGGGTGCCGCCTATACGCAGCGAACGGGTCATGTCGGACCGGTAGCCGTCGACCATCGCACCGAAGTCGCAGACCACCAGATCACCATCGAGCATGGGCCTGGTTCCCGGACGGGCATGCGGTCTGGCGCTGTTCGGGCCGGCGGCCACGATCGTCTCGAATGCCCGGTCCGAGGCTCCACCGGACCGCACGGCGTGGTCCAGCGCCATGGCGATCTCCTCCTCCACGGCGCCATCCTGGATCGACGGCAGGACCTCGGCGAGTGCCCTGTCGGCAATCGCTGCCGCAGCGGCGATGCGATCCACCTCGCCCTCGTCCTTCAACTCTCGGAGGCCCTCCACGAGACCATCCGTGGCCAGGGGCGTAGAGGGCAGGAGCTCAGCCAGACGACGCTGCTCCGCCCATGTGATCGACCCGGCCTCCAGGCCCACGCTGCTGCATCCGCCAGCCAGGGTCGCTATCGGCGACCTGTCGCCGCCACCCACCACGACGACGTCCACCACCGCTCCGGCAGCGCCGGTCTGGTCGGGCGCCTGGTCCCGGTAGCGGCCATCGGTGACGAGGACCGCCCGGTCGACGTCGACCCAGAGGCTTCCGGCAGAACCGGTGAAGCCGGTCAGGTAACGGATGTTGGTGCTGGAGGTGACCAGCAGCGAATCCACACCCGCCGCATCCAGCAGGCCCCTCAACGAGTCCAGGCGCTCCCCCACCAGCAGGGGGGCCAACCCGGCCGGCGAACCGGCGCTCACGCTTCGAGGAGGTCGGCAACGGCCTCGACCGCCATCGGGTAGCCGGCCCCGCCGAAACCGGCGATCGTCCCCGAAGCCACCGGTGCGACCACCGAGGTGTGGCGCCACGGCTCGCGGGCCGCCGGGTTCGAGAGGTGCAGCTCCACCACCGGGCCCTCAAAGGCCGCCAGCGCATCGTGGATTGCCCACGCGTAGTGGGTGAACGCCCCGGGGTTCACCACGATGCCGGCACACCGACCCCGCGCTGCGTGGATTGCGTCCACCAGCACACCCTCGTGGTTGGACTGGACGTGCTCGAGCGTCAGGCCCCGGGCACTGGCCGCCACACGGGCTGACTCCACGTGGTCGTCCAGGGACTGCGTGCCGTAGACGTCGGGCTGGCGCTCCCCCAGCAGGTTCAGGTTCGGGCCCGACAGGAGCAGCAGTAGTTGATCACTCATGGTCGACATCCTTCCACGGCGCCCGACGCGCGCAATTGCGCCACAGCGGTCATCGGACCGCCCCGATCGTGGAGCGCACGACACCAGCGTCGACGCCCGACACCACCTCGACACCGTCGGGGCCGTCCAGCACGAACGTGAGGCCGTCGATGGCCTTCTTGTCGCGCCCCATGGCGGCCATCAATTCGTCGGGGTCGGCTCCCGCCGGGAGCGAACCCGAGAGGCCGTAGCCGTCCACGACCCTGCGGTGCTCGGCCACGCGTTCATCGTCGATGCGGCCGAGCGAGCGAGCCAGCTCGGCTGCGTACACGAGGCCGATGGCGACGGCTTCGCCGTGGCGCAGGTCGTAGCGTCCGGTGGTCTCCAGGGCATGTCCGAGCGTGTGTCCGTAGTTCAGGACCGCACGTCGGCCGGCTTCGCGTTCGTCGGCGGCGACCACCTCGGCCTTGATCTGGACGCACCGGGCAACCCGCTGCTCCAGCGTGAGACCGGGCCCGTCGTCGGCCGCCGTGCCACCACCGCCCAGGTCGCCTCCACCAAGGTCGTCTCCGCCCAGGAAGTGGTACTTGGCCATCTCACCGAGGCCACAGGCCATCTCGCGCTCGGGCAGCGTCTCAAGGACCGTCGTATCGCAGAGCACCGCCGCCGGCTGCCAGAACGCTCCGACCAGGTTCTTGCCCTCCGGGAGATTCACCCCGGTCTTGCCGCCTATGGCCGCGTCGATCTGGGCCAGCAGCGTGGTCGCCACGTGCACCACCGGAAGGCCACGGTGGTAGGTGGCAGCGGCAAAGCCGGCCACGTCGGTGACGACACCGCCTCCGACGCCCACGACCACGTCGGCCCGTGTCAGGCCCCAGCCGGCGAACGCCGAGCAGAGCTCCTCCACCGTGGACAGGCTCTTGGCCGTCTCGCCGTCACCGATCCGAAACACCCTGTGCTCGACCCCCGGATCCACCTCCACCGGAACCGACGCCTGGGTGACCACAGCCACCCGCCGGGCACCGGGCGGCACGACTGAAGCCAGTTCCCCGATGGCTCCCGGCCCGACCAGGACCGGATAGGAGCGGCCTCCGGGGAGCTCGACGGCCAGCCGGATCACCGCGGTACCCCACCGGCGGTGGTGGCAGCATCCACGACCATGTCCGCCACCTCGTCGATGGTCAGGCCATCCGTGTCCAGCACCACGTCAGCCGCCGCCTCGTATGCCGGGCCCCGCTCGTCGGCCAGGCGCCTCAGGACCTCGAGGGGCTCACCGTCGGCCAGCAGGGGCCGACCGGTCGGATCCCCGACGCGTTCAGCAAGGGTCTCGGGCGTGGCCCTCAACCAGACGACGGTGGCCGACCTGGCCAGAACCTCCCGGTTGGTCCCAGCGGCCAGCACCCCGCCGCCCGTTGAGATGACCATCGGATCCTCGGCCTCCAACTGCACGGCAAGGGCCTCCTGCTCGTAGAGGCGAAACGCCGCCTCGCCTCCCTCGTGGAAGATCACACCTATGGAACGGCCAGCCAACTGCGTCACAGCGCGGTCCAGGTCCATGTGTCTACGCCCCGAACGGGCCGCCACGGCGGCTCCCACGGATGTCTTGCCGACGCCCATGAGACCCACCAGCGCCAGATGCCTGCGGGGTGCCATCCCGGGGGTCGATTCCATCCGGACAGGCTACTGACACCCGTCGCAGCGGCCGGGACGTTTTGCGTCGACGGAGCCTCAGGTGGTCAGGCCATGCCGACCAGGAGGGCCCCGAGGCACAGCCACGGTCCGAAGGCCAGCGGCTCCCGCCAACGCCGCCTGACCGCCGAGGTGAGCAGTGCGCCCACCGCCGAGACCAGGAGGGCCATGGCTATCAGGGCCACGATGTCGGTCCACCGCAGCGCCGATCGTCCGAGGAACCACCCCAACGGGACCGCCAGACGGACATCGCCTCCGCCCAGCGCGTCACCGGCCGCGAGGCGCACCGCCACGAGCAGGCCCCCGAAGGCTGCCGCACCGATGAACGACCAGATGATGGAGAGTACGGAGCCAGACCCGAGGCCTCCCACCAGCGAGAGGACCACAAGACCGGCCAGAAGGCGGTTCACCATTGCAGTGGGCAGGCGGCGGGTACGGATGTCGGCGATCGCCAACGGGACCGTCCAGGCAACCAGCCAGGCCGGGGCAAGCCAGCCCGTCACGACATCGGCGACCAGGGCGTCCCTCACCAGGTCACCGGCCTGCCGGCCCGGGCGGGGTTCAGCGTCGAGCCAGCGCAGCTCGTGCAGCAGCGTCCATTGCCGCCACCGGCGCCTCCACACCCGTCCACAGGGTGAAGGCGTGCGCCGCCTGGTGAACGAGCATCGAGAGGCCGTTGTGGGCCTCGACTCCTCGGCCGCGTAGGGCCGCCAGCCACGCTGACTGCGGCGGGTGGTAGATCAGGTCGACGACCACTGCTCCGGCCGCCACCAGGTCCGGATCAACCGGATGCCCAGCCTCGGAACCTGCCATGCCGAGCGACGTGGCGTTCACCACGAGATCCGCCCCGGCGACCGCCCCACCAACCGATGATGGCTCCAGAGCGTGGCCGGCCGCACCGGCCAGTTCGGCGACACGCAGCGCACGTCCGGCGGTGCGGTTGGCCACGGCCACATCGGCGGCTCCAGCCAGGCCCAGGGCGTGCACTACAGCGCGTGCCGCGCCTCCCGCCCCGAGCACGACGCAGCGCAGGCCCGTCACGTCAAGACCCGAGTCATGCCGCAGGCCGTCAAGGAACCCGGCCCCATCGGTGTTGTGTCCAACCAGGCGATCGCCGTCCGGCACGATGCAGTTCACGGCGCCGAGAGCACGGGCACCGGCGGTGAGATCGTCAACGCCGGAAGCCACCGCCGCCTTATGGGGCATCGTGACGGACAGCCCGCCGATTCCCATTGCCCGCATCCCATCCAGGGCCCGGGAAGCCTGTCCCTCCGGCACCTCCATGGCCACACAGGTCCAGTCCAGGCCGGTCTCAGCGAATGCGGCATTCATGAGGCACGGCGACAATGAGTGGCGAACCGGGTCGCCGATCACAGCGGCGAGACGCGTCTCGCCGCTGACCGGAGTCCGACCGTTGTCGTTCAGCTCATCCACAACCCAGATCCTTCTGCACGCAGACCCTCCTGGCCACCTCGAATTCGGCGGCGTCGAGAGCGAACGTGTGGGCTCCCATGACGCCACCCTCGTCGGTTCGTACGTAATACATCCACGCGCCCGCCTCCGGCGCCACCGCCGCCTCCAGCGAAGCCCTGCCCGGTGCAGCTATCGGCGTCGGGGGAAGCCCGACGATCACCCGGGTGTTCCACAGCGACACGGCACCCAGGTCCACCTTCTCAAGCGGCTCACCTGCCGTCTTGCCGACCGCGTACCGGGTGGAGGCATCAATGCCCAGGCGCCATCCGCCAGCCAGGCGGTTGTGGATGACACGGCTGATCCGCGGCCGGTCCACCTCCAGCAGGGCCTCCTCCTCGATCAGCGAGGCCACCACTACGGCCTCGTATGGCGTCAGCCCGAGCGCTGCAGCGCGCTCCACCAGGTCTAGGTCGTCAACCACCTTCAGGAACTGCCGGTGCATACGCAGCAGCAGGCCCAGCTCGTCACCGACGGTCGCCTCGTCCAACTGGTAGGTGTCGGGGAACAACAACCCCTCCATTAGGCGGAACGGGAGGTCCACCGGGTAGTGCTCCCACGCCAGGCGGTCGCTGATGAGGGCGGCCCTGAGCTCCTGCTCCTCGAAGAACGGCATGTCGCGCAGTAGCCGGGCGACCATCTGGTCGATGGTCAGGCCCTCCGGAACGGTCACCCTTATGACCTCCTCGGGCAACGGGCCCAGGTCCAGCACCGAGACAGCCGCCGAGAACGAGAGATGCTCACGAAGCACGTAGTCACCTGCCTGGAAGGAGTAGTCGATGTCCGGATCACAGTCGATCAGCCACCGGATCGCCTTCGGACAGCGCAACCACTGGCGGAACATCGCCGGATTGTCTATTACATCGACGTCGCCCAGGGCGGCGACCACATCGTTGGTGGTCCACCCCTCCACGATGACGAACTCCACGTCGGCACCCGGTAGGCCCAGCGGCGTCACCTGGTCGCTGACCCAGTCCATGAACAGCCGGTAGCCGACCAGCAGGCTGAACAGCACGATGACCAGGACGATCCCCCACCGCGGCAACGGGCCCAGGGAGGGCCGGTGGCGGACCCATCGAACATCTGGCCGGACCCCGCTATCGGTCACCCGTCCTCCGCTTCCGGTACGCCCGCCCTGCCACGCCGACCGTCCAGCCATGCCTGGAGCATCACCGCAGCGGCCACCATGTCGACGATCTGTCGACGTCTGGGGCCAGTGAGATCGAGTTCGATGAGGGATCGCTGCGCTGTGACCGTGGTCAGACGCTCATCGTAGGTCTCGACCGGAACTGCCAGGTGGGCAGCCAGCGCCTCGGCCTCCGCTCCCATCTTCCGGGCCATAGAGCCGACCGAACCGTCCAGGGAGTACGGAATCCCGACGACGACCACGTTGGCCTCCCACTCGTCGACCAGGGCGGCTATGCGGCGGTGGTCGCCGCGTTGGTCGCCGCTGCGCTGCAGTACCTCGATCGGCGTGGCCACCAGGCCATCACTGTCGCTGACCGCCACGCCGACGCGCTTCGAACCGAGGTCAAGGCCAAGAGCCCTCACAGTTCGATCAGCCGGCGTGGGCTGCGGCCCGTGCCTGCTCCAGGGCGTCGGTCAGGTTCTCGGGCGCCTTGCCACCGACGAGCGTCAGCTCGGGGTTGGGGCGCCCTCCTCCGCCGATGGTCCGTGCCGCCTCGGCGACGATGACTCCGGCATCCAGACCGCTGTCGCCGGAGACCGCTGCGACCAGGATCGCCCCGCCACCCTCCGGTGCCGTTCCAAGTACCGCTGCCCTGATGCCGTCCTGATCTCGAATGGCCACGGCCAGGTCACGCAGGCCGTCACGGTCGATGCCGTCCACGAGTGCGACCACAATTCCATCGGAGGCCGAAGCCGCCAACTCGTCGGCGCGTCCCAGGGCCGCCTGACGCTTCCACGAGTCCAGCTCCCGACGCAGTGCCCTGGTTTCGTCCAACCGCTTCTGGATGCCATCGAGCACGTCGTCCACCGGCACCCCGACCAGTTCGGCGGCCCGATCGAGGGTGTCCTCAGCGGCTCGGAGTCGGTCAATGGGCGCTGTACCGGTGATGGCCTCGAGCCGTCGGATGTTCGAGCCGATCGAACCTTCAGCCACGATCTTGATCGGCCCGATGTCTCCCAGGGCGACCACATGGGTGCCACCGCAGAGCTCGGTCGAGTTGGGGCCGGCCTCGAGCACCCTGACCAGGTCGCCGTACTTGTCACCGAAGAACGCAATGGCGCCAGCGGCCTCCGCCTCGTCCTTCGTCGTCTCGTAGTTCCGGCATGCGGGGTTGGCGAGGATGTCGGCGTTGGCGAGGTCCTCGACGGCAACGACCTGCTCGGGCGTCATGGCCTCGAAGTGGCTGAAGTCGAACCTGAGTCGGTCAGGTCCGACGTGTGAACCCTGCTGCTTGACATGGTCTCCCAGCACCCGACGGAGCGCCGAATGCAGGAGGTGGGTGCCGGTGTGGTTGCGTCGGATGGCGGATCGACGGTCGGCATCGATCACCGCCCTGACCGTGTGACCGACCTCGGGAAGCCCGTCGGAGGCATCCACCCGGTGCTGGTGGAGGCCACCGAGGGCCAACGTGGTGTCCAGCACCCTCGTGGAACCACCCGCATGGATGAGCACACCCGTGTCGCCGACCTGCCCACCGGATTCGGCGTAGAACGGCGTGCGGTCCAGGACCACCACGTCGTCGATGGCGAACAGGACCGTCGCCTCCGCCTCGTCCAGCTCGCGTCCGACGAAGTCGGTCACACCGTTGGCCTCGAGCACAGCCCTCAGGTCGCCGGCCACCGCACTGGCGGTGACGTCCGTGCGAGCCGACCTGGCCCTCTGCTGCTGGTCGGCCATGGCCGCCCGGAAGCCCTCCAGGTCCACCTCCACATCCCGCTCGGCCGTGATCTCCTCGGTCAACTCCAGTGGGAAGCCGTAGGTGTCGTGCAGCTTGAAGGCCACATCTCCGGCCAGCCTCCCGTCCTCGCCGAGCTCGTCAAGGGCATCGTCGAGGATCGTGAGGCCAATGCGGAGGGTCTCGCGGAAGCGACTCTCCTCACGGTCCAGCACATCGCGTATGAAGGCATGGTTGCGTTCCAGGTCCGGGTAGTCCGGACCCATGATCTCCACCACGGTGTCCACCAGCAGGGGCATGATCTGGTCCTCGACGCCGAGCAGCCAGGCATGGCGGACGGCGCGCCGG
Organism: Acidimicrobiales bacterium; assembly: GCA_014240365.1. Lineage (GTDB taxonomy): Bacteria > Actinomycetota > Acidimicrobiia > Acidimicrobiales > MedAcidi-G1 > UBA9410. The sequence continues at coordinate 12,890 of JAAZXC010000030.1, read as the reverse complement.
ACTATCCGCCTCAACACGTAGCCCCGGTCCTCGTTGCTGGGGAACGCTCCGTCGCTGATCAGGAAGGTGGACGACCTGGCGTGGTCGGCCAGAATCCGCTGCGAAACGTCGGTGCGATCGCCTGAACCGTGGGGAATGCCGCTGATCTCGCCGATCCGTTCCAATAGGCGTGAGAACTCGTCCGTCTCCCAGACCGAGTCCACGCCCCCGAGCACGCTCAGGATTCGCTCCAGGCCGGCCCCGGTGTCGATGGAGGGTGCCGGCAGTTCAGTCATGGACCCGTCAGCGTGCTGCTCGAACTGCATGAAGACGAGGTTCCAGATCTCGATGAACCGCTCATCGCCGCCGTGGGCGGGTCCACCACCGTCGCCGAAGTCGGGGCCCTTGTCCCAGAAAATCTCCGAACACGGGCCACAGGGACCTGTGTCCCCCATCCGCCAGTAATTGTCCTCGTCCAGACGCTGGATGCGCTCGGCCGGCACACCCACCTCGTCACGCCAGATCGCCTCGGCCTCGTCGTCGCTGACGTGCACGGTGATCCAGAGGCGCTCGGGGTCCAGGCCCAGACGCTCGGTTACGAACTCCCATGCGAAGGCACACGCCTGAGACTTGAAGTAGTCGCCGAAGCTGAAGTTGCCCATCATCTCGAAGAAGGTGAGATGGCGCAGGGTCCGACCGACCTCGTCCAGGTCGTTGTGCTTGCCGCCGGCCCGGAGGCACTTCTGCACCGTCACGGCCCGTGGCCACGGTGCGGGCTGCTCGCCTACGAAGTAGGGCTTGAACGGCACCATGCCGGCCACCGTGAACAGCAGCGTGGGGTCATGTGGCAGCAGGCTGCCAGATGCCTCGTGATGGTGCCCGTTGGCGACGAAGAAATCGACGAAGGCACGGCGCAGGCCGTTGGCTGTGAGGAGGTCTTCGGGAACCGGGCGTGAATCCATGATCGGCCCAGCCTAGGGATCGGTCGACACGATGCCGAAGACGCTTCCGTCCCGGATCAGCCCGGCACCGGGCCGTGGCCGGAGTGCCCGGGACTCAGCGCAGCGACCGGAGGGGTCGGTGCCTTCGGCGGTCGCCATACTCGTGGTCCAGCGCACTTCGGGTACGGCCCACCTCGGCCTGGCCATCGCGTGTCGCCTCCGATACCTCACCGACGATGCGTCGGACGTTGCGCACCATGGCGGTGCCCTGGTCGGCCAACTCGCGTCGCAGGTGTTCGGGCGTGTACCTCTCGACGCCGCGGCGGACCCGACGACGTAGCCAGACCGACGAGGCCGTCCCGATCAGCCAGCCACCCAGGAGCCATGTGAGACGCCTGCGCATCAGGCCACCCCGTCGCGTCGGCGTTCGGGCCTGATCTGGATGGCGGTCGTCTGGATCGCCGTGTCGTCAGTGCTCCGGTCAGGAGTCCCACCCCGGAGTCGTCTGGCGAATCGGCCGAGACCGGCCGCCAGGGATGCCGCTCCGATTAGTGGCGGGGAGAGCGCCCGGTAGGTCAGGCGGGACGCCGCGTCCACGGTGGTCGAGATGTCTTCGGCCGTATCCAACAGGTCGTCCACCCTCTCCAACCCCGCTGTGGCGTGGTCCACGGCCCTGCGCAGGTCAGCGACCATTGGCACGGCTTCGGCGCGCAGCATGTCGACGGTCTCGCGCAGGGTGCGCAGCGTCCTCACAAGGGATGACACCGCCACCACCAGGATTGCGATCGCCGCCAGGCAGACGACCGCCACCAGCACTGCCGCCAGGTCACCTGCCTCCATCGCGTCCTGCCCCTTCGTCGGCCGGGGGCCGCCCGGCCATCCGGTCAGCGACCTCGCCCTCGTACCCGTGTGGCGATGGATCGTAGTAGACGTTGCCCTCCACCTCGTCGGGCCGGTAGCGCTGGTCCACCCACCCATCGGCGTGGTCGTGGGGGTAGTCGTAACCGGTTCCATGGCCCAACTGGGCAGCACCCTTGTAGTGGGCGTCCCTGAGGTGCATGGGCACCTCGCCGGTGCCGGCCGCCCGGGCATCCGCCTCGGCCCTTCCCAGGGCCATCGTCACCCGGTTCGACTTGGGTGCCGTCGCCAGGTGGACGACCGCCTGGGCCAGGTTCAACTTCGCCTCGGGCAGCCCGACGAACTCCACGGCGCGTGCCGCGGCATCGGCCACCACCAGCCCCATCGGATCAGCCATTCCCACGTCCTCGCTGGCAAGGACCACGAGGCGACGCGCGATGAAGCGGGCGTCCTCCCCGGCGGCCAGCATCCGGGCCAGCCAGTAGAGACCGGCGTCCACGTCTGATCCCCGGATGCTCTTGATGAAGGCGCTGATCACGTCGAAGTGGTCGTCGCGCCCGTAGCGCAACGCCTTGGTACCCAGCGCCGCCTCGGCATCGGCGAGGGTGATCCGGTCCTCTCCCCTTCCGATTGCGAGGGCCGCTGCCACCTCGAGGCTGGTCAGAGCGTGGCGCCCATCCCCGCCGGCACGGTCGACGAGGAGCTCGATGGCATCCTCGTCAGCGGTCACCTCCTCGGCCTCCAGCCCCCGCTCCAGGAGCTGCTTCACGGCATCCGGGCCAAGCAGCTCGAGGCGAAAGAGGGTGGAACGCGAGAGCAGCGGCGGGTTCACCTCGAAGAAGGGGTTCTCGGTCGTCGCACCGATGAGGACCAGCAGGCCCGACTCGACCGATGGCAGGAGCGCATCCTGCTGGGCCTTGTTGAACCGGTGGACCTCGTCGAGGAACAAGATGGTGCCCACGTCGCGCTCACCCAGGCGGGCCTGGGCACGGGCCACGAGCTCGCGCACGTCCTTCACGCTGGCGTTGACAGCCGACAGCTCGGAGAACTCCTGGGCGGTGACGCGTGCGATCAGGCGGGCCACCGACGTCTTGCCCGTGCCCGGCGGGCCCCACAGGATCACCGACGACAGGCGATCCGATTCGATCAGTTGGCGAAGCGGCCTTCCGGGGCCCAGCAGATGGTCCTGTCCAACGATGTCGTCCAGACGCGTGGGACGTAGCCGCTCAGCCAGCGGAGCCCGTCTGGCAAGTCGCTCCTCGGCTGCGCTTGCGAAGAGGTCACCGGGCACGGCCGGAGGCTACCCGTCCCCAGGAGGGCCACCCGGTCCATGAGACCCGCCCGGACGTGGCTAGCTTGCCGGAGGCAGGACCTGAAGGCCCAGCTCCTCGAGCTGGCGGTCATCGATCGGCGTGGGGGCTCCGGTCAGCGGATCGGCCCCCGACTGGGTCTTGGGATAGGCAATCACCTCGCGGATGTTCTCCTCGCCCGCCAGGACCGCCGTAAGACGGTCCATTCCGAAGGCGAATCCGGCGTGCGGTGGCGGCCCGTAGCGGAAGGCATCCAGCAGGAAGCCGAACTTGGCCTGCGCCTCGTCTGCGCCGATCCCGAGGATCGCGAATATCCGCTCCTGGACCTCGCGCTGGTGTATCCGCACGCTCCCGGAACCCAGTTCCCAGCCGTTGAGCACCAGGTCGTAGGCCTGCGACCGCACGTCCAGGAGGTCGCCACGATCCAGGGCCTCCATGTCGTCGGGGTGGGGCATGGTGAACGGGTGGTGTGCGGGAATCGGGTTACCCGCATCGTCCATGCCCTCGAACAGCGGGAAGTCGACCACCCAGAGGAAGTGGAGGCCTCCCTCCGTGACCGGAGGACGACCCAGCTCGATGCGCAGCAGTCCGAGGATGTGCCTGACGGCGCGACGCTCGTCGGCCACGATGAGGATCAGGTCACCCACCTCGGCATCCATTGCCGTTGTGAGGGCCGACTGCTCGTCGTCGGTCAGGAACTTGGTCACCGGTGAGTTGAGGCCGTCGTCTGTGACCTTCATCCACACCAGGCCCTTGGCCCCCCACGACCGGCACTGGTCCGTGATCTCATCGAGCCGGTTGCGTGACGTCTCGGCTCCGCCCGGCACCCGGATGCCCTTAACGCACGGCGCCTGGAATGCACGGAAATCCGTACCGGCGAACACCTCGGTCAACTCGACGAGCTCCATGTCGAACCGGATGTCGGGCTTGTCGGTGCCGAACCGCTCCATGGCCTCCAGCCATGACATACGTGGGATCTCTCCGGGGCGTTCGCCCGTAACGGCCTCGGCTGCCGATGCCACAGCGTGCGAGATGAACGCCAGGACGTCCTCCTGGGACACGAAGCTGGCCTCGGCATCGAGCTGCATGAACTCGAATTGGCGATCCGCCCTGAGGTCCTCGTCGCGGAGACAGCGGGCGATCTGGTAGTAGCGGTCGACGCCGCCCACCATGCAGAGCTGCTTGAAGAGCTGTGGGCTCTGGGGAAGTGCGTAGAACGAGCCGGGTTCCTTGCGCGATGGAACCACGAAGTCGCGTGCACCTTCCGGCGTCGAGGCAATGAGCATCGGAGTCTCCACCTCGATGAAACCCTGCTCCTCCATGGCTGTGCGCACCGCACTGTTCACCCGGGCCCGCACCTCCAGGTTCCGCTGCAGGCGGGAGCGCCGGAGGTCCAGGTAGCGGTGGCGGAGGCGGAGCACCTCGTCGACCTCCGTGCGGTCGTCCAGCGGGAAGGGCAGCGGATCCGACGTCGAGAGGATGGCCACCTGTTCCACGTCGATCTCGATGGCACCCGTCGGCAGTGAATCGTTGGCGGTGTCGTTCGGACGGAGTCGCACGTTGCCGGTGATCTGCAGGACGTACTCGCTGCGAAGGTCGTGGGCGCCGTCGATGACCAGCTGTACGACGCCGCTGCGATCCCGCAGGTCGACGAAGGCGAGGTGTTCGCCGTGCTCGCGCCGCCGGTCGACCCAGCCGCAGAGCGTGACGGTCCGATCCACGTCGTCGGCACGCAGGTCGCCACAGCGGTCGGTTCTCATGGATGTGGAGTAATCGGTCAACGCAGCCTCGCTCGCAGGATGTCGATCATCGAATCCAGGGCAACGGTCTCCTGTCCACCGTCGCCCCTCAGGTCACGGACGGCCACGGTGCCGGCCGCCAACTCGTCAGCACCGACGATCACCGCCAGAGCGGCTCCGCTCCGGTCGGCTGCCTTCATCTGGGCCTTCATGGACCGACCGTCCCACGCCCGGTCCGCCCGGAGACCGGCCCTGCGTAGGTCGCTGGTCAGCACCACGGCCTGCTCGCCTCCCGTGGTGTCGACCACGAAGACGTCGATGACCGAGGTAGGTGCATCGAACACGCCCTCCGCATCACAGGCCAGCAGCGTGCGGTCCACTCCAAGGGCGAATCCCACGCCCGGAGTGGCTGGCGCACCCAGATTCTCGGCCAGCCCGTCATAGCGCCCTCCGCCGCCAACGGCATTCTGAGCGGCATCGAGTGCCTCGGCTACGAACTCGAAGGTGGTTCGCACGTAGTAGTCCAGCCCGCGTACGAGATGCGGTGACACGGTGAACGGGATACCGAGGGAGCCGAGGGCATCGGTGACCCGGCTGAAATGGGCCGCAGCATCGACGGACAGGTGGTCCAGCATGCTGGGAGCGGCAGCCACCAGGTCGGCGTCGGCCTCGCGTCGTGAATCAAGCACCCGGAGGGGGTTCACGGCCAGCGTCGTGCGGGACTCCTCGCTGAGGGAGTCCAGGTCAGCCGAGAAGTGGGCCCGTAGAGCCTCCACATAGCGGGCACGATCCCCTTCGCTACCCAGCGAGTTGATCGCCAGGGTCACCCGGCGCAGGCCGAGGCGCTCGTAGAAGCGCCATGCCAGGGCAATCACCTCGGCATCCACGTGTGCGTCCTCAGGACCCAGGACCTCCACGCCGACCTGGTCGAACTGGCGGTAGCGGCCCTTCTGGGCACGCTCGTAACGGAAGTTGGGGCCCGCGTACCAGGCCTTCCAGGGAACCCCGGGTCGGTGCTCGGCAAACGCCCTCACCACCGAGGCGGTCTGTTCGGGCCGCAGGGCGATCTGGCGACCACCCTTGTCCTCGAAGGAGTACATCTCCTTGCGGACGACGTCGGTGGCCTCCCCCAGGCGCTGGAACACCTCGACGTGTTCGAACATCGGAGGGATCACCTCCAGGTAGCCCGCTGGGCAGACCACGTCAGCGAAGACGTCGACGAGTGATCGCCACCGGGCGGAGTCCGGCCAGAGAATGTCGCGGGTGCCTTTGGGGGCACGAAAGACGTGGTCCACCACAGCGATGGAGGCTACCGGCCCCTCTACTGCCCAGCCGTGCTCGTGACACCGGTTCAGTCGGCGGGTATCACCAGTGGGCACCGGGGCGGGGCAGTGGCGGCCGCTCAGTCCCCGCCACCGGGGACCGCCCGATGGACGTCGTAGACGGAGTCCACCTCGCGTAGCGAGCGCAGCAGCACCTCTAGGTGGGAGGGGTCGCCGATCTCGATCTCGAAGCGCATGGTCGCCACCCGGTCGGCTCCGCTGGTCGCCGTGCTGGTGGCCATCACGTTCACGTGGTTGTCCGCCAGGACGCCGGACACATCCAGGAGGAGTCGTGGACGGTCCAGGGCCTTGATCTCCACCGACACGACGAAGCGGCCCTCCGGGTTGCCGTCCAAGTCGACGTCGATCAGCCGATCGGCCTGGTCGGCTACGAGCGACACGGCGTTGGCACAGTCCGAGCGGTGGACCGACACTCCCCTGCCGCGGGTCACAAAACCCATGATCTCGTCGGGCGGCACCGGCGTACAACAGCGTGAGAGCTTCACCATCATCCCGTCGAGGCCCTCGACGTGGACCCTCACCGTCCCGGTGTCACTGCGCTTGCGTCGGGGCTGGAGGATCTCCACGGCCAGGTCGTCGTCGGGTTCGGGTGGCCGCAGCACCCTTTCCACGCGCTCCACGACGGCCCGGGCCGAGACGTGGTGCTCGCCCACCGCTGCGTAGAGGGTGTCCGGGTCGTTGTAGTTCATCGAGGCCGCCACCTCAGCCAACTCGGTGCCGGCCAGCACCTCGTGTACCGGCAGCCGGACCCGGCGGAGCTCGGCGGTGAGGGCCTCGTGGCCGGCGCCTATGGCTTCAGAACGCCGCTCCTTCGAGTACCAGTGCTTGATCTTGCTGGAGGCCCGGTGGGTGGCGACGAACTTCAGCCAGTCCTGGCTGGGGCCTGCGGAGGCCTGCTTCGAGGTGACGATCTCGACGGTGTCACCTGTCTCAAGCCGGGTCTCGAGGGGAACGAGGCGACCGCCCACCTTGGCGCCGACGCAGGCGTGTCCCACGTCGGTGTGGACCGAGTAGGCGAGGTCCACCGGGGTGGCACCGACCGGCAGGGTGATGACCTGGCCGTTGGGGGTGAATACGTACACCTCGTCGAGTTCCAGGTCGGTCTTGAGGTTGGCCATGAAGGTGCCCGGATCCTCGTTCTCGGCCTGCCACTCCACGATGCGCCCCAGCCACGCCATCTCGTCCGCCGGAGCCTGGGCCTTGTAGTCCAGGTGGGCGGCCACGCCGTGCTCGGCCCGGGCGTGCATTTCAGTCGTCCTCACCTGGAACTCCACCTGCTTGCCCTGCGGCCCCACGACAGTCGTGTGGAGGGACTGGTAGAGGTTGAACTTGGGCATCGCCACATAGTCCTTGAACCGGCCCTGCACCGGCTTCCAGGTGGCGTGGATGGTTCCCAGGGCGGCGTAGCAGTCCCGCACGCTGTCGACGATGACGCGCACCCCGACCAGGTCGTGGATCTCGTCGAAGGACCGTCCCTTCACGATCATCTTCTCGTAGATGCTCCAGAGCTGTTTGGGCCGGCCGGCCACACTGCCGGTGATGCCCAGCTCGGTCAGGCGGCCATCCACTTCGCCGACCAGCTGTGCGAGGTAGATGTCGCGCTCCGGCGAACGGTCCTGGACCATCTGGTCGATCTGGCTGTACCTCTTGGGATGCAGCGTGGCCAGCGCCAGATCCTGGAGCTGGTCCTTGACGTCCTGCATTCCCAACCGGTTGGCCAACGGGGCGTAGATGTCCATGGTCTCCTGGGCCACCCGTTGCTGCTTGTGGTCCGGAAGGGCGGCCAGGGTCCGCATGTTGTGGAGGCGGTCGGCCAGCTTGATGACCAGGACGCGTAGGTCGTTGGAGAGCGCCACCAGCATCTTGCGCATACTGGCCGCCTGCTGCTGCTCCCTCGTGTCGAAGTGGAGCCGGTCCAGCTTGGTCACCCCGTCCACGATCAGACGCACCTCCGAGCCGAAGTCACGCTCCAGGTCCTCGAGGCTGACCGGGGTGTCCTCCACGGCATCGTGGAGGAGCGCTGCGGCCACCGTCGTGTCGTCAAGCCCCTGACGGGCCACGATGGTGGCCACGGACATCGGATGGTTGATGTACGGCTCGCCCGACTTGCGGGTCTGTCCGGCATGGGCAGCCAGGGCCACCTCGTACGCACGCTCTATGAGGGACGTGTCGGCGCCGACGTGTCGACTCCGGAACTCGGTCAGAAGCGTCGAGGTGCCCTCGACGGTCGGTCGGGGTCGACGACGCCACGGCAGAACCCGGGTCACCGTCACCATGACACGTACCCCCTCATGGGGCTGTCGCCACCATGTCTCCGGTAGGCCTTGTGGTCCTGTCGGCTGGTCAGGCTCGGGATGGCGGCCATCTGGGGCCGGTCGGACTCATGGTGCGACTCCCGCATCCCCCAACGGTAGCCGCCAGCCGTAGATCCCCCGGGGCTCGAGAGACCCTCAGCGCTTCTTCTTGCGGGGGCGCGGTGGTACTCCACCCGCACCGGGTGTCGCAATCGTGGGACGGCGCCTCGCCGGGCCGCCGGTCGAACTGGATCGCGGTGCCGCCCGGGTGTCGGATACGGCCGCCTCCTGGCGTCCGATGACCCGTGTCGGGCCGCCTTCCACCACTCCACGGGAGCTGGCCTTCTCGAACACCAGGCGCCAACGCTCCTCGCGCTCCTTGAGGCGGGCCACGATTGCCGAGGCGAGGAAGAGCGAGGAGTAGGAACCCACGAAGATTCCGACCAGGAGGGCGACAGCGAACTCCTGCAGGGTGGCGGCGCCCATGATGAGCGAGCCGATGATGAGCATCGAGACCACTGGGATGGCCGACGTCACGCTGGTGTTGATGGACCTCATGGCGACCCGGTTCAGGGAGAGGTTCATCAACTCGGTGTACGTGTAGCGGTCCGTGGCACCGAGACGGCCGACTATCTCTCGGACCTTGTCGTACACGACGATCGTGTCGTACAGCGAATAGCCCATGATCGTCAGGAACGCGATGACGGTGGCCGGCGTGATCTCGAACTGCAGGACCGAATAGACGCCGACGCTGAGGACGATGTCGTGGGCGACGGCGACCATCGCCCCGACCGCCATCTTCCACTCCAGGCGAACAGCGATGTAGAGGGCGACGACGATGAAGAAGACCAGCAGGGCGCGGACGGCCTTGTCGGTCACCTCGTCGCCCCAGGTGGGACCGACCTGCTCGAATGCCTCGATCGGGCCGAGTTCGGCCGCCAGGACGTCACGGATCTCGGCGGCCCTGGCCGTGTCCTGGACGTCGGAGCGGATCAGGATCACGTCGCCGTCGACTATCTGGACCCGGGCATCTCCGACATCGAGTTGCTCCAGTACCTCACGGGCTTCTGCGACGCTGGTCCCCGGTGAACGGACCTCGAAGGATGTGCCACCCTCGAAGTCGAGGCCGAGGTTCAGACCCCGCACGCCGAACGAGGTCAGGCCGATCAGCACAGCCACCGTCGAGATGATGACGGCGCGACGCCACAGGCCCGGAAAGTCCACTGCCGACTCGCCCCGGTAGAGGCCGCCAAGGATGCTCATGCTCCGACCCGACCCAGATGCCCGGCGGTGGCCGATACGGCGCCACTGGATGGCAGGCCGAACCGTTCAGGATGCTCGGCGAACCAGCGTGTGGTGGAGAGCAGGCGGACCATCGGTCCCATGAAGAAGTAGGTGGCGACCAGGTCCAGGATGGTGGCCAGCCCGAGGTAGAGGGCGAAGCCGCGTACCGCTCCGACGGTCAGGTACCAGAGCAGGCCGGCGCCTATGAGGGACGCCATGTCCGCCTTGACAATGGTGGAGTACGCAATTGGGAACGCCCGATCCACGGACGAGCGGGCGGTCCGGCCGTCACGCACGTCCTCCTTCAGGTGCTCGAAGTACACGACGTTGGAGTCCACGGAGACACCGATGGCCACGACCATTCCGGTGATCCCGGCAAGGGTCAGGGCCAGACCCGACTGGGTCCCAAGATGGGCAATCATCGACCAGAGCAGGGCACCGGAGACCGCCAGGCTGGCGAGTGCCACGAGGCCCAGGATCCGGTAGTACCCGACGATGAACACGGCGACCAGCATCAGGCCTATGAGGCCCGCCACGATGCCGGCCCTCAGGGAGTCCTCACCGATCGTGGCCGAGACCAGACGGATGTTCTCGGGCTCCAACTCGACCGGCAGGGCGCCGTAACGCAGCGCCAGGGAGACGTCGTCGGCCTCGATCTTCTCGAAGCCCCCGGAGATGAGGATGGCGTCACGGCGGAACTCGGGAGCCCGGATCGACGGGGCTGTCACGACCTGGCCGTCCAGCACGATGGCGAGGCGACCGTTGGCGGAGCCGTCAGCGCGCGGGCATGCCGGAGAACCGGAGAAGCAGAGGGCTGCAATGGCGTTGAAGCCGTCGATGCCCACAGCGCCCTCGTGGAGCTCCAGGCCGACCTGCCACTGGTAGTCGATGAACAGTGGGTTGGCCTCGGCGATGGCCTCGCCGGTCAGGAGGCTGGGTCCCAGCACGTACCTTGCCCCCGGTGACCCAGTGCGGGCCCCCAGGACCACGAAGTCGGTCGGGTGGTCGTCCTCGGGTGGGGTCACCCCGCCCGGACCCACGGACGGCACGACCTCACCTGTGGCGTCCGCCTCGCACGAGGCGGGTATCGCAGGCACGACACCAGAGGCCGGTCTGGAGGTGCCACCGCTGTACACGCGACATACGGGCCGGAACCGGAGCTCGGCTGTGGTTCCCACCAGCGAGAGCGCACGCGCCTGGTCGTCCACGCCAGGCAGTGAGACCATCACACCGTTTTCGGTCCGGGAGATCTCGGGTTCGGCCACGCCCAGGCCGTCCACCCGGTCCCGGATGATCTCGACCGCCCGGTCCAGCATCTCCTCGTCGGCCGGGCCGACCGCGGCAAGGCGAACCGAGACGCCGCCCTGCAGGTCGAGGCCCAGCAGCGGCTCGTTTCGCCAGACGACGGTCATCACCGAAGCGGCGACGGTGATCGCGACGATCCCGATCAGGAATACGAGTTGGCGACGTGGCATGGATGTACCGGGTGACGGAACGGTTGGTGGGCTCAGCCCACTATCGGACCGTCGTCGGAGCCGGAATCGGAATCGGAATCGTCAATCTCAGTCGGCGCGTTGAACCGACCGTCCACGGATCCACGCATCACCTTCAACTCGATGCCCTCGAATACCTCGATCCACAGGATGTCGCCCTCGACGTCCTTGACGACACCGAAGATCCCGGAGTTCAGGACAACCTCGTCACCAGACTGGATGGAGGAGACCAGTGCCTGCTGAGCCTTCACCTTCTTCTGCTGCGGACGGATCATCAGGACGTACATGAGTCCGAAGATGAGGATCAGAGGAATGAAGCCGGCCATGGTGGAAAGTCGTCCTTTGGAGGAAGTCGGCCCCTCTGGTGGAGTCGGTCATAGACCGCTGGGCCGGTCGGGCTGGATCGCCGGACCCGGGCAGCCTAGGCCCGTGGACTCAACCCCAGACGGCCAACGTCTCTGTCCTGAACGCCTCGAACCGCCCCTCGTCGATCGCAGCCCTCAACCGGTCCACGAAGTCCAGCAGCCAGGCCAGGTTGTGGAGCGTGAGGAGGCGCCCACCGGTGGGCTCATTCGTCATCAGGAGGTGGCGCAGGTAGGCGCGGGACCATCGGGCCGCCGGGCTGGCCGGGAAGGCCGGATCCAGGGGGAGGTCGTCGTTGGCGAACCGGGCGTTGCGGAGGTTCAGCCTGCCTCCGGTGGTCAGCACGGTTCCGTGGCGTGCATGTCGGGTGGGCAGCACGCAGTCGAACATGTCCACGCCCGAGGCCACCACCTCCACGAGGCCGGCCGGGTCCCCCAGGCCCATGAAGTAGCGCGGTTGGTCCGACGGCAGCATGGCGGTGACGACGGCCAGCGGTTCGAGCATCTGGTCACGGGTCTCGCCCACGCTCAGGCCACCAATGGCGTAGCCGTCGAAACCCACCTCGAGGGTCCGCAGTGTGCTCTCGGCTCGGAGCACCGGATCCACGCCGCCCTGCACGATGCCGAACTGGCACTGGCGGCCGGCGGCATCCGGGTGGTCCAGGAAGGCCTGGCGGCCACGAACCGCCCATGCGGCCGTCCGCTCCACCGCCCGCCGCAGTACGGGTTCGTCGGCCGGCAGTGCCGGACACACGTCCAGGACCATCTGGATGTCGGCTCCGAGGTCCGCCTGCACCGATGCCGCCGTCTCAGGGGTGAGCACGTGGGTGGACCCGTCGTAGGTCGACCTGAAGGTGGCTCCGAGGTCGTCGACCTTCGGTTTCAGGGAGAAGATCTGGTAGCCACCGCTGTCGGTGAGGGTCACGCCTTCCCAGCCGGCGAACTTCCCGAGCCCTCCCAGCTTCGCCACCACCTCCGCTCCGGGACGCAGCATCAGGTGGTAGGTGTTTCCCAGCACCACCTCGACACCCAGGTCCACGAGGTCTGTGGATGAGAGATGGCGCACAGCCCCACGGGTACCGACGGGCATGAAGCACGGCGTGGCGAACGACCCGCCGGGCGTGTCGACGCGCCCGGTCCTGGCGCTGCCGTCCGTTGCGGTCGTGGTGAAGCTGGCCCTCATGACTGTCCGATCTCCGCGACGTGACCCTGCAGACCGCAGGCGCACACGTCTATGCCCATCATCCGGATGGTCCGGCCCTGCCCACGATCATGGCGTCGCCGAAC
>JAAZXC010000002.1 GCA_014240365.1 Acidimicrobiales bacterium | reverse complement strand
GTGCTCGCTGACGACGTCCTCCAGAATCGTCCAGACCTGCGGCTTGCGTCGCTCGACCATGCGCTTGGCCGACTTGATGTTCTGGGCCAGGCCCTCGTCGACCAGCTTCTTCATGACGAACGGCTTGAAGAGCTCGAGTGCCATGACCTTGGGCAGGCCGCACTGATGGAACTTCAGGGATGGGCCGGCCACGATGACCGAACGGCCCGAGTAGTCGACGCGCTTGCCGAGCAGGTTCTGACGGAATCGGCCCTGCTTGCCCTTCAACATGTCAGACAGTGACTTCAGCGGGCGGTTGCCCGGTCCGGTCACTGGACGACCCCGGCGACCGTTGTCGAACAGGGCGTCGACGGCCTCCTGGAGCATCCGCTTCTCGTTGTTCACGATGATGCCCGGGGCACCGAGGTCGAGGAGGCGCTTGAGCCTGTTGTTCCGATTGATGACACGGCGGTAGAGGTCGTTCAGGTCGGACGTGGCGAAGCGGCCACCGTCGAGCTGCACCATTGGTCGCAGCTCCGGCGGGATGACCGGGACGACGTCCAGGATCATGGCCCGCGGCTCGTTGACGCGACGGCCGTGCTCGTCACGCCGGTTGAAGGCCGCCACGATCTTGAGGCGCTTGATGGCCTTCTGCTTGCGCTGTGCGCTCAGCGGCTTCTGACCCTCCGGAGGATCGATCATCACCCGGAGCTTCACCTCTTCGTTGTCGAAGTCGATGCGGTCGATCAGCTTGGCGAGGGCGTCAGCGCCCATTCCGCCCTCGAAGTACTCGCCCCAACGGTCCTCCAACTCGCGCCAGAGCATGTCCTCCTCAATGATCTGACGGGAGAACAGGCTGGTGAACTCGTCCCAGGCCCGGTTCAGCACGTCGAGCTCCTGCTCGTACTGCTCGCGGATGAACCGGAGGTCCTTGTCGGCCGCCTTGGCCCTGGCCTTCAGATCGGCCTCCTTGGAACCCTCGGCTTCCATCTCGGCCAGCTCGGACTCGAGGTCCTCCTGGCGACGATTCAGCTCGCGGTCGCGCTCCTCCTCGATGGCGAGGCGCTCCTCGGCCAACTCGGCCTCCAACTCGGGGAGGTCCTCGTGGCGCTTGTCCTCGTCCACCCAGACGACCAGGTTGGCCGCGAAGTAGATGACCTTCTCCAACTGCTTGGCCTTCAGCTCCTCACGGGGTTACGTGCCCATGAGCAGGTATGCCAGCCACGAGCGGGTTCCCCGTAGGTACCAGATATGGACAGCCGGTGCGGCAAGCTCAATGTGGCCCATGCGGTCGCGCCGGACCTTCGAGCGTGTGATCTCCACTCCGCAGCGCTCGCAGATGATGCCCTTGAAGCGGACCCTCTTGTACTTGCCGCAGTAGCACTCCCAGTCCTTCGTGGGACCGAAGATCTTCTCGCAGAAGAGCCCGTCCTTCTCCGGCTTGAGGGTGCGGTAGTTGATGGTCTCCGGCTTCTTCACCTCGCCGTTGGACCACGTGCGGATGCCATCCGCCGTAGCGAGACCGATGCGGATCTGATCAAATTCGTTGACGTCGAGCACTGTTTCTTCCTGCGTCTAGTTCTTGCTGGCGTGCGGGTCAGTGGGCGAGGCCGGCTGCGCGGCGCTCGTCGTCTTCATCGGAACCCCGCTCCGGGCGGGACAGGTCAATGCCGAGTTCCTCGGCGGCGCGGTATACGTCCTCGTCAAAGTCGCGCATTTCGATCTGACGACCGTTCTCGGCGAGTACCTCCACGTTCAGGCAGAGGGACTGCATCTCCTTGATGAGAACCTTGAAGCTCTCCGGAATGCCGGGTTCGGGGATGTTGTGGCCATTGACGATGGCCTCGTAGACCTTCACCCGTCCGAGGACGTCGTCGGCCTTGATGGTCAGGAGCTCCTGGAGGCAGTAGGCGGCTCCGTAGGCCTCCAACGCCCAGACCTCCATCTCACCAAACCTCTGACCACCGAACTGCGCCTTACCGCCCAGCGGCTGCTGGGTGATCATCGAGTACGGACCGGTGGAGCGGGCGTGGACCTTGTCGTCGATAAGGTGCGCCAGCTTCAGGATGTAGACGTACCCGACCATGATCGAGCTGTCGTAGGCCTCGCCGGTCCGACCGTTGTAGAGCGTGGTCTTGCCGTCCACCCCGACCAGCCGGTCACCATCGACCGACTCCGGACGGATGTTGGCGAGGATCTTCTGGATCGTGGGATGCCGGCCTGCCCGGTCCTCCTCGTCCCAGTGGGCGCCGTCGAAGACGGGCGTCGCCACATGGACCGACGGGCGGGTAGACGGGCGGGTCTTCTTCTCGATGCCGCGGATCGGTTCATCGCCGACGGAATCGTCGCCGATATCCCAGCCCCAACGGGCGCAGTAGCCGAGGTGGGCCTCAAGGACCTGTCCCACGTTCATCCGCGAGGGAACGCCAAGCGGGTTCAGGAGGATGTCCACCGGTGTGCCATCGGCCAGGTACGGCATGTCCTCGATCGGGAGGATCTTGGAGATGACGCCCTTGTTGCCGTGGCGGCCGGCCAGCTTGTCGCCGACGCTGATCTTGCGCTTCTGAGCCACGTAGACACGGACCAGCTGGTTGACGCCGGGGGGAAGCTCGTCGCCGTCCTCGCGGTTGAACACCTCGACTTCGATGACCTTGCCGGTCTCGCCGTGCGGGACCTTCAGGGAGGTGTCACGCACCTCCCGGGCCTTCTCGCCGAAGATCGCCCTCAGCAGGCGTTCCTCCGGTGTCAGCTCGGTCTCACCCTTGGGTGTGACCTTGCCGACCAGCACATCGCCGGGCAGGACCTCCGCACCAACGCGGATGATTCCAAGATCATCCAGGTCGGCCAGGATCTCGTCGGGGAGGTTCGGGATGTCCCGTGTGATCTCCTCAGGGCCGAGCTTGGTGTCACGGGCGTCGATGTCGTGCTCGTGGATGTGGATCGACGTAAGCACGTCGTCCTTGACCAGGCGCTCAGAGAGGATGATGGCGTCCTCGAAGTTGTAGCCCTCCCACGACATGAAAGCCACGAGAAGGTTCTTACCGAGCGCCAGTTCGCCACCGTCGGTCGACGAGCTGTCGGCCAGCAACTGACCCTGCTTGACCTTCTGACCGGGGACGACCCTGACCTTCTGGTTTATGCACGTGTCCTGGTTGGACCTGACGTACTTGAACAACCGGTGCTCGACCGTGCCGGCCTTCTTGTAGTCCACCGTCACGGAGGTGCCGTCCACGGCCGAGACCGTGCCGTCCTCGTCTGCGAGCAGCATGTCCATCGCGTCGTGCGCAGCGCTGGCCTCGATGCCCGTACCGATGTACGGAGCCTCGGACTGAATCAGCGGGACTGCCTGGCGCTGCATGTTGGCGCCCATGAGGGCACGGTTGGCGTCGTCGTGCTCGAGGAACGGGATCAGAGCCGTGGCGACCGAGACGATCTGCTTCGGCGAGACGTCCATGAGCTGGATCTCAGCCGGCGGCACGTATGAGATCTCGGTCGTGGCGCCGAAGAACACGTCCCTCTCCAACTGGAGTCGGAGGTCCTGCAGCGAGGCTGCCTGCGGCGAGCGGCGCGAGAGGATCCGGTCGTTGACGAAGGTGGAGTCCTCGTTGAGGGGAGCGTTGGCCTGGGCGACCACGTACTCCTCCTCCTCGTCGGCGGCCAGGTAGACGATCTCGTCGGTGACCCTGCCGTCGGTGACGACCCGGTACGGCGACTCGATGAAGCCGAACGGGTTGACCCGTCCATACGTCGCCAGACCGCCGATGAGACCGATGTTCGGTCCCTCGGGGGTCTCGATCGGACACATCCGGCCGTAGTGCGAGAAGTGGACGTCACGAACCTCGAAGCCGGCGCGTTCACGCGACAGGCCACCAGGGCCCAGTGCCGAGAGGCGTCGACGATGTGTGAGGCCGGACAACGGGTTTACCTGGTCCATGAACTGCGACAGCTGGCTGGTGCCGAAGAACTCCTTGATGGCAGCGACCACCGGACGGATGTTGATCAACGAGGTGGGTGTGATGGACTCGACGTCCTGGGTGGTCATCCGCTCACGGACGACGCGCTCCATGCGCGACAGGCCGATTCGAAGCTGGTTCTGGATCAACTCGCCCACCGACCGGATGCGGCGGTTGGCGAAGTGGTCCTGGTCGTCGAGGCGGTAGCCGGGCTCGCCCTTGGCGAGGTGCAGCAGGTACGTGCAGGTGGCAAGGACCTCGGACGGGGTGAGTACCTGGGAGTCGGGGTCGGGGCGCTCCAGTTCGATGCCGAAGAGCTTCTCGATCTTCTCGATCTCCGGACCCAACTTGCGATTCAGCTTGTAACGGCCGACCCGTGAGAGGTCGTAGCGACGTGACTCGAAGAAGGCGTTGCGCAGGTAGGCGCGGGCGGCTTCCACCGACGCCGGCTCACCGGGACGCACCCGCTTGTAGATCTCCAGGAGGGATTCCTCCTGGGTGGGGGCGATGTCCTTGTCCTTCTCCCACTGCCCCTCGAGGTAGTCGAAGTGGCGGACGAAACGATCCAGGAAGCCGGGCTCGTTCTCCTCGTCGTAGCCCAACGCCCGAAGGAGCGTGAACATCGACAGGCGACGCTTGCGGGCCACCCGGGTACCGGCGGTGACGTCCTTGCCGGGCTTCTGCTCGACGTCGAACTCGATCCACTCGCCACGGTAGGGATGGATGGTCCCGGTAACCAGCTGGTGCTTGGCCAGGTTGCGGAGGCGGTACCGGTCACCGGGCTGGAAGATGACGCCTGGTGAACGGACGAGCTGGGACACGACGACACGCTCGGTGCCGTTGATGACGAAGGTGCCCTTACCGGTCATCACGGGGAAGTCCCCCATGAAGACTGTCTGCTCCTTGATCTCGCCGGTGTTGGCGTTCATGAAGCGTGCACGGACGAAGATAGGCGCGGAGAAGGTCATGTCCTTCTCCTTGCACTCCTCCACCGTGAACTTGGGCGGCGGGCACAGGTCCTCGTCGTCCGGATCGAACTCCAGGTCGAGCGTGAGCGTCTCGCTGAAGTCGGTTATGGGGCTGAGATCACGGAACGTGTCGGCAATGCCCTCATCTAGGAACCAGCGGAATGACTTCCTCTGGACATCGATGAGGTGCGGCAGAGGGAGAACTTCCTCCAAATTGCCGAACGAGTAGCGGTCTCGGACGATGGGGCGTGAAGACACCTAGAACTCCTGGCCAGAGTCACGGACGAGGGCAAACCGTTGCTGTGACCACAAACATGGCGAAAACGACATGAACGACAGGCATAACCACGGCGACTGATGAGCCTAGCGGTCGCGCGCAGGCCGGAGCAACCCCGAAGGGCAGCACGGACGAATCCCGAAGGGTGGGTCCATCCAGAACGGTAGAGGTCCGACGCGTTGTGGTCAAGGACCGTCACGAAACCGACATCTTTCGGCTTCCCGCCACAGCAGCCGGAGAAGGCGGCCGGACAGGCGCCCGGTCGCCGGTTCCGGGCCAAAACGCCGAGACCCCCGGGGCGAACCCCGGGGGTCTCAGATACCCGGCGGACCAGCCGCCGGGACGACTACTTGACTTCGACGCTGGCGCCTGCGGCCTCGAGGGCCTCCTTGGCCTTGTCGGCATCCTCCTTGGAGGCGCCCTCAAGCACCGTCTGCGGAGCACCGTCAACCATGTCCTTGGCGTCCTTCAGGCCAAGGTTGGTGAGCGCACGCACCTCCTTGATGACCTGGATCTTCTTGTCGCCGACCTCGGTCAGGACGACATCGAAGGAGGTCTGCTCCTCCTCCTCCTCGCCGGCATCACCGGCGGGAGCGGCGGCTGCAGCTGCCACTGGGGCTGCTGCGGTAACGCCGAACTTCTCCTCGAAATCCTTCAGGAGCTCACTCAGCTCGAGCACGCTCATCCCGGCGATCGCGTCCAGGATCTCCTCTTTGGTCGACATGATTACTCCTCTTCCTCGTTGTCATTTTCAGTGTCGGTGGCTTCGTCAACGGCGGGCGCCTCATCAGCGACCTCCGCATCGGCTTCGTCAACGGCAGGCGCCTCATCAGCGACCTCCGCATCGGCTTCGTCAACGGCAGGCGCCTCGACGGATGCCGGAGCGCCGGGCGCACCGCCTTCGTCGATCAGGGCCTGCAGCGCATACGCAAGGTTCTGGGGAAGTGCGTTGAGAAGTGCGGCGAACTGCTGCATCGGAGCAGCAATCGCCCCGGCCAGCATGGCCAGGAGCTCCTCACGCGGGGCAATCTCGGCCAGGGCCATGATCTCTTCCACGGTCAGGCGCTTCTCGTCGAGAAGGCCGCCCTTGATCACCAGCGACTCGTTTGCCTTGGCGAAGTCCTTCAGTACCTTGGCAATGGACACGGAATCGCCGGCCGAACCGTCCGGTCGTTCGCCAACGAAGGCGATCGCCGTGGGGCCGGTCAGGAGGTCCTCCAGATCGAGGCCCAGTTCGTCAACGGCCACGCGGACGAGGGTGTTCTTGTACACCTTGTACTCGCCACCGGCCTCGCGCAGCGCCTTGCGAAGTTCGGCCATGGCCGGAACGTCAAGACCTCGGTACTCGGTCAGGATCGCGGTATCGCTGGCCGACAGCTTCTCTCGGACCTCGTCGACTACCGCGACCTTTTCAGATCGGGGCTCTCCCACGCTCACACCTCCTCATTCGTCTTCTCGGTCGGCGGTGGATGCCGCCGCTGGTCTCTATGGATGTCACCGGCCGAAGCCAGCCACACGCACCGGAGACCAGGGCCGGGCGAACCCGGCTCCGATCAGGAGGACTCCCCTGCTCGGGCGGTACCTGCGCCGTGATCCGTGGATCTGACGGCACCGGAACTCGTTCTGCGCACGAGGCGCAACCCGGAGATCTTCGGTGAGCGTGTCGATTGTGTGGTCAGGATATCGGCGGCGCCCGGAGGCGCCACCCGCGCCCCCGACCGGGGCACGTGACCGTGTGCTACTCGCCGACCCGCTGTGGATCGATCCGGATACCGGGGCCCATTGTCGAGGACACCGACAACTTCTTGAGGTAACGGCCCTTGGCCGATGACGGCTTGAGGCGGTTCAGTTCCTCCACCGCAGCAGCGAGGTTCGCCACCAGGTCGGCGGCCTCGAAGCCCACCTTCCCGATGGGCATGTGGACATTGCCGTACCGGTCGGTGCGGAACTCCACCTTGCCGCCCTTGAACTCGGCAACGGCCTTGGCAACGTCATCTGTCACCGTGCCGGACTTCGGGTTGGGCATCAGGCCCCGCGGGCCGAGGGAACGGCCCAACTTGCCCACCGTCGGCATCATGTCCGGCGTGGCGATGGCCACATCGAAGTCCAGCATGCCGCCCTCCACCTCAGCGGCGAGCTCCTCGGCCCCCACATGGTCGGCGCCGGCCTCACGGGCCGCGGCAGCGGCCTCGCCCTGGGCGAATACGGCGACACGCACGTCACGACCGGTTCCAGCAGGCAGGACGACCGTGCCACGGATCATCTCCTCAGCCTTGCGGGGATCCACGCTCAACCTGACGACAAGGTCGATGCCCTCGTTGAACTTTCCACCGGCCAGCGAGGACGCCAACTCCAGTGCCTCGGCACCCGAATACGACTGGTCGCGGTCATACCGCGTGATTGCATCCTTGTAATGCTTGCCCGTGTTACCCATGTCGCCTACTCCCGGCTCCCTCGGCTCGATCGTTTCCTCCAGCGGGGCGAGGTACTCCCCTGTCCCGGAACCACCCTCGGGTGGCGACCTTCGATTTGATCTGTGGTTGCGTGTAGTCCGGCTCTCAGCCGACCGCGATACCCATGCTCCGTGCGGTTCCCGCCACCTGCATCCTGGCGCCCTCGATGTCGATGGCGTTCAGGTCCGGCAACTTGGACTCGGCGATCTCGGTCACCTGGTCCCAGGTGATCGACCCGGCCTCTTCGCGGCCGGGGTTCTGCGATGCCTTCTCCAGGCCTGCTGCCTGGCGGATCAGGAACGAAGTGGGCGGGGTCCTGGTCACGAAGGTGAAGGACCGGTCCTCGTAGACCGAGATCTCGACCGGGACTATCTGGCCCCGCTTGTCCTCGGTCCTGGCGTTGTACTCCTTGCAGAAGTCCATGATCGCCACACCGTGGGGACCCAGAGCGGTTCCCACCGGCGGGGCCGGCGAAGCCTGACCTGCTGGGATCTGGATCTTCACGACCGTGAGGACCTTCTTCTTAGCCATCGTTCTCTACTCGTTCGTGTCTCGTGGTCGGTGCCATCTGGTCCGGAACTTCAAGTTCCTGGAGGTCGATCGCCGGGGATCTATCGGGGGAAGGGACAAGTCTGGTGCGACACACACCGATCGGCAACCCGTGCCGCTGGTGGTGCCGGCCACCCTCAGAGCTGGGCCACCTGCGCGAACTCCAACTCGACGGGGGTCTCACGACCGAAGATATTCACAAGGACCTTCACCTTCAGCTGGTCCTCGTTGATCTCGACGATGGCGCCGGAGAAGTCCGCGAACGGGCCTTCCTTGACCCGGACCGTCTCGCCGACGTCATAGCCGAACCTGGCCTTGGACCGCTTCGGGATCACGTCGAGGGTCTCGTCGGCAACTGGGAGGAAGGTCTCGACCTCGCTGCGTCCCAGGCGGGACGGCTTGCCACCGGCACCGACGAAGTTGACGATGCCCGGCGTATCGCGAATGGCACCCCACGCCTCGTCGTCCAGGTAGCAGCGCACCAGCAGGTAGCCGGGGAAGACCTTCTTCGAGACGGTGACCTTCTTGCCGTTGCGGAACTCGTCGACGTCCTCCATCGGGATCTCGACCTCGAGGATCCGGTCCTCGAGGTGCATCGAAGCGGCGCGTGCCTTGAGGTTCTGGCGAACCTTCTTCTCGTAACCGGACTGGGTGTGGACCACGTACCAGTTGCCCGAACGGTCAAAGGCGCTCTCGCGCTTCGGAGCGGGCTCGTCGATGTCGAAGAGGTCGTCCTCGTCCAGCACCTCCACATCCGGTGTGGCTGGTTCCGGCTCGGGGATTTCCTCCTCGGCCGCTGCGTCGCCACTCGGCAGCATCTCCGATGCCGCCTCGGTCGTGAGGCCGCCCTCGGGCAGTTCCTCCACAGCCGGTTCGGCCTGGACCACCGTGCCGGTGGGCAGGAGGTCTGTATCGGCATCTGCTGCCGCGGTTGTGACTTCGGATTCTTCGGTGGTGCTCATCAGACGTCGAACAACTCCAGGACGGATTCAGAAAAGATCCAGTCGAGACCAGCCACCACGACCGTGATGGCGATGATGG
Source organism: Acidimicrobiales bacterium (assembly GCA_014240365.1). Classification (GTDB taxonomy): domain Bacteria; phylum Actinomycetota; class Acidimicrobiia; order Acidimicrobiales; family MedAcidi-G1; genus UBA9410. Next base: position 54,590 of record JAAZXC010000002.1, on the reverse strand, counting down.
TGATGATCACGACCGCTGTGTAGTTGCCGGTCTCGGAACGCGAAGGCCATGCCACCTTGCGCAGCTCAGCCCGGACCTCGCGACCGAACTGAAGCAGCCCGGTCCGCTCCTCGGCAGGACGCTGCTGCTGCTGGCGACGCTGGCGGATCGGTTCGCCGTCGGCGTCGACCTCGCCCTGGCGCTGCAGCATCCGCTTCTGCTCGCGGTTCATGGACATTATCGGGGGCCTCGGATCGCGTACTCGGACGGTAGGACAGGCTATTGGCGGATGGGCGGACACGCGCCCCAGGGAGCGAATGACACCGTTACCGGTCTTGCAGGGCAGGAGGGACTCGAACCCTCAACCGCCGGTTTTGGAGACCGGTGCTCTAGCCAATTGAGCCACTGCCCTGGGTCCCGACCTACGTCCCGAAGTCGGAATCGGTGGGCGGTAGGGCCGCAGACTAGCAGCGGCGCCAAGGCATCCCTTGGTGAAACAGGTCGGCGGTACGTCCCTCCGGCCAGTCGCAGGACGAGCAGTAAGGGACGCTCAGCGCGTCTCCTTGTGGTCCACGTGGCTCCGGCACCAGCGACAGAACTTCTTGAGTTCGATGCGCTCACGGGTGTTCACCTTGGACTTCGTGGTGTTGTAGTTCCTGCGCTTGCAGCCCTGGCACTCCAGGGTGACCTGTACTCGCTTGTCGGATGCCATGTCGGCCTCGCTCCTTAGACTGCCCGCCGGAGCGGGTCCTGCTCTCCCATCGGTAGCTACAGGCAAACCGATGCTTGTAGCGACGGACAGATTCGAACTGTCGACCTCTCGATTATGAGTCGAGCGCTCTCACCAACTGAGCTACGTCGCCAGCGAGCTCCCTGACAGAATCGAACTGTCGACCTTCTCCTTACCATGGAGACGCTCTGCCGACTGAGCTAAGGGAGCCCGACCACCTTGCGGTGACCGGGGACAAGGATGCCACAGGATCTGGAATTTCCCTCCGTCCACGGCCCGCCACACCTCGTCGGACGGTGATCCAGCGCCACGACCGGAGGTGACGGCGGAGTACCGTCGAACCATGGAAATCCGGCTCGCCGTACCCGCCGACGCCGAGGCGATCCGTGTCATCTACAACCACGAGGTCGTGTCCTCCGTCGCCACGTTCGACCTGGTCGAGCGGAGCCGGGAGGCCCAGGTCGAATGGCTGGCCGAACGGTCCGGAGCGTTCAGCGTGCTCGTGGCCGAAGTCGATGGCGAGGTGGCCGGGTTCGCATCGTTGTCCCAGTACAGGGAAAGGGCGGCCTACCGCAGCACCGTGGAGGATTCCATCTACGTGGACGGCGGGCACCGGGGCCTGGGCATTGCCGACCAGCTCCTGGGTGCCCTGCTGGAGGTGGGCCGGACGAGCGGATTCCACTCCGTCATAGCCAGAATCGGTGGCGGCAACTCCGCCAGCACGGCCCTGCACGCCAAGCACGGTTTCACCGAGGTGGGCGTGGAACGTCAGGTCGGCAGGAAGTTCGGCCGCTGGCAGGATGTCACCGTCATGCAACTCGTCTTCGACGCCTGACCGGACACCACACGGCCCGCAGGCGGACAACAGCCCGGGAATAGACATCCCCCGAGCCCTGGGGCCCGGGGGATTGTCCTGATGTCTCGCTACATCACACGTGGGCCGAGGAGGATTTGAACCTCCGTAGGCGTTGCCGACGGGTTTACAGCCCGTTCCCTTTGGCCACTCGGGCACCGACCCTCAACGTCGGAGGATACCCACGCGGACCACCGACCCGGCCAACTCCTACCGGTAGGGTGCGCGCATGCCCAGCTTCGACGTCGTGTCCGAAATCGACCTCCAGGAGGTCCGCAACGCCGTCGACCAGGCCGCCCGCGAGATCAACACCCGATTCGACTTCAAGGGCACGGAATCGGTCATCGAGCTCGTGGACGGGGCCATCAAGTTGGAGTCAGCCACCGAGGATCGCCTCGCAGCCCTCGTGGTCGTACTCGAGGAGAAGCTGGTGCGGCGCAAGGTGTCGCTCAAGTCCATCGACTGGGGAAAGGTCGAGGAGGCCAGCGGTGCCCGCGCCAGGCAACTAGCCAGCCTCCAGGCCGGCATCGATTCCGACAGGGCCAGGTCGGTCAACCGGACCATCAAGGACCTGGGTCTCAAGGGCGTGCAGTCCCAGACACAGGGCGAACAGGTGAGGGTGACAGCCAAGAAGCGCGACGCCCTTCAGGACGTGATCACCGCCCTGAAGGAAGCCGACCTGGGCATCCCCCTCCAGTTCAACAACTTCCGGGACTGACACCCGGGTACAGGCGGGCAGCCGGCGGATCGCCGACCCCGACCCGACAGGACAGCCGGCGCTCAGCCGACTATCGGACCCTGGCCCCAGTTCCCGCTGCGAAGGCGGGCGATGCGCTCCTCGGCCGGCGGGTGGGTGGAGAACATCCGGGAGCCGCCACGTCCTGCAGCCTGGGCCTTCAGGGGATCCACGATGTAGGCCGATGCCTGGTTCGGATCGACGCCGGACGGGATCCGACCGGCAGCCATCTGGAGCTTCTCGAGGGCACGGGCCAGAGGCTCGCCGTCGCCCATCAGACGTGCCGCCGAGGCGTCGGCCTGGAACTCCCTGCTGCGGCTGATGGCAGCCTGGATCATCATGGCCGCCACGGGGGCGAGTATGGCGAACGCGATCTGGCCCATGGGGTTGCGGTTCCGGTCACGACCGCCGCCACCGAACATGGCTGCGAACATGGCCATACGGGCGATCATCGTGATGGCCATGCCAATCGTGGCGGCCACCGAACCAATGAGGATGTCCCGATGGCGGACGTGCATGAGCTCATGGGCCAGCACCCCGCGTACCTCGGTCCTGTCCAGCATCTCGAGCAGTCCCTGCGTCACAGCCACGGCTGCGTGGTCGGGATTGCGACCGGTGGCGAATGCGTTCGGCTGCGGGTTCGGCGTGATGAAGAGCCTGGGCATCGGGAGGTCCGCTGCCGTCGAGAGCTCCTTCATGATGCGGTGGTACTCGGGGTACTCGGCCGGATCAGCCGGCACCGCCTTCGCCGAGGCGATGGCCACACGATCGCTGAACCAGTAGGAACCGCCGACCATCACCAGCCCCAGGATCAGGCCGAAGACCATCCCACCACTGCCTCCAATGGCGCCACCCACGACGATGAACAGGCCTCCCAGAAGGGCCAGAAGGGTGAAGGTCTTGGCTGTGTTCATCATGGGGAAGGGTCAACTCCTCGTACGGCCGGGTAATCCCAGCGTACGGCTGCCAGCGCTTCGCCCGGCCTCGCCCTCCTCCGGGCCGACCAGCGGTTCAGAGGTCGTAGTAGCCGGAGTGCAGGTACACGGTCGCAACGCCAGCCGCCCGGTACATCCGTACGTTGCCGGGGTCATCGTCAATCGCCAACTGGACCTCGTACCCATCGGCCCGCAGCCTCTCCAGGGCCTCGGCCTTGACCTCGGGCGAACTGCGATGGTCGTCGTCGGCACGCATCACCAACAGGTCCCACGGCACCGAGTTGCGCTCCAGCCAGGCCACGGTGGTGTCAGCCAGTCGGGCCGGACGGGCCGTCACCAGGACCATCGCGCGCTCACCCACCAGACCTGCCACGAGGCGGATTCCCTCACTGATCGGCGGGTCGGCCAGAGAGGCTTCGAAGAACGTCGCCCATGACCTCGGCTCGGTGGCCAGGAGGTACTGGCGCCCGGAGGCATCCGACAGGACGCCATCGACGTCGACGAGTACCGCCGGTCCCGCCAGGACCGGCCTCCCGCCGGGGTTCGGAAACGTGGGCGTGGCTCAGTCCTCCTGCGGGGACTCGGAGACCCTGGCCCGGATCTCGTCCACCACCGACGAATCGGCCAGCGTCGTGGCATCGCCCAACTCGCGACCCTCCGCCACATCGCGGAGCAGTCGCCTCATGATCTTGCCGCTGCGGGTCTTGGGCAGGTCCGGCACCAGGTGCACGACCCTGGGCCTGGCGATAGGCCCGAGCTTGGTGGAGACGTGGCTCCGGACCTCGGCGGCCAACTCGGGGGACGCCTGGTGCGTGCCTCGCAGGATCACGTAGCCCACGATGGCCTGGCCGGTGGTCTCGTCCGTCGCCCCGACCACGGCGGCCTCGGCAACAGCCGGATGGTCCACGAGGGCCGACTCCACCTCGGCGGTGGAGATGCGGTGCCCCGAGATGTTCATGACGTCGTCGACACGGCCCAGCAGCCAGAGGTACCCGTCCTCATCGAGCTTGGCCCCATCGCCGGCGAAGTAGCGACCCTCAAAGCGCGACCAGTAGGTCTCCAGATACCGCTCCGGATCACCCCAGATGCCACGCAGCATCGCCGGCCACGGCCTCGTGATCGTGAGGTAGCCGCCGCCTCGGGTGACGGGCTCGCCGGCATCGTCGACCAACTCAGCGAATACACCGGGAATCGTCTGGCATGCCGACCCCGGCTTCGTGGTCGTGACGCCCGGCAACGGCGAGATCATGTGACCGCCGGTCTCGGTCTGCCACCAGGTGTCGACGATCGGACAGGAGCCTCCACCGATGTTCTCGTGGTACCAGATCCACGCCTCGGGGTTGATCGGCTCGCCGACCGTCCCGAGCACACGAAGCGACGACAGGTCGTGGGCCGCCGGTTCGGTCTCACCCCACTTCATGAAAGTGCGGATCGCCGTCGGCGCCGTGTAGAGCTGGGTCACGCCATAGCGCTCGATGATGTCCCAGAGCCTGTCCTTCGGCCAGTCCCCACGATCACCGGACCGCGCTCCGGGCAACGGCGTGTCAGGCGTCCCCTCGTACATGACCGAGGTGCAGCCGTTGGCCAGCGGCCCGTAGACGATGTAGCTGTGGCCGGTCACCCAGCCGATGTCGGCAGCGCACCAGTAGACGTCCTTGTCGGGTCGCAGGTCGAACGTGTAACGGTGCGTGTAGGCAACCTGGGTCAGGTAACCGCCGGTCGTGTGCATGATGCCCTTGGGCTTCGCCGTCGTGCCCGACGTGTAGAGCAGGTACAACAACTGCTCGGAGTCCATTGGCTCGGCCGGGCAGTCCGGTGATGCCCCGGCCACCACGTCGTGCCACCAGAGGTCACGGCCGTCGCTCATGGTGACATCGGTGTCACAGCGGTTCACGACCACCACGTGTTCCACCGAGGCGGCACCCATCTCCAGGGCGGCATCCACGTTCACCTTCAACCCCGAAGGTTCGCCGCGTCTGTAGCCGGCGTCGGCGGTGACTATCAGGCGGGCCTCGGCGTCCTCGCAGCGGTCCACGATCGAGTCGGGCGAGAACCCGCCGAAGATGACGCTGTGGGCAACGCCGATGCGGGTGCATGCCAGCATCGCGACCGGGAGTTCCGGGATCATCGGCATGTAGATGGCCACCCGGTCACCCCTACGCAGGCCCAGGTCCCTCATCACGTTGGCGAAGCGGCAGACCTCATCCAGGAGCTGCGCATAGGTGATCGTCCGGGTGTCGCCCGGCTCGCCCTCCCAGTGGTAGGCAACGCGATCTCCCAGACCGGCCTGCACATGGCGGTCCAGGCAGTTGGCTGAGACGTTCAGCTGCCCGCCCACGAACCACTCGGCGTACGGCAGATCCCATTCCAGGGTGGTGTGGAAGTCCGTGTCCCAACTCAGCAGCTCACGGGCCTGTCGGGCCCAGAAGGCCTCGTGGTCGGCTGCTGCCTCCTCGTGGTGCGATGCATCGCTCAGGAGTGCCGCATCCCGGAAGGCCGGCGGGGGCGGGAACCTGCGATTATCGACGTAGTGGTCCTCGATGGTCGGTTCGTTCAACGATCGCTCCATGTCCGGATCGGGTCAGCCGACCGGACCCTAGTCAGCCGACCGGTGCCGGTCAGGGGCCGACCCGCCACTCCAGGACCGTGAAGCCACCCAGCCCTGCGGGGTCCAGGAGGGCCTCGGCCTCTGTGATCCGGCTGCGTGCCCGCAGGGCCGCCAGGTCACCCACCCCTGCCCGTTCAGCCCAGCGGCGTCGCCCCTCGGCCACCAGGTCGTCTATGCCGTTGGCACGCAGGAAGGAAGCCTGGGTGTTGAAGTCGGCTCCCGCAGCAAGCTGGTCGACAGCCACCTCCACCGTCACGTCCTGGGCGCCGGGAGCCGAAACCGCTGGTCCCCCCCGTTGGTGGTCCCGATAGGTGCGAACCCATTCACCGGGCGGGCGGCCAGCAAGGGCCGCCGTCGTGGAGGCGTAGTCGATGACCAGAACGGACCCCGCCGAAAGAAGCGCCCGGGCATCGTCCACCCAACGTCCGGCGCCGGCCTGGACCGGTATCCGGGAACCCTGCAGTGGATCCACACCGACCGGGGGGTGGGCGGCGTCGCCGATCACCTCCCGGAATGGCTGTGGGTCCACGCTGTCGGTGGCGAGTTCCACGAGGACCTCGCGCCAGACACCGTCCACGGCCTCGAGTAGGCCGAACGCCAGGTTGTCCAGCAGTTCATTGGCCATCACCACGCCCACCAGCCCGTCGCCTTCCCTGACTGGGAGGTCCTCCAGACCGGGGAGCGATGACAGACCATCGCCGGTCGGTTGTGCCTTGCGTAGCACGGCGCAACGTTCCACCATCACGTACCGGCCGGCCTCCAGACAGGCGGGGAGCGCAGAGCGCACGCTGCGCGCCAGGGTTCCGACACCGGCGGCCGCCTCGACCACCGTGAACCCGGACGGTCGGCCCAGCGCTTCCCAGCGGTCGTCCAACCAGCGGGCGACAACCGCCCCGAACAGGGGACCCACTTCGGGCGAGGTGAGGAAGTCGCCGCGTCGGCCAGCAGACCCTCCGGTGGCGTAGAAGCCCCCGTCGGGGTCGTAAAGGCAGGCCTCTACCCAGGCCTCGAACGGCATCGGGCCAGAGGCGCCGATCCGCTCCACAAGCCGATCGGCCAGCGTGCGTCCGACCGTCTGACCAGTTGTTACGTCAACCCCCGAAGGCGAGGAGGCTGACGTCGGTGAAGCGGGCCACGAGCTGTGGCGCCACGCCGAACGCCAGCGTCACGATGCCGCACAGCGTCAGGGCCGACATGATCGACGGGGTGACCGGGACCGGGCCCAGGTCGCCGTCGACCGGGTCGTCGGCCCACATGCGGCGGGCCAGGGAGGCGTAGTAGTAGAGCGCCACGACCGAGTTGACGGCACCGACGATCGCCAGTGCGTAGCCCCACGGCTCGCCGGCCGTCGCCAGCACGCGGAACACCTCGAACTTGGCGAACCATCCGCCCAGCGGCGGGATGCCGGCCAGCGAGAACAGGAATACGGACATGGCCACGGTCAGGCCGGGTGCGAACTGGAAGGCGCCGTTGAAGGAGGTCAGCTCGGCCGAGCCTGAACGCCGGGCCAGCGCTATGACCACAGTGAACGCACCTAGGTTCATCGCCGCGTAGATGACGAGATAGGTGACCACCGCGGAGAGGGCCTGGTCTCCGTTCACGACGCCATGGCCGGCGACGGCCAGCGGGGCGATCATGAAGCCGGTCTGGGCAATGCCCGAGTAGGCCATGAGCCGCACCACGTTTGTCTGACGCAACGCCACCAGGTTGCCGACCGTCATGGACAGTGCCGCCAGGATCCAGAACAGGGGCTCCCAGACTTCGCTTCGGGCGTAGAAGCCCACGAACACGAACACCAGGAGCGCCACGAAGCCGGATGCCTTGGAGGCCACGGAAAGGAAGGCGGTCACCGGGGTCGGGGCGCCCTCGTACACGTCGGGAGCCCAGGTGTGGAAAGGCGCTGCCGAGACCTTGAAGGCGAATCCCGCAACCACGAAGACGATGCCCATCGTGACGACCGCCGGTGAGGTCTCCATCCCAGCCAGGGAAGTCCCGATGTCAGCCAGCATCGTGGAACCCGCGACGCCGTAGAGCAGCGACATCCCATAGAGCATCACCGCCGAGGCGAACACACCCATCAGGTAGTACTTCAGGCCGGCTTCCGTGGAATGGAGGTCCCGCTTACGCCAGGCCACCAGCAGGTAGGCCGGTATGGAGAGCAGCTCGAGGGCCACGAAGATCGAAACCAGGTCCCTCGCCGAAGCCATCATGACCATGCCCATGAGCGACGCCAGCAGGAGGCCGTAGTACTCGTTCTCCCAGTAGTCGCCCTCGGCCACGTAGTTGGTCGACAGGAGGACCACGACGTAGCCAGCCAGGAGGAACAGCGCCTTCATGACCAGCGAGAACTCGTCGACCACGTAGGCGCCATCGAACATGACCCTCTCGGTGCCGTCCACCGCCAGCGTGAGAAGCGGCACCGCTGTCGCCAGGAGGCCGATGCCGGCAAGCGCCGCCGTGTACGGGCGGGCCTTCTCCAGGAACACGATGTCGACCAGCGTGATCAGGCATCCGGCAGCCAGCAGCACCAGTTCGGGCGCAAAGGCATGCCAGTCGATTGCCGGTCGCTCGAAGGCGAGGGTCAGGAGGTCGAGGCCCACGGACTAGTTCCCGGCTGCGTGCTCTACGGGAGCGTCGGAGCCACCACCGAGGCCATAGACGTCGCTGCACCCCAGCTCAGCCACCTCGGCGGCCGTCAGGACACGCTCGTCGACCCGCAGACACTCGTTCAGCGAGGCGTCCACCGCGCCGTCCGTGACCCGGAAGACCAGGTTCGGGTAGACGCCGATCGCCACGATGAGCGCCAGCAGCGGTGCCCAGGCGATCCACTCGTGCTTCGTGGTGTCCGTGATGTTCGGGTCCTCGGCGAACTCCTCTGTCGGGTTGCCGAACGCGACGCGCTGCAGCAGCCAGAGCAGGTAGCCGGCCGCAAGGACCGTGCCGAGAGCGGCGATCACCATGTACGTCCGGAAGACCTCGACGGGTACGCCGTTGGCCGGCTGATACGCCGACAGGATCGCCGGGAACTCACCCCAGAAGCCGGCCAGGCCGGGAAGTCCCAGCGAAGCCATGACGCAGAAGCCGAAGACCCAGCCCATGCGCGGGGCCTGTACCAGCAGCCCACCGAGGCGGCTGATCTCCAGGGTGTGGAACCGGTCCTTCACAGAACCGGCGACGAAGAAGAGCATTCCGGTGATGAGACCGTGGGCGACCATCCCCATGATCGCTGCGTTGATGCCGAAGTCCGTGAGCGTGGCGATGCCAAGCATCACGAAGCCCATGTGGGCAACGGACGAGAAGGCGATGAGTCGCTTCATGTCGGTCTGGGCAAGGCACCCGAGGGCGCCGTAGATGATGCCGATGACCGCCAGGAGGCCGATCCATGGGGCCCACACCACCGCTGCCTCAGGCAGGATCGGGATGGCGATGCGCACGAAGCCGTAGGTGCCCAGCTTCAGGAGAACGGCAGCCAGGATGACCGACCCGACCGTGGGGGCCTGGGTGTGGGCGTCTGGCAGCCACGTGTGGAACGGGAACATCGGCACCTTGATGGCGAAGCCCAGGAACATCCCACCGAAGATCCAGAGCTGGGCTGTGTGCGACACCCCGCCGGCTGCCACCGCATCGGAAAGGCCCGTGAAGGAGAACGTGTCCGCTCCCGTCAGGAAGAACAGGGCCAGGAAGCTGACCAGCATCAGTGCTGAGCCGAACAGGGTGTACAGGAAGAACTTGAGGGAGGCGTAGCGACGGTCCTCGCCGCCCCACACGGCGATCATGAAGAACATCGGGAGCAGCACGACCTCGAAGAACACGAAGAACAGCACCAGGTCCTGGGCCACGAACGTGCCGATCATCCCCGTCTCGAGGATCAGGATCAGGATCAGGAATGCCTTCGGGTTCACAGGCTCCGGGAAGTGGTCCCAGCTGTAGATGATGCACAACGGCACGATCAGCATGGTCAGCAGGATGAGCGGCAGGGACATGCCGTCGATACCCACCAGGTACCTGCTGGAGATCACGTCGATCCACGGCTTGTCAACGGCGAACTGCAACTGGGCGGTGTGGCCCATGTCGAATTCGATGAGGAGCAGCACGCCGATGAACGCCACCCACAGGGAGGTCACGAGCGCGACCATCTTGTGCTGGTGCTCCCGCCCCCCCGGGATGACCATCATGATCGCCACACCGACCAGCGGTGAGAAGGTGGCGAGGGTGATACCCCAGCCGTCGAGCAGATTTTCCATGTCGGCGTCTCCTAGACGATGACTATGAGCACTCCGGCCAGGACCGTTGCTGCCGCGAACAGAATCGCCGCGTAGCTCTGGACCTTGCCGGAGTTGACCCTTCGAAGTTCCTCGCCCATCCCGGAGGATGCGCGGCCTGAGGCGTTGACCGCCCCGTCGACCACCAACTGATCGATCCTGTCGTAGACGACCGTGCCCACCTTGACGGCGGTCTCACCCACGACATCGACCGTCCTGTCGATGACCTGCTGGTTGAACCGGTATACCAGACGGGCCAGTGGACCCTTGGTGCCGTTGGCGATCACCCCGTTGTAGAGGTGGTCCAGGTAGTACTTGTTGTCAAGCAACTTGTAACCCATTGCAACCACCGGATACCTGGTGGTCGGGCCGTCGGGCAGCTCGGTGAGGCTGGTTCCGGCCGCCTTCGAGGCCGCCTCCACCTTCACGAAGTAGTAGTAGCCGGAGGCTGCGATACCGCCCATCACCACCAGCGTCGAGGCAATGGCGAGCGACCAGCTGGGCGTGGCATGCGTGATGGCCGGGAAGTAGCCGGCCACGGGCTCCACGTAGTGGCCGAAGCGTTCCTGGAGCGACCCGGGAGCGAGCTGGAAGCCGGTGGGCAGGTTCAGGAAGCCGGCGACGATGGCCAGACCCGCCAGGATCCAGAGCGGCACGGTGATACGGGGACCGGACTCATGCGGTTCGCCGTGGCCACGGAACTCGCCGAAGAACGTCAGGTACACGCACCGGGTCATGTAGGCGGCGGTCAGCGCCGCCGTCACCATGCCCATGCCCAGCATCAGTGTGTAGGCGCCGTTTCCGCCGGTGCCACCGAGGAGCCCCCATCCGCCGGTTCCGACGAGGATCTCGTCCTTGGACCAGAACCCGGCGAGGGGCGGCAGGCCGGCGAGGGCGATCGTGCCGATCATGAACGTCCGGTAGGTGTGCGGCATGTGCTTGCGCAGTCCACCCATGTCCGACTTCATGTCGAAACTGTGCACGGCGTGGGCGACCGAGCCGGAGCCCAGGAACAGGCAGGCCTTGAAGAAGGCGTGGGTGAACAGGTGGAAGACGGCCGCCGTCCACGCACCCACCCCGAGCGCCATGACCATGTATCCCAGCTGCGAGATCGTCGAGTAGGCCAGCACCTTCTTGATGTCGCGCTGCACGAAGGCCAGGCAGGCTCCGACGATGGTGGTCAGGCCGCCGATGAAGGCCATCAGGTTGATGGAGCTGCCACCGATCTGGAAGCCCTCGAAGAAGACGCCGTACAAGCGGGCGATCATGAACACGCCGGCCACCACCATGGTGGCTGCGTGGATGAGTGCCGACACGGGAGTGGGGCCAGCCATGGCGTCGGGCAGCCAGGTGTGCAGGAAGAACTGTCCCGACTTGGACATCACCGCTGCCATGAGGCCGCAGGAGGCCACCAGCAGCGCCGTGTGCGACAGCATCCCGCTGGACGCCAGGGCGTTCGTCTCGGCAATGGAGAACGACCCGAAGCGGCCCGGTAGTGCCGAGCCGGCTGCGAAGAACAGCACGGTCACACCGACGAGTAGGCCCATGTCGCCGACCCGGTTGGTGAGGAATGCCTTCAATGCCGCATCGCTGTTGGGCTTCTCCTCCCACCAGTGTCCGATCAGGACAAAGGAGCAGACACCCACGAGCTCCCAGGCGCAGAGCAGCTGAAGGGTGTTCTCCGAGACCACCAGAAGGAGCATCGAGGCGCTGAACAGCGACAGGAACGCGAAGTAATGGGTGTAGCGACGGTCACCGTGTACGTACTCGGTGGAATACACGTGCACCAGCAGTGACACGAGGGTCACCACGACGAGCATCATCACCGCCAGGCCGTCGACCAGGGTCCCGACCGTGAACTCCATGCCACCGGCCTGGAACCAGATGGCGGTGCGGTGCACGGCCAGGGACGGATGACCGCCACCGTGGCCTTCCTCAGACCCGTCTCCGTGCCCGACGCCGTGGTCGTCGAACTGGACGACCGCCACATGGACTTCCTGGTCATGGGAGTTGTCGCGGTGGTCCACCCAGGCGATGCCGGTCAGCAGCGCCAGCACGAAGGCGATGCCCACAGCAGCGATGCCCAGCTCGGAGCCGCCGTGTGGCATGCGCTTCCCGAACGTGAGGATAAGGACGAACGACAGCGCCGGCAGGAGGGGGATCAGCCAGACGTTGCGGAGCAGCCAACTGCCACCCTCGGTTATTCCGAGCGGGAGACCGGCGTCGGCGGACAGAGCGGCAATGAGGAGGTTGTTCATCGTGTCAGCCCCTCAACCTGTCGACGGTGGTGAGATCAATGGTCCGGCTGCTGCGGTAGAGAAGCAGCACCATGGCCAGCCCCACACCGACCTCGGCGGCAGCCACGGCGATGACGAAGAGGGCGAACACCTCGCCGCCGATGGTGCCGGTGAATGCAGCGAAGGCCACGAGGTTGATGTTGACAGCGTTCAGGATCAACTCGATCGACATGAGCAGCAGCACGCCGTTGCGGCGGGCGAGGACCCCGTAGACCCCGATCGAGAAGAGGACGGCGGACAGCAGCAGGAACTGGTTCAGCAGCATGTCAGTCCTTCCTGGCCACGACGATGGCCCCGATCAGGGCTGCCAGCAGCAGCACCGAGACGGCCTCGAAGGGCACGATGTAGGCGCTGAAGATGCTGTCGGCGATGTCGGCCGTGGTGGACGGGCCCGACCGGGAGAGCTCGGCATCGGCGAACGACTCGACCAGGGCTGCAGTCATCACGCCGAACACCAGGAACCCGACGAGGCCGGCCATGAGGCGCCTCTCGCCGGTTACCCCGTCGTCATCGCCGAAGGAGCCCTTCGTGAGCAGGATGCCGAACAGGAAGAGGACGACGATGGCGCCGATGTAGACCATTATCTGGGTCACGCCCAGGAACTCGGCGCCCAGCAGGATGAAGATGCCGGCCACCCCGGCCAGCACGATCACGAGGTAGAGGGCGGCGTGGACCACGTTGCGTGTGGTCACCATTCGCAGTGCGCTGGCGACCATCGTGATCGCCATGATGGCGAAGGCCACGTTCTGCGCCACGAGGACGTCGCCGCCCGACAGGCGGTCCATGCCCTCCAGGGCGGCAAGGACGGTCACTGTGGCACCGTCGGCTTCTTGGCTTCGCTGCCCGACTCGTACTCCTGGAAGTCAGGGACGGTCTCCATCCACTGGCCGAGCTTCGTCTTGTCGTGGAGGAGATCCGCGATATTCGGCTCCGAGTACTCGAACTCCGGGGACCAGAACAGTGCATCGAACGGGCACACATCTACGCAGATTCCGCAGTACATGCACAGGGCGAAGTCGATATCGAAGCGGTCCAGGGCGTTCTTCAGGCGGGGCTTGCCACCGGGGCGGCGTGGCGGTGCCTTGTACTTGTGGCCCTCGATGTAGATGCACCAGTCCGGGCACTCACGGGCGCACAGCATGCACGAGGTGCAGTTCTCCTCGTGGAGCGTGATCACGCCGCGGGCCCTGGGGGCGGGGGCTTCCTTGACCCTCGGGTACTGGACGGTGTGCGATCCCTTCGTGAGGGTGCGCACCATCGTCCTGAAGGTGACGCCGAGGCCCTTGAGCAGACCGGGCATCTTCAGTGTTCCTGGCATCAGAAGACCACCTTCAGCACGCCGGTGACGACGATGTTGACTAGCGACAGAGGGATGAGGACCTTCCAGGCCAGCTGCTGGAGCTGGTCCTCGCGGAACCGTGGGTAGGTGAACCGGAACCAGAAGATCAGGAAGGAGACCAGGATCACCTTGCCGAGCAGGACCGCCGGGCCTATGACGTTGAACAGGTCGCTCGTCGGGTCGATGCCGGGCACGTACCAACCGCCCAGGAACAGCGTGGCGGCCAGTGCGGCGAAGATGCCGGCGGTGGCGAACTCGCCGATGAAGAACAGCAGGAAGCGCAGGCCGGAGTACTCGGTGAGGTAACCGGTGACGAGCTCCGATTCGGCCACCGGCATGTCGAACGGCGGCTGCGTGAGCTCTGCCTGGACCGCCACCAGGAAGATGGCGAAACCCAGGAACTGGGTGAAGATGAAGGGGTTGCCAATGCCGCCCCAGCCGAAGATCTCGCCGGTGGCCTGGGCCATGACGATGCCCTGCACGTTCAGCGTGCCGGCCTGGATGACAACGCCGACCACTGCGAGCACCAGCGGCAGTTCGTAGGCGACGAGCTGGCCTGCTGCCCTCAGGGCACCCAGCAGCGAGTACTTCGACGACGACGCCCAGCCGGCCATCAGGATCCCGATCACCGAGATCGAGGAGACGGCCAACGCCAGGAAGATCCCGGTGTCCACGTCTATGAACCACGCGTCCGGTCCAGCCGGGATGACGAGCACCAGCAGGAAGGTGGAGATGAGCACCACGAACGGCGCCGCCTTGAACACGATGCGATCGGCCTTCTCGGGAACGATGTCCTCCTTCTGGAGGAACTTCCCGACCTCGGCCAGCAGCTGCAGTGACCCGTGCGGTCCAGCCTCCATGGGGCCCAGGCGGCTCTGCATGAAGCTCATCATCTTGAACAGGAAGAGGTAGACGAGCGTGCCGGCGGGGAGCAGCACCGCCACCAGACCTACGACCGCGCGGATGCCGGTCTGCTGCCACCAGGCCAGCTCGACGGCGAGCGTCAGGAAATCGCTCACCGGTCTATGTCCCCGAGGATGAAGTAGAGGCTGGCCAGGATCGAGACCACGTCAGGCACGTAGGTGCCCTCGAGCAGCCATGGCGTGATCGAGACGTTGCTGAACGACGCTGAGCGGATCTTCACCCGGTAGGGAACCAGGTCGCCCTTGGAGACCACGTAGTAGCCCATGACTCCGAGCGGGTTCTCGGTCTCAACGTAGGCCTCGCCGGGCGGGACCTTGATTATGCGCGGCACCTTGGCCATGACCGGGCCGGGCGGTATGCCGTCCAGCAGCTGCTCGACCATGTTGCAGGCCTCGCGGACCTCCTGGAGCCTCACCCAGTAGCGGGCGAACGAGTCGCCGTCCGGATGCGTCCAGACCTTCCAATCCAACTTGTCATAGACGAGGCCGCTGCCACCGTCACGACGCAGGTCCCAATCGACCCCGCTGGCACGGATGTTGGCGCCGGAGAGGCCATAGGAGAGCCCCACGTCTGCCGGGATGACGCCGATCCCACGGGTCCGGGCCTGGAAGATCTCGTTACCGGTGACGAGGTCCTCCATCTCATCGCAGAACTTCCTGATCCGACCCAGCACGCCCTTGGTCTCTTCGGTCCATCCCCTGGGGATGTCGTCCTTGAGGCCGCCGATGCGATCGAAGTTGGGGTGGAACCGACCACCGGTGACGGCCTCGATCTGGTTCAGCACGAACTCACGGTCGCGGAATGCGAAGAACACCGGGGTGACTGCGCCCAGCTGCACACCCATGTCGCCGAGGAACAGGACGACGTTGGCGATCCGGGAGAGCTCGAAGAGCAGCGTGCGGATCCACTGGGCACGCGGCGGCGCCTCGACGCCCATGATCTGCTCGGCCGCAAGGATGAACGGCACCTCGTTGGCGAAGCTGCCCAACCAGTCGATGCGGTTGATGAGCGAGGTGACCTGTGGGTAGGTGCGGACCTCGGTCAGCTTCTCGTAGCCGCGGTGCATGTAGCCCATGATCGGCTCGGCACGCATCACCCGTTCGCCGTCCAACTTCACGACTATTCGCAGCGTGCCGTGCGTGGCGGGGTGCTGCGGTCCGATGTTGAGGGTCATGCCCTCGGTCTCGATCTCCAGGTTCACCCGGGCGTCGCTGGCCTGCCCGGCGATGTAGGCGAGCTGGCGGGGGTCGTCCACTGCGGTCATGAGCCCTCCCCCTCGTCGTCTCCGACATCGTCCCCGCCGGGCATCAGCTCGACGTCGACGATGCCGGGCCACGGCTTCACGCGGCGGGCCAGGAGCGGATAGTCCTTGCGGAGCGGGTTCCCCTCGAAATGTGAGGGCAGGTACAGGTGTATCTGGTTGGGGTGGCCCCTGAACGAGATGCCGAACATCTCCCAGGCCTCCCGCTCATGCCAGTTGGCACCCGGGTAGACACCGATCCAGGAATCGACCTCGGGCCGGTCCCCGACCAGGTCAGCCTTGACCGTGACACCGAGGTGGCCAATCGGGTCATGCACGCGAGCCAGGAGCTGGAAGCGGGTGGCACCTCCGGCCAGGCCCCACTCAATTGCCGTCGGCTCGGCGTCGACGGCCGGCTCCAGGTCGACCTGGGCATCCATGTCACGGCCGTAGGGCGACGGCATCCAGTCGATGGCCGAGAGGAATCCGAAGTACGACATGGCGCAGCCGTCACGCAGTGCACGGCCGGCCTCCACCCATGCATCAGCGGTGACCCTCACGCAGAGGTCGATCCCGGCCTCCACGTGCGACTCGACCAGACCGTCGCCGAGAGCGTCGGTGAGGGCTGCGACCACGGCATCGCGACGTTCGTCGACCGGCGGTGCGTCCGTAGCAGAGTCCACCTCGTCGGTTGCCTCAGGTGACGACAATTGGATCACCTGTCCAGCGTTCGGCCATGTCCTCGGTGGCGATGCGCTCCTGGAGCAGCACGATGCCCTCCAGGAGGGCCTCGGGGCGTGGCGGACAGCCCGGCACGTAGACGTCCACCGGAATGATCTGGTCCACGCCCTTCGTGACCGAGTAGCTGTCCCAGTAGGGGCCGCCGCAGTTCGCACACGAACCCATGGAGATCACGTACTTGGGCTCGGGCATCTGCTCGTAGAGGCGTCGTACGGCAGGGGCCATCTTGTCGGTCACCGTGCCGGAGACCACCACGAGGTCGGCCTGACGGGGGCTGGCCGGGAACGGGATCACGCCGAGACGCATGACGTCGTAGCGCGGCGAGGCGAACGCCGCTCCCATCTCGATGGCACAGCAGGCGAGACCCCACTGGTACACCCACAGCGAGTACTTCCGGCTGACGTTGAGCAGTTTGGTCAACGGCTTCGGCAGCTTGCCGTTCTCTACAAGACCCATCTTCTAAGCCCCCGCCCGCTCAGATCCACCGCAGCAGGCGCTTGCGCCAGGCGTAGAACAGCCCGAGGGCCAGGATGAATATGAATATGGCCATCTCGACCAGGCCGAACACGTCGTACACCTCGAGGCGGGTGGCCCACGGGAAGATGAAGACGGCTTCCACGTCGAACAGCACGAACATCAGCGCAAACACGTAGTAGCGGATGTTGGACTGGCTCCACATGTCGCCGTAGGGATCCACCCCGGACTCGTACGTCATCAACTTCTGCGGGGTGTCGCGAGCGGGCCGGAGCAGGCTGCCGAGGCCCAGAAAGGCCAAGACCAGCAGCACGGCGAGGCCGCCGAACACCACCAGCATCAACCAGCTGCGAAGGAAGTCGGACACGGATGGGGAACCTAGCGAGTCGAGCGGACGGGGGAAGACGGGCGGGCAGACCTGCCGGGCGTCCCGGGCAGGCTACCGGACGACCATGCAATCACGAAGAACGGGCCGTTGCGCTCGCTGAGGCTCCCGGATGCCATCGGTCAGCCCCCCACCAGAACCGGAATGGCGTCTGCTGCGATGTCCAGGAGGAGCCCCGGGACGAGCCCGATCAGGAGCACCCCGGCGCACGCCACCCCGATGACGACCATCGTGCCGGGGGGCACCTCGATGCGCTCCGCGGTGTCCGGCTCCGGGTCCTCCAGGTACATGGCTACGAGGATGCGCAGGTAGACGAATGCAGCCACGGCTGCCGCGGCCATGGCCACTATGGCCACCCAGTAGGTGCGGCCCTCAACCGCTGCCGCCAGCACGCCCAGCTTGGCAACGAATCCACCGGTGAACGGAATCCCGGCCTGACCCAGCAGGAGGACGGTGAAGGCCCCGGCCAGCAGCGGCTGACGGCGCGCCAGTCCCCGGTAGGAATCCAGACCGTGGGCTGCATCACCCCGGCCCCCGACGGTGGTGATCACCGCGAAGCTTCCGGTGGCCAGGAGGGTGTACACGAAGAGGTACACGTAGACCGCTGCAGTACCCCTCCCACTGGCCGCCTGTATGCCCAGGAGGATGAACCCGGCATGGGCTATCGAGGAGTAGGCCAGCATCCGCTTGACATCGGTCTGGAGCACAGCCACCCACGCCCCCACGACCATGCTGGCAGCGGCCAGCACCGCTACGGCCGGGCCCCAGTCCGAGGCGTGCGTACCCAGCGTCACCACCAGTACCCGCAGCATCGCCGCGAACCCGGCTGTCTTCACTCCGGCGGCCATCCATGCCACGACAGGGCTCGGCGCCCCCTGGTAGACGTCCGGGGTCCATGCATGGAATGGCACGGCGGCCACCTTGAAGGCCAGGCCCACCAGCAGCAGGGCGATCCCCGCCAGCAGCATTCCGTCCTGGACCAGGACGGTCGACGCCAGGTACCCGCTGATGCGTGCCATCCGGGTCGAACCGGTGGCCCCGTAGATGAGTGCCATGCCATAGAGGAGGAAGGCCGAGGCGAACGCGCCCAGCACGAAGTACTTCAGCGCAGCCTCCTGGGATTCGATCCGCCGGAGGTGCAGGGCAGCCATCACGTACGCGGCAATCGACAGGATCTCAAGACCCAGGAAGAGGACGATCAGGTCGTCGGCTGATGCCATGACCACGCCACCTGCCGCCGACAGCAGCAGCAGCACGTACAGCTCCACACCGGGAAGGTCCTCGCGCTCCAGGTACGGCCGGGCCAGCAGGGCCGTGGCCACCACCGCGATCGCGAGGATGGCAGTGACGAGCACGGTGGAGCCATCCACGGCAACCGTCCCGCCGAGGAAGGACCGGGGCCCGTCGGACTGGACCCTGTCCCACATGGGGATGGTGGCGACGAGCACGACCAGACCTGTGATCACCGTCCAGGCCTGGGGTAGGGCGTCTGGAAGGCGCCTCACCAGCGAGGCGATGGTGAGCAGCAGGAACCCGCCTGCGGATAGGACGAGCAGCGGCACCAGCGCCCACCAGATGACCTCGGGGGTGACCACGGGCGGCATCAGTGGTCGTCCCCGGAATCATCGCCGCCATCGCCGACCACTATGTCGGCGCCGAACCGGCTCGTCGGCTCGTGGAAACCGTCGACGTGGGTCTCGATGTGGGCCACGAGTGCATCCACCGACGGTTCCATCCGCTCCAGGACCGGCTTCGGGTACACGCCCATCGCCACGATCAGCACCAGCAGCGGTGCCAGCACCAGGCCCTCCCGGATCTTCAGGTCCGGCATCTCGGCGTTGTCGCCATCGGCAGGCCCGTGGAAGACCCGCTGGTATGCCCAGAGCAGGTAGAGGGCCGCCAGGACCACGCCACCGGTGGCCACCACAGCCAACCAGGGGTGGGCGTTGAAGGTGCCCACCAGCACCAGGAACTCCCCCACAAAGCCATTCAGGCCCGGCAGGCCAATGGACGACAGCATGACCAGCGTGAAGACGCCAGCCAGGATCGGCGCCGACTTCTGGAGGCCACCCAGCTCGTCGATGCGGCGGGTGTGACGCCGCTCGTAGATCATCCCCACCAGCAGGAACAGGGCCGCTGTGGAGACACCGTGGTTGACCATCTGGAGCAGCCCGCCCTCGATGCCCTCGGTGTTGAGGGCGAACGTTCCCAGCACGATGAAGCCGAGGTGGGCCACCGATGAATAGGCGACGAGGCGCTTCAGGTCGCGTTGCATCGTGGCGACCACCCCGCCGTAGATGATCCCCACGAGACCGAGGGTGAGGAACACGGGAGCGAAGAAGTGTGAGGCCTCCGGGAAGAGGTACAGCCCGAACCTCAGGAATCCGTAGGTTCCCAGCTTCAGGAGGACGCCGGCCAGGATCACCGAACCTGCTGTCGGCGCCTCTGTGTGGGCGTCCGGCAGCCAGGTGTGCAGCGGGAAGATCGGAACCTTCACAGCGAACGCCAGGGCGAAGGAGAGGAACACCCAGCGCGCTGTGGTCGTACCAAGGCTCTGGGCCTCGGCCAACTCCACCAGGTCGAAGGTCAGGCCCCCACCTGTGGCGTCGGCGTGGAGGAACGCCAGGACCAGGATGCCGATCAGCATCAGAGCCGAACCGGCCATCGTGAAGAGGAAGAACTTCGTGGCTGCGTATGCGCTGTTCTCGTGGCCCCAGCGCCCGATGAGGAAGTACATCGGGACGAGCACGACCTCGAAGCAGAGGAAGAAGACCATCAGGTCCATTGCGCAGAACACGCCGATCACGCCCGCCTCCAGCAGCAGCATCCAGGCGAAGTAGGCCCGCTCGTCGTGGCCCGGGTCGACCGCCAGCAGGGCAATCGGGAAGAGGATCCCGGTCAGGACGATCAGGAAGAGCGAGATGCCGTCAACGGCCAGCAGCCACTGGATGCCAAGGTCCGTCATCCAGGAATGGCGAAACTCGAACTGCATGTCGGCCCCACGGTCGACGTCGAAGGCGACCAGTAGCCAGACGGTCATGGCGGCCACCACCATCGAGGTGGCCACCGCAACCAACTTGACCAGTTCCGGACGGCGACGCGGCAGCACGGCCACCAGCAGGGCGCCCGCAGCGGGCACCACGAGGAGGGCGGGTAGGACCGCGAACGGGACGCCTGCAGCCGTCGCCAGCACGGCCATCAGAACGAGGTCCTTGAGAGGAACCAGACGACGAGGCCGACCGCACCCACACCGATACCGGCTGCGTAGGTGCGCACCAGGCCGTTGTGGAAGCGCCGCAGCAGTCCCGCTTCAACTTTCACCATGGTGGCCACCGACTCCACTGCGCCGTCCACCACGGTGGAGTCGAAGTTCGCCGTGGCCTCGAAGCCGGCCCGTCCGGGTCCACCCATGAAGTTCGACACCAGCCGGTCGAAGCGCCAGGCGTCGGCGAGGATGGGCTGCTCGAAGGCGGAGTGGTCGACCCGTCGCTGCAGGTATGCGGCCACAGCCACCACGATGCCGACGGCGCCACCGGCCACTGCGAGAGCAGCGAGGACCCAGAGGGTGCCGGTTCCCACGGAGAGGTGGACCTCGTTGCCGAACAGGGTCGGCTCCAACCAGCCTTCAAGGCGCTTCGTGGCAGAGGAGAACGGCAGCTGGATGAGGCCACCGAGCACCGACAGGACGGCCAGCACGACGAGGGGCAGCGCCATGGTCCACGGCGACTCGTGCGGGTGGTGGTCGGACCTCGCGGCGACCTCGTCGGGCAGCCGATCAGCCACCGGCCCCACCTCGGGTTCGCCGTACAGGGCGAGGGCCGGGAGCTCGGGACGTTCCCCGGAGGCGGCCACGATCAGGTCGCGTTCAATGATCGCGGCTTCATGGGCCGCCTTCGCTGCCACCATGGCCTCGGCTGCAGCAGGCTCGTCCGTCCCAGCCTCGGAGGCCGCAACGGCTGCATCGAGGGCGGCGGAGGCTGCCACCACGGCCCCATCGGCAGCGGCCAGCGCTGCGGCCCATGCCTCATCGACCTCATCGGGTCGCGGGTCGGCGTACCGGTGGCGTCCGAAGAAGGTGAGGATCACGAGACGGGTCATGTAGAAGGCGGTCAGCACGGCCGTGACCAACCCGACCGCCCAGAGCAGGGGGCTCTCGTTCCAGGCGAAGGCAAGGATCTCGTCCTTCGACCAGAACCCGGCGAACGGAGGCACACCGGCAATGGCCAGCCACCCGATCACGAATGTCCCGGCCGTTATCGGCATGAACCGACGGAGGCCGCCGTAGTGGGCCATGTCCTGGTCGCCGTCCATCCCGTGGATGACCGAACCTGAGCCCAGGAACAGGAGGGCCTTGAAGAAGGCATGGGTGATCATGTGGAACACCGCCGCCACGTATGCGCCACAGCCGACCGCCAGGAACATGTACCCGAGCTGACTGACCGTCGAATAGGCCAGCACCTTCTTGATGTCGCGTTGGGCCACGGCAATCGTGGCCGCGAACAGCGCCGTACCGGCGCCCGTCCAGGCAATGAGCGTCGGCACCCAGTCCGCTGCATCGGCGATGATCGGGTTCACACGGGTCAGGAGGTAGATCCCCGAGGTGACCATGGTGGCGGCGTGGATCAGCGCCGAGACGGGGGTCGGGCCCGCCATGGCGTCAGGCAGCCAGAGGTACAGGGGGAACTGGGCGGACTTGCCGATCGCTCCGACGAAGAGCATCAGGGCAATGACGGTGGCCGTGGAGGTGGCCACCGTGCCAGCCGCCGTGGTGTCCAGCACGTCCACATACGCGACCGTTCCGAAAGTGGCGAACGTCATGAAGATGGCGACCATGAAGCCCCAGTCACCGATCCGGTTGGTGATGAAGGCCTTCTTGCCAGCCGAGGCATTTGCCTCGTCGGTGAACCAGAACGAGATGAGCAGGTACGAACAGGCGCCCACGCCCTCCCATCCCAGGAAGGTGAGCAGCAGGTTGTCGCCCAGCACCAGCATCAGCATGGCGAAGGCGAACAGGTTCAGGTAGGCGAAGAAGCGGCGGAAGCCGGCGTCGCCGTGCATGTAGCCGATCGAGTACAGGTGGATCAACGCACCCACGCCCGTGACGAACAGGCACATGGTGAGCGACAGCGGATCAGCGAGGAACCCGACGTCGACCGTCAGGTCACCTGCCGGCACCCACTCGAACAGCGTGGTGACGGAGCGGCGGTCGTGCACGTCGCGACCGGCCAGCTCGTAGAACGCCCCGGCGGTGGCGAGGAAGGAGCCGGTCATGGCGCCGGTGGCCAGCCACCCGGCAGTCGGCTCACCCAGTCGGCGGCCGCCGAACGTGAGGATCAGGAAGCCGGCCAGCGGAAACGCCGGAACCAGCCAGACGAGGTCGAGCATCGCGCTAACCCCTCAGTACCGAGAGGTCGTCGACGGTGGCGCCCTGTCGGCGGCGCATGATCGCCACGACCACGGCCAGGCCGACCACCACCTCGGAGGCCGCCACGACCAGCACGAAGAACACGGACAGCTGCCCTCCGAGGTCGCCCAGTTCGGCGCCGAGGCTGACGAAGGTCAGGTTGACGGCGTTGAGCATCAGCTCGACGCACATGATCATGATGAGCGGGTTGCGTCGGGTGAGAAGCCCCACGGCACCCATCGAGAAGAGGACGGCCGCAAGCGCCAGGTACCAGGAGGTGGTCACGACCATCAGGTGTCCTCCCCGGCGGCGTGGCCGTCGGTGGTGTCGGTCGGGCCGTCACCGGCCTCTGGATCCTCGATGGTCGCCGAGGCGACCACGACGACCGGAAGCGGCGCCAGCGGGCCACGAACCTTGCGGGCCAGCACGACGGCGCCTATCACCGCGATGGTCAGCAGGATCGCCGTCAGCTCAACGGCGAAGACGTAATCGGTGAAGAGGGCTTCCCCGAGGCGGCGCGTGTTGTCGGCGGCATCGCCCAGGGCGGCGTTGGCTCCATGGGCGCCGGTCGGTTCGTCAACGGAGACGAGAAGCGCTATCAGGAGCATCCCCAGGAGAGAGGCTCCGATCAGGGCCGCCACCGGTCGCTGCCCGACTATCGGCTCCACGCCGAGATCCTCGAACCTGTCGACGCCCAGGAGCATGATCACGAACAGGAACAGGATGACCACGGCACCGGCGTAGACGATGACCTGGATGGCGGCCAGGAAGGTGGCGTCCTGCAGTACGAACAGCACGGACACCCCGAACAGCGTCTGCACGAGGAACAACGCGGCGTGCACCGGGCTGCGGGCCACCAGTACGCCGCCGGCACCGGCCAGGACGATGGCGGCGCTGATCAGGAACACGGCTGCATCCATCAGGCCGACTCCCCATCCGCATCGGTGGGATCGTCGTCGCCGGCCTGTCCGACCTCGGGCGCACGGATGCCGTAACCCAGTTCACCGGACCAGGCCACCTGGCCCGAGTAGGTCACGTCGCCACTCGGCGACGTTGCCCGCATCCAGGCGGACGTCATCTCGTCCTCTCCCTCACGCCAGTCCTCCCACGGGAGTTGGCGGGGGCGACCGGTCTCGGCATCCACCAGCAGTTCGTCCTTGGTGTAGATGGCGTCGGACCTGTTGGTGAACGAGAACTCGAACAGCTTCGTCTCGGTGATGGCCTCGGTCGGGCAGGCCTCGACGCAGAGGTCGCAGTGGATGCAACGGAGGTAGTTGATCTCGTAGATGAAGCCGTACCGCTCGCCCGGTGACACAGGGGCGTCGTCCGGGTTGTCAGCTCCCCTGACGTAGATGCAGTTGGCCGGGCAGACCCCGGCGCAGAGCTCGCATCCGATGCACTTCTCCATGCCGTCCTCGTACCGGTTCAGGACGTGGCGGCCGTGGAGGCGGTCAGGCTTGGCCCGCTTCTCGCGCGGGTAGAAGGTCGTGACCCGCTTCTCGAACAGCTTGCGGAATGTGACGGCGAAGCCACCGAAGTAACCCATCAGCCCTTCGCCCCCTCGTCGGTCAGCTCTGCAAGAGCATCACCGCGCGCCTTCTCGATGGCGCCGGCCAGCA
This sequence comes from Acidimicrobiales bacterium, assembly GCA_014240365.1. Classification (GTDB taxonomy): domain Bacteria; phylum Actinomycetota; class Acidimicrobiia; order Acidimicrobiales; family MedAcidi-G1; genus UBA9410. Next base: position 30,064 of record JAAZXC010000002.1, on the reverse strand, counting down.
GTGCGGCGCCGGCCACCAGGACCGCCACGCCGGCAAGCACGACAGGCACCACGGGCCAACCCAGGTCGTCGGCGACGTTCATGGTGGCGATCAACAGGAACCAGCCGAGGGCCACCGGGATGAGGACCTTCCAGCCGAGGTCCATGAGCTGGTCGTAGCGGAGCCGCGGCAGAGTCGCGCGGAGCCAGACGAAGCAGAAGAGGAAGACAAAGACCTTCGAGCTGAACCAGAACAGCGGCCACACCCAGCCCAGGGTGTCGGTCAGGATCGGGCCGGCGGGGCCACCCAGGAAGAGGGTCACGGCTATGGCCGACATGGTGATCACGTTCATGAACTCGGCCAGGAAGAACAGGGAGAACCGCAGCGAGCTGTACTCCGTGTGGAATCCGCCGACGAGCTCCTGTTCGGCTTCCACCAGGTCGAAAGGCGGACGGTTCAGTTCGGCGGTACCTGCCAGCAGGAACACCAGGAAAGGGACCACGCCGGTTGCCAGCACGTTCCAGCTGCCGGAGACCTGACGGGCCACGATCTCGTGCGTGGACAACGAGCCCGAGGTCAGGAAGACCGTCGCTATGGCAAGGCCGAGGGCCGCCTCGTAGCTGATCATCTGTGCCGAGGCCCGGACCGAACCCAGCAACGGGTACTTGGACCCCGATGCCCAGCCGGCCAGCATCACGCCGTAGACGGCAATGGACGAGAGAGCCAGGAAGAACAGCACCCCGACCGGCGGATCAGCCACCTGCAGGTAGGTCGTCTCGCCGAACCACGTGACCGTGCCGTCACCGGAGAAGTCTCCCCCGATGGGCACGATGGCAAACACCAGGAAGGCCGGCACGAGCGACAGGTAGGGCGCCAACTTGAACACCATCCTGTCCGCCCGGTCCGGGACCAGGTCCTCCTTGAAGAACAACTTGATTCCATCGGCCAGCGTCTGGAGGATGCCGAACGGACCGGCCTCGGCCGGTCCGATCCGATTGTGCATGTCGGCAACCAGCTTGCGCTCGAACCAGATCATGAGCATCACAGACACCAGCAGCAGGGTGAACGCCAGCACCACCTTGATGAGCACGATGCCCACGATGCCCGGGCCTATGGGTCCATCCAGGAGGGGGTCGGCGGCCAGGACCAGCGGAGCCGTCAGCGTGGCCGGGATCATCGTCGTACCAACTTCACGTCGGTGACGGGTGCGCCCGCGTCGAGCATCGCTACGACGTCCACACCCGGCTGGTTCACGAGGAGGTGGATGGTCCCGGCGGCCACGCCGGCGTCGGCCACCACCGGAACCTGGACGGTCCCCTTCGGACCCACCAGGTCGACCACCTCGCCGTCGGCGACGCCACGGCGCCGCATCTCGGTGGGCTCCAGCGCTGCGCGGGCCCCGGGCGCCAGGCCTGCCAGGGAGGGGCTGTGGGCGACCATGACCCCGGTGTCGTACATGGACCGCGTGGCGATGAGGCGCAGCGCCGAGGGCTGTCGCGCCGGGATGGCGGTGGGCTCGGGCCGGACCAGCGCCAGGCCACCGGTGACCACGACGCCCTCCGTCGAGTCGGCGGCGATGGCCTCGGTCGAGAGGTCGGCGTGGACCGCCGAAACGGCGGTCAACTCGGCCCACACGTCGTCCGGCGACGTGAAGCCGAGGTCGGTACCGAGGCGGTCCGCCAGGTCCACGGCGATCATCCAGTCAGGGCGCGACGTGCCCGGTGAGGTGACCTTGCGGACGACCCGGCTGACCCTGCCCTCCAGGTTGGTGAAGGTGCCGTCCACCTCGGTCGGCCCGGCGGCCGGCAGCACGACATCGGCGCTGGCGACGGTCTCCGTGGCGAACAGGTCAATGGCCACCACCGTGCCCGCTCCCGCCAGGGCCCTGCGGGCCAGGTCGCCATCTGGAACGTCGGCCAGGAGATCTGCGCCCAGTAGCACCAGCACGTCGACCTCGCCGTTGGACGCGGCCTCCAGCGTTGCGTGGGTGTCGCGACCGGTGGCATCGGGGACACCGGGCCAGGCATCTGCAAACCGATCTGCGTCGGCCAGCGTGGCCCTGCCCGGGAGCAGGCCGGGAGCGAGGCCCATGTCCATGGCGCCGTGAACGTTGCCGCGCCGCAGCAGGGAGAGGAACCGGGCGTCGGGAAGGTGGTCGTGGAGCGCAAGGGCGGCGTCCACCACCGGTCCGGCTGCCTCAGCCAGCGAGGAGCGACCCAGCAGTACTGTGACCGGGCCGATCGCTGCTGCGAGCAGCTCACCTGCGGCGATCACGTCGCCCACCGATCGGCCCGACGATCCGGCTGGCGGAGCGCCGCCGAACATGGCGGAGACGACCTCGGCGGCTTCCCCGGGCTGCACCCGCAGCGAGTGGGTGGCATCTTCAGTGAGGCCGGTCCGGCACTGCGTCAATTCGATCAGGGTGGCGCCGTCATGGACGACCGCGTGACGGAGGCGCAGGTAGAGGGCGCCGAGTTCCTCCTTGGGATCCGGCCCGAGCAGGACAATGGTGCCGCCGGGAGTGCAGGCCTCGTCGATGGTCGCCCTTGGCAGGGCCAGGAGCAGGTCGGCGGGAAGGCCGTCTCCCAGCTGCGAATCCACGTGGTCGGTTCCCAACACGCCCTTGGCGAGCTTCGCCCACGCGTACTGAGCCTCGTTGGTGAGCCGGGCGCCGCCGACAACCGCTATTCGGTCCGCCGGGGCGGCACGCAGCGCCTCTGCCGCGACATCAAGGGCCTCGTTCCACGGTGCAGACACCAGCTCGGATCCATCGGGCGTCCGGTTGCCCAGGGCGTCGCCCTTCAGTAGCGGCGTGGCCAGTCGGTCCTCGTGGTCGTATGCCTCGAAGACGAACCGTTCCTTGTCTGACAACCAACCCCAGTTGACGGCGTCGGCGTCCACCCCCTGGAAGCGCAGCACCCGGTCACGCGACGACTGGACGGAGATCCGGCTACCGACGCTGTCCAGGGTGCTGGTCGACTCCACCTCTTCGAGGTCCCATGGGCGGGCCTTGAACCTGTACGGCAGGGCGGTCAGCGCCCCGACGGGACAGACCTGGACCGTGTTGCCGCTGAAGTAGGACGAGAAGGGCAGGTCCGGGAACGTGTTGATCTGGGTCTGGCTTCCTCGGGCCATGAAGTGGATCAGCTTGTCGCCGGCCACCTCGTCGGCGAAACGGGTGCACCGGTCGCAGAGGATGCACCGTTCCCTGTCCAGGTTGACGTTGTCGTTCACCTTTATCGGCTTCTCGAAGTGGCGCTTCTCCTCGACGAACCGGCTCTCACCTGGGCCGAAGGCCATGGTCTGGTCCTGAAGAGGGCATTCGCCGCCCTTGTCGCAGACCGGACAGTCCAACGGGTGGTTGATGAGCAGGAACTCGAGGACGCCGTCCTGGGCCTTGCGGGTCCGGTCGGACTCGGTCTCCACGACCATCCCTGGCGTGCATGCCAGCATGCACGACGGCTGAAGGGCCGCTCCCCGACCGGTGTCGACGTCCACGATGCACATGCGACACATACCGACCGGCCGCATCCTGGTGTGATGACAGAACCTGGGTATGTAGGTGCCGGTGCGTTCGCAGGCATCGATGAGCAGCTCGCCCGGATTGGCGAGCACCGTCTCTCCGTCGACCACGATGGACACCTGGCCCCCGACCTCGAGCGGGCTCATAATCCGTTCTCCCCTGCGGTCACAGGCGCAGCGGACACCGGAATCGTGTCGCCCCGGGTGATCTTGGCCTCGAACTCGTGGCGGAACCTGCGGATGGTCGACACGATGGGCGCCACCGATGAGGGTCCCAGCGGGCAGATGGTGGTCTGGCGGGGCGGGAATGGCACGACGTCGAGACCCTCGGCGGTGTGGGCTGCCACTGGGTACGGCCCGGGACTGATGTTGTCGCCCACGTCCAGGAGGAGGTCGATGTCCGATGGCCGACCGTGGCCATCCAGGATCCGTTGGAGGATCTTCTCCTCCCAGCCTGTGCCCTCGCGACACGGTGAGCACTTACCGCACGACTCCCTGGCGAAGAAGCGCACCAGACGGTGGCATGCCTTCACTGCGTCGGTGCTGTCGTCCATGACGATGATGGCGCCCGAACCCAGCATCGAACCGGCGGCGCCCACGTCGGCGGCCTCCAGTGACACGTCAAGGTGCTCCTCGAAGAACCAAGGGGCGGAACCGCCACCGGGGATGAACATCTTCAGCTCGTGTCCTCCACGAATGCCCTGGCAGAACTCCTCGCCGTAGAAGAGGTCCCGGAACGTGGTGACGCCCTGTTCCACCTCGTAGACGCCGGGCCGATTCACGTGGCCGGACACTGCGAACATCCGGGTCCCGGGAGACGACTCGGAGCCGTACCGGCGGTAGGCGGCAGCACCGTGCTCGAGGATCCACGGCAGGTTGGCCAGCGTCTCGACGTTGTTGACGATGGTCGGCTTGCCGTAGAGGCCGATGGCCGCCGGGAAGTAGGGGGGCTTCAGGCGGGGCATGCCACGGTTGCCTTCAAGGCTCTCGATGAGGGCGGTCTCCTCGCCGACGATGTAGGCGCCGGCTCCCCAGTGGAGGACGATGTCTACGGAGAAGTCGGAGCCCAGGATCTCCCGACCCACATATCCGGCGGCATAGGCCTCGTTCAGGGCTGTGGCGATCCGCTCCTGGGCCAGGGCCATCTCACCCCGCACGTACAGGAAGCACTGCGAGAGGCCCAGCGCGTAGCAGGCGATGAGGCAGCCCTCGATGAGCTGGTGGGGGTCGCGCTCCATGAGGAGGCGGTCCTTGTAGGTGCCGGGCTCGCTCTCGTCGCCGTTGACCACCAGGTAGCGCGGCCAGACTCCCTCCGGGCAGAACCCCCACTTGACGCCTGCCGGGAATCCGGCGCCGCCACGACCCAGCAGGGTCGCCTCGCGGACCTGGCTGTGGACCTCGGCCGGTCGCTTCGCCATCGCCGCCTTCAGGCCCATGTACCCGCCGGTGGCCTCGAAACGGGCGAGCGTGTGGGAGTCCTCGTAGCCGAAACGCGAGGTGACCAGCTTCGGCCCGCCGTTGTCGACATAGCCCGCTGCGTGGGTGACGTATGAGGATCCCATCGTCAGTCCTCCCCATTGCGGTCGGCGGCCAGCCAGGGTGGCGCACCGGTCACGTTCTCGGGGGCTTCCACGCCAGCGCGCCGGTCGTCGGAAATGTGCTGTCGGACCCGTCCGAGGGTCCCGTGCTCCGGCAGGTCCCCGTCATCGCCGGCGCCCCCACGCTGCATCGGACTGCGGCCTGCCCGGATGTCGGCGACCACCTCGTCAAAGGACCCTGTCGTGGCCCGGTGGAAGTACCGGTAGTTGACCGTGAAGCACGGTGCCTCGGTGCAGGCGGCGACGCACTCCACGTCCTCGAGAGTGAAGAGGCCATCTTCGCTGGTGCCGCCGGCCCTCACCCCGAGGCTGGTCTCGGCGTGTTCCAGCAGCTCCTCGCCGCCCAGCAGTTGGCACGAGATGTTGGTACAGACGTTGACCACGTACCTGCCGACCGGATGGAACTTGAACATCTCGTAGAAGCTGGCCGTTCCGAGTACCTCGGCCGGAGTGGACCCGATCAGCTCGGCGATCTGGACCATGGCCGCTGGTGTCACCCACCCCTCCTGCTCCTGGGCGAGGTGGAGCAGGGGAATGGCGGCCGAGCGGGCACGCGGGTAACGGTCGATGACCTCGTGGGCCAGCCGCTCGTTGTCGGTGTCGAAGAAGGTCATCGATCGACCTCGCCCATGATCGGATCCACGGAGGAGATGACGGCCACGCCATCGGCGATCAGACCGCCCTCCATCAGGTGGGGAAGGGTCTGGAGGTTCACGAAGCTGGGGCCACGGATGTGCATGCGGTACGGCTTGGGGCCGCCGTCCGAGACCAGGTAGCAGCCCAGCTCGCCACGCGGCGACTCCACGGCTGCATACGTCTCGCCCTGGGGCACGTGGAAGCCCTCGGTGAAGATCTTGAAGTGGTGGATTAGGGCTTCCATGGACTCGTCGATGCGGGCCCGCGGCGGGGGCGTCACCTTCTTGTCCTGTACCCGGTAGTCGCCGGAGGGCATGAGGTCCAGGATCTGCTCGACGATCCGCAGCGATTCCCTGATCTCGTTCTGGCGGATGGAGTAGCGGTCGAACGAGTCGCCGTGGGTTCCGACGATGACATCGAACTCGACCTCGTCGTAGGCCAGGTAGGGCTGGTCCCTGCGAAGGTCCCAGGCGTAGCCGGTGGAACGCAGGATGGGCCCGGTGGCCGACAGCGCAAGGGCCTCGGCTGGGGTGATGATGCCGACGCCCTGCAGGCGGCCCCGGAAGATCGGCTGCCCGCTCAGCAGCGTGTCGTACTCATCGAGACGCGGCGGGATCAACTCCAGGAGGCGCCTCACGTCGGCCTGCCATCCGTCAGGCAGGTCTGCTGCAACGCCGCCGGGCCGGATGTAGTTGTGGTTCATCCGGAGACCGGTCACCTTCTCGAAGAAGCGCAGCACCTCCTCGCGTTCCCGCCAGCCGTAGATCATCATGGAGACGGCGCCGAGGTCCATGCCGTTGGTGGCCTGGAAGAGCAGGTGGGAGGAGACCCGGTTCAGCTCGCACATGAGCATCCGGATCCAGGTGGCCCGTGTCGGCACCTCGAGTCCCAGGAGTTGTTCGACAGCCAGGGAGAAGGCAAGTTCCGAGAACAGCGGCGCCGCGTAGTCCATGCGCGTCACGTTGGTGGGGCCCTGTAGATAGGTGAGGTCCTCGGCGGTCTTCTCCATGCCCGTGTGCAGGTATCCGATGACCGGCTTGGACCGCAGGATCGCCTCGCCCTCCATCTCCAGCATGAGCCGGAGTACCCCGTGGGTCGACGGGTGGGATGGGCCCATGTTGAGGATCATCCGCTGGTCGGCGACGTCGTCGGTCGGCGGATCATCCGGACTGCCACCCAGAACCGCCGCCTCGGCCTCGCTGAGACGCAGCACGGGACTGGTCTCGTCGCGGCGGTAAACGCGCTCGGACGGACCCAGATCGGTCCGCCCCGGGCCCATGGGGTTGGTCACCTGCTCAGCCACGTCGCTCATCGGGTGGACGGAGCATCCCTGAACTGGACCGGGATCCGACCGATGGCCACGTCGCGACGCAGCGGGTGACCCTCCCAGTCTTCGGGCATGAGGATCCGGGTGTGGTCCGGATGGCCGCTGAAGGACACACCCAGCAGGTCCCACGCCTCGCGCTCCATGGCCTCCGTGCCGGGATAGAGGTCGAAGAGAGACGGCACGACCGGGTCGGATTCGGGCACCTGTGTACGGAGCCTGACCCGGTCCCCGGTGGCATGCGAGAGCAGGCTGGCGACCACCTCGAAGCGTTCCGGCTGGACGCCCTCGGGAAGGTCGGTTCGACCCGGGTGGGCCGAGTAGTCCACTGCGGTCAGGTCGATGGCCATCACGTAGCCGTCGTCCCGACAGGCAGCCACCGTCTCCAACCAACGGTCCACGGGCGGATGCAGGACCACCTGGCCGAAGGACTCGGTCACCGGTACGCCCCAGGCGCTCGGGCCGACCGGCTCGCCGGCCGTGTCATCAGGCGCGCCAGCCTCCGGGTCCACTCCACCCGCCTCGGGACCGGTCATCGGGTACCCAGCTCCACCGGCTGTTCGTCCGGAGCGTCAGCTGCCTGGAGGTGGATGCCTGCGCCGCCGTTGGAGGCGGCGCGGCGACGGGTCAGCTCGCCGTTCTGGATGCCGTCGTGCAGCGTCAGGATGGCGTGCATGAGGGTCTCGGGTCCCGGCGGGCAACCCGGCGCGTACACGTCCACCGGCACCACCTGGTCGACGCCCTGCACGATGGCGTAGTTGTTGAACATGCCTCCGGTGGAGGCACATACGCCCATCGAGATGACCCACTTGGGTTCCATCATCTGGTCGTAGATCTGGCGGAGGATCGGGGCCATCTTCTGTGAGACGCGGCCGGCCACGATCATGAGGTCGGCCTGGCGCGGCGAGGCACGGAAGACCTCCATGCCGTAGCGGGCCAGGTCGTAGTGGGCCGCACCGGTGGCCATCATCTCGAGGGCGCAGCAGGCGAGGCCGAACGTGGCCGGCCAGCAGCTGCGGGCACGCGACCACTTCACCAGGTCCTCGACCCGGGCCGTCACGAAGTTGTGGTCGAGGCCCTCCAGGCCGTCGCTCATGACGTGGTTGACGTCACCGATCAGCGGTAGGCGTGCCATCAGGCTGTGACTCCCCCGCCATCGGTACCGGACCGGCCCTCAAGGCCGACCTCGCGTACGCCGATCCGTCGGACCGTGCTCGACGTCGTGCGGCTGGAAGAGACGGCGCCGCTGAGGTCGGGACGCTTCACCGGTCCCCATTCCAGGGCCCCGTTACCGATCAGGTACACGAACGATTCGAACACCGCTGCCGAGAAGAGCAGAACCGCCACGAGCCCGTACATGCCGAGCCCCCGGTGGGCGATTGCCCACGGGTAGAAGAAGATGATCTCGATGTCAAAGACGATGAAGATCATGGCCACCAGGTAGAAGCGCACGGGGAAGCGTTCGGGCGTCTCCCGGCCGGGAATGATGCCGCACTCATAGGGGGCGGCTTTCCGGTCATTGGGGCTCCGCGGTGCCAGCAGACGCGACGCCACGGAACTGACGGCTGCGAAGAGGACCGTCAAGAACAACAGGAGGACGACAGGGAGGTACTGGCCCAGCACGTCAGGCTCCTCCGGCTGCGCCGGGGGCCGGGGATCCGGTCACCGGGTCAGGCCTCCGCTGTCTCGAACTCCTCACGCCGTGACATCAGCTCCTTGTCACGCACGTGGAGCCAGTAGCAGAGGGCGAGGAAGACCAGGAACGACCCGATCGTGACGAGAGCCGGACGGAGTCTCACCCAACCGAGGTCCCTCACCATGATGACCGACACGACAGGTTCCTCGGGATCCACCACCGGGCGGGGAGGTGCCTCACCCGGAGCTACCTCCTGGTAGAGCACACCCTGCAACTGCACAACCGTGTACCTGGTGGGATGGGTTATGCGTACCGTGTTGGTGATCCAGAGGGTTATCCGGTCGAGACGGTTCGGATCGTCGGTCAGCTCGGGCTTGCCACCCATGGTGTACGCGTCGAGGAGCTTGTAGTCCGCAGAGCTGGCAAAATCAAGGTCCGGATGCGACATGGCGTCGGCTGAAGCCTGGGCCTGGGCATCGCCGGACTCGGTGGTGGCCAGTAGGCGCCACGGACCCAGATCGCGCAGGCCGGCAGAGTCGGTCACGTTGCGGGCCACTGCGGCCAGTTCGGAGCGTGTCGTGGACTCGTTGCGGATCTGGCGATCGGCACGCAACTGGGCGAGATCCGCGGCGCTCATGTCGGGGTTCTCATCGGCGGTCGGCAGGGTGGCGAAGTTGGCAACGGCCACCGTGTCCCCGGATGCCAGAACCAGCTCGTAGGCGGTCGGCATCTCGCCCGGGTTCGGTAGCAGCCGGGCGGACTCGAGGCCACTAGCCCTCAGGTCGCCGACGTTGATGTCCACCGTCTTCCAGCTGGGGTCGTCGCCCTTCCAGCCCGAGCCGTACATCCACCATGCGCTGCCGAGGATGGCCATCCAACCCATGAGGGCTGCTGTGGCCACCAACGTGGCCAGGCGGATCCCCGAGTTGGTGACGATGACGAACCAGACGGAGCCGAGCAGCACGACGAAGCCGGTGGCTACGACCAGAATGCCGCTGATCTCGGGGTTCCAGGCCACCCCCGCGAGCGTTACCAGGGTGCCCATCAGAGGCTCCTCTCGTACGCCACGATGGCGGCGATCTGTTCAGGGGTGAGGATCCGGCTTCGGTCCACGGTTCCGATCACCTTGAGTTCATCGATGCGACCGCCGAAGCCCGGCATGCCACCGGTGCCGGACCGGGCGTTGCCGTAGCCGGTACCGATCTCCGAGCCTGTGGAGATGAAGCCCTCGTGGCCGATGGCGGTCGGGAAGTGCGTTTCGATCCCCCGCAGGCTGGGGCCCACGTGGCCTGCTCCCGGCTGGTAGCCGGTGAGGATGCCGGCTTCGACGAGACCGGGCCATTCGGCCATCAGCTCGGCCGTGGCCTCCGCGTCGGATGCTCCGTACGAGAAGCCCGGCGTGTGGCAGCGCGCACACGAGTTGGCGCCCTGGGCGGCGGGGTTGTTGAAGAGGAGTTCGCCGTAGGCCGGGTAGTCGGGGCTGGAGGGGTCGGTGGCTCCGACCAGCCAGGCGTCGATTGCAGCATCCACGTCGGCTTTGTCCGCCAGAGCGGGATCAGCCGATCTGACTATCTTCCTGACTCCGGAACGGAGGCCGCCGAGGATCTGGTCGGCCGCCTCGTCGGGCGTGAGCTGTATCGACCGGAGGTACACGACCAGCTGGTGGACCTGCTGACTCGTGAGGGGACCGCCACCGGGCAGGCCCCATGCCGGCATGGGCGTTCCCGGACGGCCGTAGTTGAGGATGCTCCTCACCTCGGACTCGTCGAATCGGCTCAGCACCGTCGTCAGCGCTGGCGCCTTCCACTCGACCTGTGCGACGAACCCGCCGTCGGCGTCGGTGATCGTGTACGAGGCCACACCGCCGCTGCCGCCCGGACCGTGACAGCTGACGCATGCCTCTTCGAAGTTCCTGGCGCCACGAATCTCGAAACGGCTCACCCAGTCGTGGGCGGCGTTGTCCTGGCGGGCCGGCTCCATGAGCCAGTAGAGGGGGAGAATCAGCGAGACGATGGTCAGGGTCACCAGCGACCAGGCCAGGTTCCGGTCCAGGACCCGGGTCTCGAGCACGTCGTCCTCGGCATGGGGAACACGGTTGGGCGCCAGGTCGATCTCGGAACCGACCTCCCTCTTGCCGATGCGGAAGCTGAACAGGACATAGGTGCCCATGGCCACCAGCACGATGGACGCGATGACCCAACCGACGGTCCGTTGGGTGTTTGCGAGGATGAGTGCGATCATCGGGTTCTCGGGGTTCTCCTGGTCGCGGGCCGGCTAGTGGCCGGCTGCCTGACCAATGCAGTTCGGACCCTCGGCCTCCTGGCCGGTGGTGTTGGTACCGATGGGCGGTCCCTGGACGATGGTTCCGGTGTCCACGGTCAGGACACCGTCGGTTACCGACATTGCGAAGCGGTCCATACCCCGGGGGGCGGGACCTCCACGCTTTTCACCGACCTGGTTGTACTGCGAGCCATGGCACGGGCACTCGAACCACTGCGAGGACACGCAGTTTGGGACCCGGCAACCCAGGTGGGGGCACTTCTGGTACAGGGCAATGATGCCCGAGTCGAAACCACCCTCGACGCCGGCGGTCATGCCGGCCAGCTCGGGCGACGAGTACATGGCACGGGCCTTTTCGACCGCACCGTTCGGGTAGGCGGTGAGCCACATCCGACCCTCGGGCTTGTAGAGGAAACCATTGTTGGCGTTGATGTCCGTCAGCAGTTCGACGAGGTTGCCGACCTTGATCTTGGCGCCGAAGCCGCTCACACCCTGGGGCCACAGGAAGGCGATGCTCGCACCGCCGAAGCCGGACAGGCCGAAGCCCATCATGCCCACGAGGCTGCGGTTGAAGAACTGGCGACGGCTCACGCCGATGGCGATCGGATCGGGAGCCACGAACGGCTCCATTGGGCCTGGCGGGACCGGCACGACCTCGTTGCGCGCTGCGGCGGCTGTGGCCTCCACCTCCCGACCGGTGGGAGCCGTATCGCCAGCGTCAGCGAGGGCCGGGTTGGCGGTGTCACTGCGACGGGTCTCACGCGACAGCCCGGCTGCGCTGCGATCGCGCCGCTTGGAGGCGCCCACGAGCACCACGGCGGCCAGGACCACCAGGATGGTGACTGCAATTACGGCGCCCACGGGTCAACTCCTGTGGTCGATCGGGAAGAGGTACGGGGGTCCATGGAGATCACAGCTCGAAGAAGAGGCCGGCGTTCCAGGGGAACACGAAGTTGAATCCGGGACCCCGGAAGAACGAGCCGATCATGACCAGTACCGCCCAGAACATGAGGTGGACGGTCATCAGGGAGATGGCGAACTTGCGATCCTCGGGGCGCTTCGACGGGTTCCTGTCGATGTAGGGCGCCATGACCAGGAGGATCAGCCCGATGCCGGGGATGGTCACGCCGGCCACCATCGGGTGGAACATGGTGAGCAGTTCCTGCAGGCCCAGGAAGTACCAGGGTGCCTTGGAAGGGTTCGGTGTCTTATTGAAGTCGGCCAACTCCAACAGCGGTGCGTTGACGAAGATCGCGAACAGCAGGAGGAACAGCGTGACGGCCAGGGCCGAGAGGAACTCGGCCACGAGGAGGTGGGGCCACACGTGGACCTTGTCGACCGGCAGGGCCCGTGTGTCCTGGATCGAGCCGGACTTGACGACGGTGAGCAGTCGCTGGTTGTGGCCGTCGGGGCCGCTCCCGCCTACCGGTGCGGCCGGTCCTCCGGCGGGGGCCGCCGGCATGTCGGCTGCAGCGGTGCCCCGGTTCAGGAGGTGGCTGGGGATCTTCTCGTCGCCCGTCGGCGCCGTGCCAGTCGGGGCATCGGCTGGCGGAGTGTCTGCGGACGGAGCGTCGCCGCCCGCGGCAGCCTTGGCCTTGGCCTTGGCGGCCTCGGCCCGCTTCCTGAGGTGTTCCGGAATCTCGGTCATGCGTGGGTCCTCGGCCTACAACGGTCCGGAGATGCCGCCGTCCTTGCGGACGCGCCAGAAGTGGATAGCAAGGAAGATGACGAGCACGAACGGGAGCATCAGGACGTGGAGGGTGTACCAGCGGAGCAGGGTGTCGGTGCCGATCTCGACGCCGCCGAGCAGGACAAACCGGACCTGTTCACCAAACACCGGTGTGAAGCCCATCATGTTCGTTCCCACCGTCACCGCCCAGAGGGCCAGTTGGTCCCAGGGGAGGAGGTAACCGGTGAACGACAGCAGCAGGGTGAACTGCAGCAGCATCACGCCGATGACCCAATTGAACTCACGGGGCGGCTTATAGGCCCCGTGGTAGAAGACCCGGGCCATGTGCAGGAAGACTGACAGCACCATGAGGTGGGCCGCCCACCGGTGCATGTTCCTGACCAGGAGGCCGAATCCGACGGCGGTCTGCAGGGTCTGGATGTCATTCCAGGCCTGCGCAGCGGTCGGCCGGTAGAAGAACATCAGAAAAATACCGGTGACCGTGAGGTGTATGAACAAGAAGAAGCTGAGACCACCCAGGCAGAGGGTGTAGCTGACCTTCACCGCATGGCGCTTCACCTTCACCGGGTGGAGGTGGTACAGCACGCTGTTCATGATCACGTAGGACCGGTTGCGGGGGCTGTCGCTGTAGCCCTTCCGGAATATCGAACCCGGTCGGAATATGGAACCCCACGCCTGGGAGGCCTGGACCTGTTCCGACATCTGGCTCATACCACCGGACTTCTTGTCGTCAGCCACGTCGTTCGTTCTCCTGTGGAGCCATCGTTCCTGTTCCCATGAGTTCCACCTAGGCCAACCGCATCCCATAGCCGTAGCCGTGGGTGCTGGTCCGCTGGTGCGCGTCACCGTCGGCCGCCGGATCGGTGCACTTCCCGAGGATTATGACGCCCGTCGGGCACCGGTCGACGCACAGGGCGCAGCGTGTGCACACGTCATCGTCGATGGTGAAAATGACGTGGTCGCTGGGATCAGTACCGGGCTGCTCGGTACCGATCGACTCGGCGACGGCAGCCGGCGTGACCATGTGGATGCACTTCCACGGGCATATGTCAACGCAGCCCTCGCACATGATGCACTCGGACTGGTCGATGTGTATGAACTGCTTGACGCGGTTGTTCGCCTGCATCCAGTCGGCGTCGACCTCACGCAGGACGTAGTCGTCCACGAAGATCGGGTGTTCCGGGTTCGCATCGGTGACGCTCACGATCCACCGCCTTCGGCGACCAGCGGGCGGCCGTACTCGGAGGTGGGAGCGGCAACGTCGGTCTCGACACCACGGTTCTGCCACTGCCGCCACATGACGACGTTGCCGCCGAGTGCGACGCCGTAGATGGCGACTGCGACCAGGTCACGGATCACCCGGTAGGTCATGGTGAACGGAAGGCCCCACTCCACGATGCCGTTGTCGCCGGTCCATGGGAGCCGGGGGCCGACCAGGAAGCGGTCGGGCCGCCAGTTCAACTCGCTGTCCGCCCATGTCAGCCACTGGTGCGGCACCACGCCGTAGACCCACCAGAAGATGAAGAACACGAACCCGGAGAAGAGCATCGCCTCGCCCCAGGTGAAGGCCTTGTCAGCCGGGGTCCTCTTGCGGTACCAGTCGGCGCCGCCCACGAGAAGGAGCAGCACGATGATTGACGTCACGAATGCGACCATCGACCCCTGTCCTCCTAGGTGGCTCGGGCAGACTTAGTGAAACAGTGCACAAAGTGTACGGGCACCATGCTAACGGTTCGGCCACCGACACGTTGGCCCGGCCCGGGAACCGGAACGGGCCTTTGCATCGATGCTCCCGGTGCAGGTTTCTATCACGCAGACCTCGGGACCGACCACCTCCGGAGGTGCCCAATAGAGCGTGACCCGGGTGCGGTATCCCGCGTAGTCCAGCCTCAGCGTCGCCGGCCGCCCAACGGCGCCATGACCCGACGGGCCATCTGGTTCCCACTGCGCACGCCGACCCACAGTGCCCGCTAGCCTGCCGTTGTCCCAGAACTGGACAACCGCAAGTCCGAGGGTCCGCCACCACGATCGGCGGCCCAGCCTGACTCCTCCGGAGCCCACGTTGACCGAAATCCCCGAGCACCTCCTGAAGCGGGCCCAGGCCGCCAAGGCCAAGGCCGCCGGCGAAGAGGTCGACACCGGCACCGGTGATGCCGCCCCGGCTACTCCGTCGGCCCCCGCTGTTCCGGCAGCCCCCTCCGCACCCGCACCCGTCGTCGAGACCGCACCGGCACCTGTCGCCCCCTACGTGGCGGCAGCACACGCCCGGCGGAAGATCCCCTGGTGGGCCGCCAGCACCCTGCTGCTGCTCCCCATCTGGGCCATTGCATACGTCGGCACGCTGGAACGACAGGAAAGGCCTGCCACGGGCGTCCTCGCCACGGGAAGCCACGTCTACGAGGCCCGCTGTGCGAGCTGCCACGGCGCCACGGGTGGAGGCGGCAGTGGCTACGCCCTGGCCAACGGCGAGGTGCTCGCCACCTTCCCGACCGCCGCGGCCCAAATCCAGTGGGTGGTCATCGGCTCCGACGGTGTCGGCCTCGGCAACCAGTACGGCGATCCGGCCCGGGGCCGAATCGTCGAAGGCGGCATGCCCGCCTGGGGCGACGTCCTCACCGTAGAGGAACTCATCGGCGTCGTCCTCCACGAGCGTGCCAGGCTGAGCGGCTCCACCGACGACGCCGACCTGGCCAAGGCCATCGACGATGCCGTCTACGGCGGTGAGCTCGACCTGCAGGGCCACCTGGACCCGGCCACGGTCACCGTCGACGGAATCCAGGAGCTCCTGGATTCCGTCACCGACGGCGGGCTCTGATCCAACGGCCCTCGGAGCCGACCGGAACCACGCCGACAGCCATGACAGACACGTCCCCCGGGCATCAGGTGCATGACCTCCTGGTCATCGGAGGCGGCCCTGCCGGAGCAGCCACCGCCTACTGGGCGGCCACCGCCGGCCTCGACACCGTCATGATCGAGCGCAAGACCTTCCCGCGTGACAAGACCTGCGGCGACGGCCTCCCACCGAGGGCCGTGCACCAGCTCGACGAGATGGGGCTCGGCTCCGTCCTCGAGGGCTACCACCGGTTCGACGGCCTGAGGGCCATCGCCCACGGGCGCACCATGGAGATGGCCTGGCCTGACCACCCCGTCTACCCGTCGCACGGCTACGTGGTCAGGCGCTGCGACCTGGACGCCTTCGTGGCCGACCACGCCGTGGGCGCAGGCGCCACCCTCCTCCAGGGAACCGAGGGACTACGACCGCTGGACCCACCGCCAGGATCGCCGGACGGGGCAATAGGCGGCGCAGTCGTGTTGGACAAGGCCAGCGGCACCGAGCACGAGATCCGGGCCCGACACGTCGTCATCGCCGATGGGTCCAACTCCCGCTTCGGCCGGGTCCTGGGAACCACGAGGGACCGCACGTACCCGATGGGCATGGCCATCCGCGGCTACTTCGAGAGCCCCCTGCATGACGACCCCTGGATCGAATCATCGCTGGACGTCCGCGACCGCAACGGCAACGCAATACCCGGCTACGGATGGATCTTCCCGGTGGGCAACGGGACCATCAACGTCGGCATCGGGCTCCTCTCAACCTTCCGCGACTATCGCGAGGTCAACACCAGCCACCTCTTCGAGGAGTTCGCCCACACGCTCCCGGAGCACTGGCAGATAGACCCGACCAGCCCGATCGCCCCGCCGACCGGTGGACGCCTGCCCATGGCCGGTTCAGTCGGGCCCAAGGCCGGACCCAACTGGCTGGTCGTCGGCGACGCCGCCGGGGCGGTCAACCCGTTCAACGGTGAGGGCATCGACTACGCCTACGAGACCGGTCGCCTGGCCGCCGGCCTGATTGCGGAGGCCGCTGCCCGGGGCGAGGACGCCGTGCTGGCCCGTTACCCCGACCTGCTGGACGAGGAATACGGGCTCTACTTCAAGGTGGCCCGCCTCTTCGCGAAGGTGATCGGCAACCCGATCCTGATCCGCGAGCTGACCCGGGTGGGGATGCACTCCCAACCCCTCATGGAGTGGGCGCTGAGGGTCATGGCCAACCTTCTTCGCGACGAGGACCGGGGCGCCGCCGAGGCGGCGTACTCGGCAATCGCCGGCATGGTCCGGCTGGTTCCCGATCGCCTCGTCGCCTCCTGAACCCATTGGCATCCACCGGGCAACGGGTCAGGACTCCAACCAGATGACCCACGGGCGGCTGCGGTCCGGGGAAGAATGGCCGACATGACCGGCTCGACGACCACCAGCGCCGCCTGGACAGCTCTGGTGCGTCACCGCGACGACGGCATTGCCCCCCTCGGGAAGTTGCTGGCCGACGATCCGGGTCGAGCCACCCGTCTGGGCATCGAGGTGGGCGACCTCTGGATCGACCCGTCGCGCCAGCAGGTGACGGACACGACCCTCGCTCTGCTGGCTGACCTGGCCGACGAGCTGTCCGTGGCGGCCTCGTTCCAGCGGATGATGGACGGCCAACCGGTGAACGCCACCGAGGGCATCCCCGCGCTCCACACCGCCCTTCGGGCCCCCGGCCACGAGGTCATCCGGGTGGGTGGCGTGGACGTGGTCCCGGCGATACACGCCACCCTTGACCGGATGTCGGACCTGGCCACCTCGATCCGCGACGGCAGCAGGACGGGAGCCACCGGAGAGCCGATCACCGCTGTGGTGAGCCTCGGGATAGGCGGCAGCCATCTGGGGCCCGCACTGGCCGCCGAAGCCCTCTCGCATCTGGCCCAGGCCGACCTCACGGTGCGGTTCTCCTCGAACCTGGATGGCGCCGACCTCGTCGAGGCCCTCGACGGGCTGGAACCGGCGAGCACGCTGATCGTGGTGTGCTCCAAGTCATTCACCACGGTCGAGACCCTCACCGCAGCGCAGAGTGCGCGGGCCTGGCTGGCTGGGGGGCTGGGGGTCGACAGGGCTGCGGAGCACGTCGTGGCCGTCACCGCGTCGCCGGAACGCTCAGAGGCCTTCGGTATCCCCGCCGAGCTGACATTCGAGCTCCCGCAATGGGTGGGTGGCCGGTTCTCCCTACCGTCGGCGGTCGGCCTGGCCGTCATGGTGGCCATCGGCCCACCGGCGTTCATGGAACTCCTCGCCGGGATGCGACTGGTGGACGAACACGTGGCGACGGCCCCGACTCTTCGCAACGGGCCCGTGCTGCTGGGCCTGATCGACGTCTGGAACCGGTCCCTGCTGGGCCGCACCTCCATGGCCGTGGTGCCCTATGCGCACCGCCTCAAGCTGCTTCCCGCCTATCTGCAGCAGCTCTCCATGGAGAGCCTCGGCAAGGGCACCACGCTCGATGGGCTGGCCGTGGACACCTCCACCGGCGCCGTGGTGTGGGGGTCGGCCGGCACCGACGGGCAGCACGCCTTCTTCCAGCTGCTGCACCAGGGCACGGACGTGGTGCCGTGCGACCTGATCGGCGTGGCCCGGACTGCGGCAGACCCACGTGGTGCACACCAAAACCTGCTGCTGGCGAACCTGGCAGCGCAGGCCGCGGCACTCACCCACGGGCGGACCCGTGCCGAGGTCGCTGCGGGAGGCACCCCACCGGATCTGGTCCCGCACCGGACCTTCGCCGGGAACCGTCCGTCGACCACCATCCTCCTGCCCGAACTGACGCCTTCGGTGCTGGGCCAGCTGCTGGCCACCTACGAGCACCGGACGGTCACAGCGGCCACCGTGTGGGGAATCGACCCGTTCGACCAGTGGGGGGTGGAGCTGGGCAAGGAGCTCGCCTCACGCATCGCCGCCGACCCTGACGGTGGGGACCACGACGGCTCGACGATCGAACTGCTTCGTCGCTACAGGGAGCTACGCGGTACCTGAACCGGCGGGCGTCAGGCCAGCCCGGCGACGACAGCGGTCGCTGCATCCACGGCGATGGAGATCGTCTCGTCGATGATCTCGTCGGAGTGGGCGAGGCTGGGGAACAGCGCCTCATAGGCCCCGGGAGCCAGCGCCACGCCACGCTCGAGTAGTGCGTGGAAGACCTTCGGGTAGAGGCCGTTGTCGGCCAGCGCCTTCGCCTCGTCGAAGTCGGTGGGTGCGACATCACCGAAGAAGCAGCCCAGCAGCGAGCCCACCCGGGGCAGCACGGCTTCCAGCCCGGCACCCTTGAAGGCGGCGGTCAGTCCATCGGCCAGACGCTGAGAGGTGGCGGTAAGCCTGTCGAAGGCGCCATTGTCGAGTAGTTCGAGCGTGGCACGACCTGCGGCCATGGCCAGCGGGTTCCCCGACAGGGTTCCGCCCTGGTACACGCCGCCCAACGGTGCCAGGTGCTCCATGACGTCCCACCGGCCACCGAAAGCCCCGACCGGCAGGCCACCGCCGATGACCTTGCCGAAGCACCAGAGGTCCGGCGTGACGCCGAAACGCTCGGCCGCCCCGCCCCGCCCAAGGCGGAACCCGGTGATGACCTCGTCGAACACCAGCAGCGACCCTGAGGCGTCGCAGGCGGCCCGCAGGCCCTCCAGGAATCCGGGAGCCGGTGCCACGAGGCCCATGTTGGCCGCAACCGGCTCCACGATCACCGCCGCGACCGTCCCGTCGAGCTCTGGAACCACGTTGTACGGAGCGGCGATGGTGTCGGCAACAGCGCCCGCGGTCACTCCGTCGCAACCCGTCAACCCCTGGTTGGCCACCCCGCTGCCACCTGCGGCCAGCAGGGCATCGCCATGGCCGTGGTAGCACCCGGCGAACTTCACGATGCCCGGGCGGCCCGTGGCACCCCTCGCCAGGCGGATGGCCGACATGGTGGCCTCCGTCCCCGACGATACGAACCGGATCGATTCGAGGCCGGCGATTCGCTCCACCACCATCTCGGCCATGACCACCTCGGCCTCGGTCGGGGCGCCGAAGCTGGTGCCACGGGAGGCCGCCACCGAGATGGCCTCCAGAATCGCAGGGTGGGCATGGCCCAGAATTCCCGGCCCGTAGGACTGCACGTAGTCGATGTAGCGACGACCGTCGGCGTCCCACACGTAGGCGCCGTCCGCCCGAACCACGAAGTAGGGCGTACCGCCAACGGACCCGAAGGCCCGGACCGGCGAGTTGACCCCGCCCGGGATGACCCTCTGGGCCCGTTCGAAGAGCGCCCGGTTGACATCTGTCACCGTCTGCTCAGCCCTGCAGGATCTCGGCGGCCCGACGGGCCAGGTAGGTCAGGATGAAGTCGGCACCGGCGCGACGGATCGAGAGCAGGTGCTCCATGCCAACGGCGTCGCCGTCCAACCAGCCGTTGGCCGCAGCGGCCTGGACCATGGCGTACTCGCCGCTCACGTGGTACGCCGCGAGGGGCACGTCGACGACGGCCCTGGCCTCGGAAATGACGTCCAGGTAGGACAGCGCCGGCTTCACCATCACCATGTCCGCGCCCTGCTCGATGTCAGCCAAGATCTCGAGGATCGCCTCGCGGGCGTTCGGCGGGTCCTGCTGGTATCCCCGACGATCACCACCGCCGACGATCTGGACGTCGACGGCATCACGGAACGGGCCGTAGAGGGCCGATGCGTACTTGGCGGAGTACGCCAGGATCACCGTGTCGAGGTGACCGGAACCGTCCAGGGCGGAGCGGATCGCAGCCACCTGGCCGTCCATCATCCCGGACGGGGCGGCCACATCGGCCCCGGCATCGGCCTGGGCAACGGCGGCCCTTGCGTAGAGCTCCAGCGTGGCGTCGTTGTCCACCGAGCCATAGCCGTCGAGCACTCCGCAGTGTCCGTGGTCGGTGTACTCGTCGACGCAGAGGTCGGCCATGAGAACCATCTCGTCACCGACCTCGTCGCGCAGGTCCTTCAGCGCCACCTGGACGACGCCATCAGGGTTCCACGCCTCGGAACCGACGGCGTCCTTCTCCCCGGGGATCCCGAAGAGGATGACGGCCGGGACGCCGAGATCCCTCAGCGCCGAGACCTCGGCGCGAAGGCTGGCCCGGGTGTGCTGAACGACGCCCGGGAGGGACTCCACGGGTTGGGGTTCGTCAATGCCCTCACGTACGAAGAGGGGTGCGACCAGATCATCGACCGATAGTCGCGTCTCGGCCACGAGGCGGCGAAGGGCAGCCGTGCGGCGCAGACGACGTGGTCGTGAAACGGGGAAGCTCACCGCCCAAGCCTACGGAGGTCAGGTCGTGGGCGGCGAGGCCTCTGCCCATGCCACGACTGCGTGCACGAGGCCGTCCACCGAGTGTGGGTCGGCTTCGATTGCGGCGAAGCCCAGCTGACGGGCGGCCGCGGCGCTGATCGGCCCGATACAGGCGGCGGCCACCGGCAGCGTGGCCCCGGCCACGTCGCGGTAGCGACGAACCGTCGACTCAGCGGTGAAGGTGACCAGATCGGCCGACCGGGCACGGGCCAGCACCGCCGGATCCACATCGGGGGCCACGTTGCGATAGGCCACGACGACGTCTACGTCCCAACCGGCGGCGACAAGGCCATCGGGCAGCACGTCACGGGCCACCTCGGCACGCGCCAGGAGGATCCTGGCGCCCGGCTTCGACGGGGCCGGAAACTCCTCCAGCAGGCCCTCGGCCACGGCACGCCCCGGGACGAGGTCCACCACCCGGCCTGCGGCCTCCAGCGCACCGGCGGTCCTGGGCCCGACTGCGGCCAGCCGGGCCGAGGTGGGTCCGTCCAGCGCTTCGGCGACGCGCCGGGCACCGTTGGGTGACGTCACGACGATCCAGTCGTACCGGTCGGCTGAGGACATGGCCGCGGCCAGGGCGGCGCCGCCGTCGGCCGGCTCCACGATTGAGACCACCGGCAGCTCAATGACCTCGGCGCCCAGACCGGTGAGGGCACCGGCGAGGCTGCCGGCCTGGTCCGTCGCCCTTGTGACGACGACTGTGCGGCCGGCCAGTGGGCTCACTGTGACTCCAGGAGCTCCGTGCCGCCCCGCTCGTCAAGGAGATACCGGGCCAGCGTTCGGCCGAGGGTGGGGCCGTCGGCCGACCGCCTCGCCTCGCGCACGAGCACGGCGCCGTCGGGTGACGAGATGGCACCGGTCAGCAGCACCTCATCACCGTCGATCACCGCGTGGGCCGCTATCGGGAGGTCACACCCCGCGCCCAGCTCGGCGAGGAACGCCCGCTCGGCGTCGACGGTGCGGCGCGCCACTGCATCCTCCACAGCCGCCAGCATTTCACGTACCCCATCGTCGTCGGTACGGCATTCCACGGCCATTGCCCCCTGGCCCACCTGGGGCAGCAGGACGGACGGGTCGAGGCGGTCCACCACATCAGGTCGGATGCCCAACCGGTCAAGTGCCGCTGCGGCCATGACAATGGCGTCGAACCCGGCGGCCTTCTCGAGACGGGTGGCGATGTTGCCCCTCAACCCGGCAAACCCGAGGTCCGGCCTCAGGTGTGCGAGGTGCGCCCGGCGACGGATCGAACCGGTTGCCACGGTTGCACCCTCCGGCAGGTCGGCCCACCGGCATCCCACCAGAGCGTCACGGGCATCGGCCCGCCCGGAAACACAGGCAAAGACCAGTCCCTCAGGCGTGAGGGCGGGAAGGTCCTTGGCGGAATGGACGCCAATGTCGGCGCGACCGTCCAGCACCGCTGCCTGTACCTCTTTCACGAACACGCCCTGACCGCCCATCTGCTCCAGCGGGGTGATGCGATCCAGGTCCCCGGTGGTCTCGACCACGACGAGCTCCACATCCATCTCGGGGCGGACACTCGCCAGCAGGCCGATCAGGTGGTTGGTCTGCCATCGGGCCAGAGCGCTACCGCGGGTGGCGGCCCGGATCCGCACGGCCGTCGCCAGTCCTAGAGGTCGAAGAGGTCGCGCAGGGCCTCGGCCAGGCGCTCGCCACGGGCGGTGCCGGTGGCGTCCTTGAGGCGCACCGTCGGCTAGTGCAGGAGCTTGCCCACGATGCCGGCGGCGAGGGCCTCGACGGCGTCGCGCTGACGGTCGTCCAGGTCGCCCAGACGGGCGACGAGCCGCTGCAGTTCACCGGAGCGGACGAGGTCACCGCGTGCCCTCAGGCTGGCCACCAACGGAGCCACCGACCGGGCTGTCGACTCGTCGACGTAGCGATCCAGCTCGACGTCCAGGATGGCGTGCACCGCGGTCACCTCACGCTGGCGTTCCCGGATGCCCACATCTGCGAACTCCCGGAGATCGTCCATGTCCAGGAGAGTCACGCCTTCGATCTCGCCGGCGGTCGGGTCGACGTCGCGCGGTACGGCAATGTCGACCACCAGGAGTTCACGACCATGGCGTTCGCCGACCACGCTGGCCAGGTCGCCGTGCTCGAGGATCGCGGCGGAGGCATTTGTCGAGGTGAGCAGAACGTCCACCTCTGCGAGGTGGTGGGGCAGGTCGTCCAGGCGAACCGGTTCGCCGCCCAGGCGTCCGGCCACCTCGACTGCACGGTCCCAGGTGCGATTGGCCACGCGGATTCCGGCCACGCCACCACCGTGCAGGGCACGGGCCAGGCCTTCGCCCATCTCGCCGGCACCAACGATCAGGACCTGTCGACCCCCCAGGCCGCCGAGGCGCTCGGTGGCCATGGCCACGGCTGCCTGTGAGACCGATGTGATGTTCCGGGAGATGGCCGTCTCGGTGCGGACCCGCTTGCCCACCTCGAGGGAATGGCGGAACAACGTGTTGAGGACGGGACCGACAGCACCCTCGGTGGAGGCCGTCTCCCATGACTTGCGAACCTGGCCGAGGATCTCGTGCTCGCCCAGTACGGCCGAATCCAGACCGGAGGCCACCGAGAAGAGGTGCCTGGCCGCATCACCGTCGTAGAGGCTGGTCAGGTGGTCGGAGAACTCCTCGGGCGCCACATGGGACACCTCGGCGAAGAAGTTGCGGATGTCCTGGTACGCACCGTGGAACTTCTCGGCGAATACGTACACCTCGATCCGGTTGCAGGTCGACAGGACCACGGCCTCGTTGATGTGCTCGCGCGACGTGAGGTCGGCCAACGCCTTGGGCAGGCGCGACGCCGGGACCGTCATGCGCTCGAGCAGGTCGAGCGGCACGGTGCGGTGGTTGAGACCTACGGCTACGACCGACAAGGGCCGATACTCCTTGTTCTCCGGCTACCCGGCCCGAGGGTCGGATGGTCGGTGTTGGGACGGATGGCAGGGGTGGTGAAGCCCCTCTCCAGGTCCACAGCATTCCCGATGCAGGCGGTTCTTTCCAACCCTTGGCCCCGGTACGTACCTGTCACCGTCTCCACGACCGACATCTAGCCTGTCGCCCGGTCGGACCGCCCTGCGACGGCCCGGTGGTGCTGGTGGTATCCGAGGATCTGGAGCTCGGTCGCCAGGTCCACCTGACGGAGGTCGACCCGGTCGGGCACGGTCACCACGGTCGGGGCGAAGTTCAGGATCGAACTGACCCCTGAGGCCACCAGGCTGTCGACCGCCACCTGGGCAGCCGCCGCCGGGGTGGCCACGATGCCGACAGTGCAGCCGGTCTCGGCAACGAGGTCGGCCAGGTCCTCCACGGACCGCACGATGTTTCCCGCGACCTTCCTTCCCACGACAGCCGGGTCGGCATCGACCAGGCCGGCGACCGGGAAGCCACCGGCCACGAACCCGTCGTACCGGCTGAGTGCACGGCCCAGGTTCCCGACTCCGACGATCACGACGGGGCTGCGCACGCCACCACCCAGGGCCAGGCTGATCTCGCCGATGAGGTGGTCGACCTCGTATCCCACACCTCGGGTGCCGTGGGCGTGCAGGTAGGACATGTCCTTGCGAACGTTGGCGGCGTTCACGCCAGCCAGGGAGGCAAGGACCACCGACGACACCGTTGAAACGCCGTCATCGGAGAGCTCGACGAGGCCCCTCAGGTAGATGGGTAGGCGTGCGACGGTGGCATCCGGAATCGGCTCGTCTTGCCTCGGACCAGCGGCGTCGGCCATGGGGATCAAACTAGGCGCTTGTGCACCATTTCACATGGCATCTTCGGGTCCTCGTGGACAGACGCCTCCGGGTGCCCGGCGCTGCGCTGTCGGTGACCACCGATCGACCAATACCGTTCCCACCGTGACCCACCAGATCGCCGTGGCCGCCGCGGCCACCCTCGTCTCGCTGGCCTTCGCCGCCACGGTCCTGGAACGCTGGCTGGATCGACGCCACCCCCAGGACCTCGCCTGGTCGGCATCCCTCGGGCTTTTCGCCGCCGGCGCGGCATCACTCTGGTGGGGGGCGGCCAACGGCTGGTCCGCTGGCCCCTTCCGGTCCTTCTACGCGTTCGGGGCCGTGCTGAACGTGCCGATCCTGGCCCTCGGGACCGTGTACCTCCTGTTCAGTCGTCGAACAGCGGACCGGATCACCGTGGCGACAGTCCTGCTCGGCACATTCGCAGCCGGCGTGGTGGCCGCCTCCCCGATCCACGGCACCTTCGTCGCCGACGTCCTGCCTCGTGGCAGCGACGTGTTCGGTCCGGGGCCCCGGGTGGCCGCAGCGGTCGCCTCGTCGATCGGGGCTCTCGTCGTGATCCTCGGATCGATCTGGTCGATGACCAGGCTGCTACGGATCGGCACGGGGGCCGCACGGCGTGGTGCCCTGGGCAACGGCCTGATCGTGGCCGGTGCACTGGTGCTCAGCCTGGGCGGGCTGGTCAACTCCGTCCTCGACGAGATGACCGGGTTCGCGGTCTCCCTGCTGGTCGGGATCTCACTCATCTTCGCCGGCGCCCTGGTCGCCACCGGGAGTCGGTCTGACGTCTGAAAGCCTGCCGACCCTGTTACTCGACGATCAGGACGAACTGGATCACGGCTGCGCCCAGGATGGCCGCCAACAGGATCGCCGTCACGATGGTCGTTCCGAGGCGCATCAGGTTCCCTCCGATTCGTCAGCGGTGGAGCGACCGCTGATCGAGACACGGGTGCTCACACCTTCGTCAGGGTCCGCGGCCGTGAGGATCACCGCCGCTCCCTCACCAATGGACAGGTCGGCGGCCGCCGATGCCCGTGCCGCCACGAGCGAGACCAGACCCCAGGAGTCGACCAGCACACCGAGGCCACCGGTCGCCACATCGTCGTAGGCCGAGACCAGTCGGGCCGGAAGCACCCTGTCGGCGACACGTACCCGGAACCGGTCACCGGCGCCGAGGTCCTCGAGTTCCGCGGGATCCACGTTCAGTTGCACGTTGCCGAACCGGTCCACCCAGAGCACCTCGGCATGCAGGCCGTCGGCCTCGACCGCCGCCACCGGGAGCACCCCGGGCAGCAGGCCGGCCGGCTCGACCGTGTCGCCGAACTCGGCCAGGTCCACGCCGTTGGCCAGATGAGCGGCGACCGGAGCGAACACGTCACGACCGTCGAAGGTGGGTCCCGGCGTTGGAAGGTGCCAGGCCGTCCCGGTCAGCGACACGGCCCGACCAGCGCCACCCACCATGGCCACCGCCGAAGCCAGCAGGCCGTTGTCCGGGCCGACCAGCACCGACTCCCCGTCGCCTACCTCCACCGCCACAGCTCTGCGGTCGGTCCCGACCCCCGGGTCGACCACGGCAAGCACCACCCCCGGGCAGAGATACCCGGAAGCGCGGGCCAGGGCCAGGCCCCCTGCGCGTACGTCATGGGCAGCGATCCCATGGGTGACGTCAACCACCAGCGCGTGCGGGGCGATGCTGCGCAGGACCGAGTGGACTACGCCGACGAACTCGTCGTCGGTCCCGTAGTCGGAAAGGAACGAGATCGTGTCGTAGCGCCGGCCCACGATTCAGCCGGCACCCAGTTGGCGTGAACGCTCGCTGGCAGCTGCGACCACGTCCCGCACCATCGAACGGAAGTCGCCGGCCTCGAACACGGCAAGACCGGCCGCCGTGGTTCCGCCCGCCGATGTGACGTTCTGGCGCAGCGTCGCCGCGGACTCCTCGGATTGGCGCAGCAGCGTGGCGGCGCCCAGCAGGGTCTGTTCGGTCAGGGCCACTGCCACGTCGCGTGACAGCCCCTCGGCTTCGCCCGCGTCCATGAGGGCCTCGGCCAGGAGGAACACGTAGGCGGGACCGGATCCCGAGAGGCCGGTGACGGCATCCAGCAGGTCCTCATCGACCACGACCACCTTGCCGACCGCCGAGAGGATCCCTGAGGCCCAGTCGAGGTCGTCGGTGGTGGCGGCCCTGCCTCCGGCGACTGCGGCGGCGCCCTCGCCCACTATCGACGGCGTGTTGGGCATCACCCGGACCACCGGCATGTCAGGACCCAGGATGGCCTCCATGGCGTTGGTCCGGATACCGGCGGCGATGGACAGGACCCGTGGCACGCCGAGGGCGGCCAGGTCGGCACAGACATCGGCCACCACGTGGGGCTTGACGGCAACGAGGGTGTCGACGCCGGCCAGGGCGACACCACCACATGAGACGCCGGGTAGCGCCTCGGCCAGAAGGTCCCGGCGGCCCTCATCGGGTTCCACCACGTGGAGCTCCGGAGCGGCCGCCCAGCCGTCGGCCACGAGACCCCTCAGCAGGGCCTCGCCCATCTTCCCGCCGCCGATCACCTGGAGTTTCGTGGTCACGGGGCGAACCTACAGGCTGGCGTCGGCCGACGGCCGGCCGTCCGGCAGCACGCGCGACGTCCCGACGGCGACGCCGACCACCATCACCAGCACGCCGGCTCCCGCCAGCACCGTCCCGGTCGACCAGAAGCCGATCGCCACTCCGACCACCAGCGGGCCGGCTGTCTGGCCCAGCCGGAGGCTGCTCACCCACAGAGCCAGGATGGTCCCCCGGAGGTGCTCCGGGGCCCGCGCTGCGACGAGGTCCTGGAGTGTCGGGATCGTGATCCCCTCGGCCAGTCCGTACACCGCTGCCGCTGCCACGAGGAGCCAAAGCGAACCGAGGCCCATGGCAACGAACGTGGCGCCGAACACGCCGAGGCCGATGGCCACCATCACCCCGGCGGACATCCGAACCCGGAACCAGGTGACCACGAGCGCTGTGGCCGTCGACGTCACCGCAGGTACCGCTGCGACCAGGCCGCGCTGTGTGGGACTCAGGCCGAAGGTCTCGTGGAGGTGGATGGGGATGAGGGTGAGGAATACGCCGAACATGACGAAGAAGACCAGCGATCCGAGGCCGATGACCATGGCATTGGCCGGGATGGACACCTCGGCCAGTGCCTCCCGCAGGCGTTGCACCACCGGGATTCGTTGGGCCTCCCACGGGTCGTGGAGGGACCGGGCGACCACCGCTCCCACGATCAGGGCCATCGCGTAATAGGCGAAGTTCCACCTCCAGCCGAACAGGTCGGTGGTGGCACCGCCCAGGAACGGGAAGAGGGCCAGGAACGTGGTGATGACCGCCGAGTTCTGGCCGAGGAGGCGGGTTCGTTCCATGCCGGACCAGTGGTCGGTGATCAGGACCACCACGAGGTTGATGAGTCCGGCGGATCCGAGGCCCTGGATCACGCGGATTACCAGCAGCCACTCCAGCGATGGGCTGAATCCGCCGAGGCTGCCGAAGGTCCCGAAGACGAGCAGGCAGGGCACGAGGACGCGCCTGCGGCCGTAGCGGTCGGCCAGGAACCCGATGGCGGGGGCCGCCACTATCCCGGTGACGGTGCCTGCGGCGATCAGCATCCCGGCACGTTCGATCGGTTCTCCGAAGGATTCCAGGATCTCCGGCGTGGAGCTCATCAACACCGAGTTGTTGAGCAGCGCCATCGCCGTGACTGAGAATATGAGGAGGCGTGACGGAGGCCCTGTACGGGTGGCGGTCAACGAAGCGCTCCGGCCGGACGCGACAGGTCCGGCGGCCATGTCGTCAGAGAACTCACTTCCCCGATCGAACCCCGACGATCCGGCCGCCGGACCCGAGGGGCACGATATACCCAAAGGTATTGAAAGTCCACCATCAATCCTGACTGGTGTCGATTCCCCCGAATCGGCTGGCGAAGCCGATGCGAAGTGCCGGCCTGAAGCAACGCTCGATAGCCATCCACACGGTTCCCAGGAGCCGATCCAGCTCGGCGTCGTCGACCGTGGAGGCCACAATGGCCCCGACCAGCAGGACGGCATCCTCCTCCCCTACGCAGAACGTCGCCCCGACCAGGCTCGAGTTGCGCTTCAGCAGGTGCTGGTGGAACGCAGCGTGGTTCTCCTCGGGGGCCGGCATCACATAGGTCTCGTGGTGGAGCATCCGCTGTCTGAGGGTGAGGCGGATCGTCGAGGTGTCCTTCTCCTCACCCACCACCCGGGCGAACCACCGTCGCTCCGTCGGCCCGCAATCAGGGTCGCGCTCGACGGCCGCCAGGATCGGGTTCTCCTCCAACACGCGGGCGAACCAGGCATCGATCACGGCGACGAGCGCGTCCATCTCGTCAGGGCCGAGTGGCGGCTGGTCCCGGGTCAACGTCAGGCGCAGTCCACGAGCACCCGGGAGGAGAGGTCGTCACAGATCCGGCGGAGCCGGGCGGCCGTCGCCGACCAGGTGTACGACCAGGACCGCTGGGCGGCCGCCGTCGACATCATCGACGCTGCAATCGGGTCGTCCAGGATCTCCGCCACGTGGACGGCGTACGTGGACGGGTCGCGCCCGTCCACCAGGTAGCCGGTCCGGCCATGGTCGACCAGGGTCCGCAGGCCGCCTACGGCGGCAGCCACCACGGGGATCCCGCACGCGGCAGCCTCCAGGGCGACCAGACCGAACGACTCGGAACGACTCGGCATCAGCACGACGTCGGACGCCCGGTACCAGTAGGCGAGACAGTGGTGCGGCTGCGGGTCCACGAACTGGACGCTGTCGGCGAGGCCGTGGGACTCGGCGATCCCGCGGACGCGCTCCGCCTCGGCCTGCCCGGCAGACCCACTGGCACCACCAACCACGACGAGACGTGCATCGCGGCGACCCAGCTCGGCCAACGTGCGAACGGCTACGTCGACGCCCTTTAGGGGCTGGATGCGACCGGCGAAGAGGAGGACGGGGCCCGCGCCGAGCCCCGTGGCGCGGCGGGCCAGGGCCTGGGATCCCGGCGTGAAGAAGCCGTGATCCACCCCTGGTGGAACCACCTCGATGCGGGACCGCTCGGCGCCGTACAGGTCGACGAGCTGTCGGACCTCTTCAGCGCTGTTGGCCAGCAGGATGTCGGAACACCCCACGACCTCGCCCTCGGCCCGGATCCGCTCCAGCGGTTCCACATCGCCGCTCTGGGCCTTCACCATGGCGAGGGTGTGGAAGGTCGTGATGAGCGGGAGGCCCAACTCGTGCTTCAGCCGGTGCCCTGCGACCGCGCTCAACCAGTAGTTGGCGAGGATCCCGTCATGGCCCGGGTGGGTGTCCAGCCAGGAGGCGACGCCATCGGCGAACTCGTCCACGACGCCCGGAAGGTCCTCCTTGGGGAGGTCGTGGGCTCCGGCGTCGACGTGGACCACCCGGAATCCCGCCTCCACATCCACGACGGTCGGGGTGTCGGGATCC
>JAAZXC010000029.1 GCA_014240365.1 Acidimicrobiales bacterium | reverse complement strand
CTCCTTCTTTATGGTCTGGGATGAATGCCAGACGGAAGCCGAAGAGCTCTTGGCGGCCGCAGCGAGCACGACAGGACCGACTGTGCCCTGCCAAGGTGCTCTAACAGCGTTACCGATCGACCGTCAATCAATCATGGGTGTTGTACCACTCGGCCACCTCAACCCGCCGGCCCACACACAAACCACTGACCACGTCTACCTCTTGCTTCCGGGCTGGGCTGAAGAGATCTCTCCAAGTGTAAATGTCGTCGCCCCGGCCACTGGCATCGTCGTGAAATTGGCGTCCCACACCAGCGACCACACCGGTGCGGCCTTCACCGACTGGCAGCTTGAGATCAGCGTCTGCGATGGGGGCACAATCCGCTTTGGACACGTATCGACGATCTCTGACGATCTCCTGGCCCTTACAGAGGCCACGCCCACCTCGTGTGAAACGTATGGCTACGTGGGCTTCATGACCGAAGAATGCATGTGGATGGATGGAATCAGCTTCCCGTTGTCAGAAGGCGACCTGATCGGGACGGCTGGCGGCCTCGATACACCGAACACGGCGCTTGATTTCTGGGCATATGACTGGGACAGCGAGCTTCATTTCGCTATTGATCCGTCTGCCCAACCAGAAAGCATTCTGCGGTCCCAATGTGCCCTCGACTGGTTCGTCGACGATCTACGAACCGAGCTCTACAGCCAGCGGATGGAACGCGGCATCCTGGCGGACGAGGAGACTGGTTGCGGCAAGGTATTCCAGGACGTGGTCGGGACAGCCAAGGGGTTCTGGTACAGCGTGGCTCCCATCGAGGGAAAGTGGCTCAACCATTTAGCTCTTGTTGACGACAACGCTCGTAGCGACCACCAGGCCGTCTCTGTGGCCGCCTTGGTGGCGGATCCCGGCTACTGGATCTTCCAGAAGCGGTCGACCGGGACGGTGAACCGTGATTTTGCCCAGGTGACGGCCGGATCAGGAATCCACTGCTACAACACCTTCACAGCCGACTCCAACGGGCCACAGGGGACCACCGATCGGTTCCTTATCGAAGTGGTCGACGATGACACGTTGCGCATTGAGCGTCAGGGTGGGACCTGTGGCGCCTCCCTGACGTTCAGCAACCCCTACGAGTACTCCCGGTTCGAGAAGTAACAGCGGACCGCCAGGACTAACAGACTGTCCTGTTCGTACCGTCTCTGTGGTAACTCCAGGAGCGGATAACGGTCGTCCTCTCCGGTTAGCGAAACAGGTCCTCGTCGGGGGAGCGGACCACGTCGGCTACCACGCCTCCGTCGCCGAACCACTCCGGGTCCACGCCTCGCACGATGGCCACGGGGATTCCGTAGGCCTTGCCCATGACCAGTTCGGCGGCGGCCGCGATCTCGTCCACGATCGCCACCTCCGTCACCTGCAGTTCTCGACCCAGCGCATCCGTGGTGCCCCGCAGGTCGACCACGGGACGTAGGCCCGCACACCCGATCGCCACATCGGTGACACCCCGACGCCATGGCCGTCCGAAGGTGTCGCTCACGATCACGGCCACGTCCACGCCGAACCGGTGGCGCAGGCCGTTACGGATACGACGTGCTGAACGATCCGAGTCGACCGGCAGCAGCGCCGCCTGACCGGCTTCCACGTTGGAGAGGTCGA
Organism: Acidimicrobiales bacterium; assembly: GCA_014240365.1. Lineage (GTDB taxonomy): Bacteria > Actinomycetota > Acidimicrobiia > Acidimicrobiales > MedAcidi-G1 > UBA9410. The sequence continues at coordinate 23,352 of JAAZXC010000029.1, read as the reverse complement.
TGCCTGCGTTTGCGCACACGAAGCCGTGCAGCGTCTCGCTGATGATCAGGTCGCCGCGTCGGCGCAGGATCCGAACCGACTCGCGTTCCACGAGGGGCTTGTGGCCCACCTCGGGGTCGATGGCCACCAGCCGGTTCTCCGCCTTGGAGACCACCTTCTGGGTCACGACCACCACGTCGCCGTCGAGAAGGTCGGCTGCCCCGGCGATCAGGCCAGCCAGGTCATCGCCCGGGCGCACCTCGGGAAGGCCCGGGACAGGTATCACCTGGATCGCCTCGGGTACCGGTCTGGCGCTGGTCATCGGAGGACCTCTGCTTCTGCTTCGCCGTCTGTATCTGCTTCCGGGGAACCGCCTGCGGTCCGTGTGGGTGTCATCGGGACACCTCCAGGATCCGGCGGGAGAGGTCGGCCGCCACCTCGGGCGACGACATGATCGTGTCTGTGACCACGCAGGCCATGCCCTCGGCCTCCACGGCCGCTGCCAGCCCGGCATCGGCGGTGTCGACCACGAGGGTCGCTGCGATGTCGCGGTAGATGCGTGCCACGCCGACCACGGAGGCTTCGTGGCCCAATTCGCGCATCAGCCGGTCGGCCGGGCCCTTCAGCGCCGCCCCGGCCACGATCGGCGAAACGGCGACCGTGTCGGCCCGCCGGGATCGCAACGCCTCGGCGATGCCGGGAACGGCCAGCAGCGGGCCTATGGAGACGATCGGATTCGACGGCGCAATCACGACAACGTCGGCATCGGCGAGTGCGTCGAGCACACCCGGGCCGGGTAGTGACTCCGAGGCGCCGTCGAAGCGCACCGATTCCACCGCCACCGAGTGGCCCAACCGGACGAAGTACTCCTGGAAGCCGACTTCCCGGCTGGCCTGCCCGCTGGCTTCTTCGCCGGCCTGCCTGTCGGCCGGGGTGCGGGTCCCGTCAGTGGGGGCGAGGGTCATCATGGTCGCCACCCGGTCCTCGGTCATGGGCAGCAGCGTCAACTCCAGCCCCCAGGCGGCTGTGATCTCGGCCGTGATGGCGGTCAGGCCGGCGCCAGCGGCCAGCCGGCCGGTCCGGTGGAGGTGTGTGCCGAGGTCCCGGTCGCCGAGACGGAACCAGGCGCTGCCTCCGAGACGCTCCAGGGCGTCCATCGCCTGCCACGTCTCACCCGCCAGTCCCCAGCCGGTCTCGGGGTTACCGGCCTCGGCCAACGTGTAGGTGACGGTGTCGAGGTCAGGTGAAACGTGCAGGCCGTGCAGGATCACGTCGTCGGCAGTATTCACGATCGCCGTGACGTCCGATGCCGGAACGGCGCGGACCATGCCCCGCAGCAGCCGGGCGGCCCCTACGCCACCGGCCAGAACGGTGATCAAGAACCCTGCCGGAGCCGTCGCTCGACGAGGGCCATGTCGGCGTCCACCATCATCTCGACCAGCCCGGTGAAGTCGACGGTCGGTCGCCAACCCAGGATCGATTCGGCCTTGGCCCGGTCGCCTACGAGTAGGTCCACCTCGGCCGGTCGGTAGAACTTCTCGTCGATCACGATGTGCTCGTCGGCATCCAGCCCGACGCGCGAGAAGGCCTTATCGCAGAACTCCCTGACCGTCCGCGTCTCGCCTGTGCAGATCACGAAGTCGTCCGGCTCGTCCAGCTGCAGCATCCGCCACATGGCGTCCACGTAGTCGCCGGCGTATCCCCAGTCGCGCTTCGCCTCCAGGTTGCCGAGGCGTAGTTCGGTGGCCTGCCCGAGCGCGATCTGGGCGACTCCGTGGCTGATCTTGCGCGGCAGGAACTCGAGGCCCCTGCGGGGGCTCTCGTGGTTGAAGAGGATCCCGGAGTTGGCGTGCAGCCCGTAGCTCTCCCGGTAGTTCACGGTGATCCAGTGGGCATAGACCTTGGCCACCCCGTACGGGCTCCTCGGGTGGAACGGCGTGGTCTCCGTCTGTGGAACCTCCCGGACCTGGCCGAACATCTCGCTGGAGCTGGCCTGGTAGAAGCGGATCGCCGGGTTCACGACACGGATTGCGTCCAGTAGGCGGGTCACGCCCAGCGCCGTGGTCTCACCGGTCAGGACCGGCTGTTCGAACGACGTCGGGACGAACGACTGTGCGGCCAGGTTGTAGACCTCGTCGGGTTCATGCGCCCGGAGTGCCTCGATGAGCGAGAGAGGGTCCATCAGGTCGCCCGAATGGAGCTCGATGCGGTCCATGAGGTGGTCGATGCGCTCGAAGGTGACCGTGGAGGTCCGGCGCACCATGCCGATCACGTCGTATCCCTTGTCCAGCAGCAACTCGGCCAGGTAGGAGCCGTCCTGTCCCGTGATGCCTGTGATGAGAGCGCGGCGCTTCATGGTGGTCAGTCTGCCTCCGGGTCGCGGCGAAGGCGCTCCCGCCAGTAGTCCAGAAGGTCTGCGAGCGTCCGCTGCAACGACAACTCGGGCTGCCATCCGGTATCGGATCGGATCGCCTTGGGGTCACCACACGACACCGCCACGTCCACCGGCCGGCGCAGCGAAGGATCCTCCACCAGATGGATGTGGTTCAGACCCGGCGGCTTCGGATGCGTCGGCACCGGGCCCGCCCGCTCCGGGCCGGCCCTGCCCGACCCGTCCCGGCCCCGGCGGGCTATCTCCACGAGCCTCTCGGCCACCTCCCGGATCGACACCGTTGCTCCGGTGCACACGTTGTAGGCCGCTCCCGGGCGGCCGAGGAGCGCCAGGCACCGGTAGGCCCGCACGACATCGCGGACGTCGGTGAAGTCGCGGCGGGCATCCAGGTTGCCGACCCGTATCGAGTCCCCACCTGCCAACTCGGCAGCGGCAATGCGCGATGCCAGAGCCGAACACACGAACCGGTCGCTCTGCCCGGGACCGAGGTGGTTGAAGGAGCGGGCCCGCACGACGTGGAGCCCATGGCCCAGGTGTGCCTGCAGGGCCAGGAGGTCGGCCGCCGCCTTGCTGGCCGCATACGGAGAAACGGGTCGCAGCGGCGCCGACTCCGGCGTCGGAAGGTCGTCGGGATCGACGACCCCGTAGATGTCGGCGCTGCTCACGGTTACCACCCGCACACCGTCCAGGACCCTTACGGCGTCGAGCAGGTTGAGGGTTCCCTCGGCGTTGGCCCGCAGCGTCTGGACCGGCGAGTCCCAGGAGCCCCCGACGTCGGCCTGACCAGCCAGGTGGTACACGACGTCGGGTCCCGCATCCACTACGAGCTTGCGGATGCCGGTCGGGTCCAACAGGTCCGGGCCACCGTCCGCCCGGTCGGTGCAGGTCACGTCGTCGCCACTGGCCCTCAGGTGCTCCACGAGGTGGCCTCCCACGAACCCGGCAGCGCCGGTCACCAGTGCCCTCATCGGGCTGGCTGGTGGAGGTCGAGGTGGAAGCCGCTGCAGCGGTGGAGCCGACCGGACCGTGGGCGGCCGGGGCGCCTCGGCTGGCCTGGAAACGGGTGCTGTGCCACCGGTGCACCCTATGTGTTCAACGTCTCCCGGCATGCCTGCCCACTGGTTGGCCCGGTCACCCGCAGGACGGCCACAGGCGCCGTGGCACTAGAGTCCGGAACCCGTGGACGCCGTATCCGACAAGTCGCTGGATGCTGTGGCGCCGACCGATCCGGCGCCCCGACCGTCGACGCCGACGGTGCTCGCCGTGCTGGTCGCAGGCGACCCGGGACCGTCACTGGACGTGGTCATGGCCGGTCTGGCCTCCCAGGACCACCCCCGTCTGGAGACCCTCGTGGTCGATGCCGGGACGCCTCGGGTGACGACGGGGGAGTCCCCGCTGGTGGAACGTGTCGGGCGCGTCCTGCCCGGCTCGACGATTGCCCGCATGGAGGGCAGCCCCGGATTCGGTGCCGCCGTCACCGCAGGCCTGACCTCACGAACCGGTGTCGCCCCGCCCAGCTTCCTCCTGCTGCTGGCTGACGACGTCCTACTGGTCGACACGGCGGTCCGGCGCATGGTCGAGCACGCCCTGGAGTCCAATGCGGGCATCGTCGGAGCCAAGGTGCTGGCCCACGACGGCAGCCGGACCCTCGATGACCTGGGGGCGTCGGTCGACAGGCTCGGCACACCGGTACCGCTCGTCGAAGCCGGCGAGCTGGACCAGGGCCAGTACGACACCATCCGTGAGGTGCTGGCCGTGTCAGGCGCGGTGGTGCTGGTCAGGACCGACCTGTTCGAGGCGCTTGGAGGCATCGACCCGGAGGTCCGTGGCGCTGACGGTCTGGTGGAGCTCTGCTGGCGTGCCCGACTGCTGGGAGCCACCATGGCCACGGCCCCCACCGCTGTCGCCCGCCGCGTCTCCACAGGCCCACGCCCATCGGACCCATCACACCCATCGGATGGCCCGTCCGCCCGTGGCTCCGCCTCAGGCTCCGGCACAGGAGAGAGCGGTGGTCGCCGGGGCCCGACCCGGGAGCATTCAGGATCCTCATCGCAGCGGGCACGCAACCGGCTCCGAATGGTGCTGGTCTGCCACCGGCCGGCCCGGGCCGCCGGCGCAGTCGTGGGCCTGTTGGCAGCCACCCTCGTCGGGGCGGTCTACGGCCTGGCTACGGGAAGGTTCAGGCATGCCGCCGGGCTGGTCGGTGCCTGGCCCTGGAACTTCCGCCGCCTCTCGTCGATCCGACGCCGCCGTCGCATCATGCCGACCCCCGACGCGACCGCTTCGGCCGCTGTAGCGCGCCTCGAGGTTCCCCACCGGGCCTTCCAGCGTGTCGTAACCGGACGGGACCTGACCGGTTCCGACGACCGTTCTCCCAGCCAGTTGCGCCTCCACAGGCTCTGGTCGATGCTGTTCGGACCCGGCGGCTTGTCCCTGATGGTCTCCGCTGTCGTCCTCGGCTTCGGTTCCCGCTCGTTGGTCGTCAATGGGCTTCCGGCGGTCGGCAGGATGCAGCCACTGCCTGTCGACCCGATGGACCTGGTCAGGTCGTGGTGGCTGGGATGGCGGCCCACCGGCACCGGCACCACGGTCGTAGGTCCTGATGGGCTGGCCCTCATAGGACTTCTGGACAGCTTCTGGCCGTGGGGGAGCGGCCTCGTGTGGACCCTCGTGGTGCTTGCCGCCCTGCCGGTCGGGGCGGTCGGGGTGTGGCGCCTCACCCAACCGGTGGGTGGTGGGCGTTCCAGGGCAGTCGCCGTACTCGTATACCTCTCCGTTCCGTTGCCGTATGACGCCCTGCGGGACGGTCGGCTGGCGCCGATGGTTGCCTTTGCGGCACTTCCCTGGGTGGTACGCCGCCTCGTGGGCGCCCAGGGGGTGGCCCCGTACGGAACCCGTGGCGGCGAGGCCGGACCCGGCACCCGTCGACGCGGCCTCTGGTCAGAGGTGCTGGTCACCGGGCTCCTCCTGGCTGCGGTTGCGGCGGTGGACCCGATGCTCGCCGTGCCGGTCCTCATGGTCCTGGTGGGCCTGGTCGTAGGCACGATCCTGGCGGGGAGCCTCGCCGGCCTGGGTCGGCTCGTGGTGGTCACCACGGCAGGTGTCGCCGTGGCCGGCCTCCTCCACCTCCCCCTCGTGCTCGAGATCGTCGGTGGTAGGCCCGTCGGGTCGTTGCTGAACCCGGTCCACTGGCCGGTCCACGGCGTCGGAACGATGGAGATGTTCCGCTTGGACACCGGCGACTTCGGTCTGGGCCGGGTCGGGTTCGCTCTGCTGGTTGTGCCGGTCCTCGCCCTGGTGGTCGCCCGTGGCCGTCACCTGTTCATTGCCCTGCGGGCCTGGTTCGTGGTCGCAGCATCGTGGTCCGCGGTCTGGATACTGGATCAGGGCTGGTGGGACGGTCCCACTCCCGATCCCGGTGTCCTCCTGGCGCCGGCAGCCGTCGGGCTGGCCTGGGCCGCAGCGGTCGGTGTGGCCGGCCTCGGCTCCGACCTGTTGGGTGGGGCGGTTCCTGCCCGTACTCATGCCGGTGCCGGTGCCGGTGCCGGTGCCGGTGCGGGTGTTGGCGCTGTTCCTGCTACCGCCGCTGCTGGAGCCACCGATGCCGACCCAGGTTCGGGTCTCCCGTCAGGACGGTCCCGGCCTTCGGGTGCAAGGTTCAGCTGGCTCCGACGGGGAGCCGTAGGCGTGGCCGGGCTGTCCCTGGCCGTGGCCGTACTGCCCGTGCTGGGTGGTTCAATCGACGGCGCATGGGGTACGGCACGCGATGACCTGCGTGCGGCGGTGCCGTTCATCTCCACGGGCCCGTTGGATGGTGGGACGATCCACGGCGGCATTCCCCGGGTCCTGTGGCTGGGTGACCCATCGGTCCTTCCGGCGGTTGGAATCCCCGTCGGCGACGACCACCTCGTATATGACCTCCCCGGTAGAAGTCATCCGGTTGGTGCTCTGCCCTCCGGGGCGCCCATACCGGACGGCCTGGCCATGGCGGTTACCAATGGTCGGCCGGACCTCATTGACCAGTGGCCCATTGACCTGACCGAGGGCCTGGCTTCGATCAGGGCATCGGTGGTCGACGCCATGGCCGGTGACACCAGCCGCCTCGGTGCCCGACTGGCGACGTGGGGAGTCGGCTGGGTGGTGCTGGTGGAGCGCTCCGCTCCCGTGCCCCAGCCAGCGCGTGAGGTCTCCGTGCCGGACCTCCTCGCAGGGGCCATGTCACGCCAACTGGACCTCGAGCGGATGGAGGGCATCAACCGGGCGGTGACCGTCTACCGCAGCACCGTCGTGGAGGCACCGCTTGCCGTTGTGCGCGACCGGAATCGTCGGGCGGTACCTGTCACCGTGACCCGGGAGGCCTTCGACCGGCGTGTCCTGACGGCATCGGCGGATGGCTCTCTGCGCTGGGCCGTCGGCCCTGAAGGTGCCTGGCGCTTCACCGTGGACGGCGTCCGGCAGCCGCTCGTGGCCTCCGGCGACCTCGGGACTCCATCTGCCCATCCATCTGTCCGCGTGGCCATGGGCACGGTCGGGGTACTGGAGCTGGACGACTCGGGTTCCCGTAGTCGCCGAACGGTCCAGGTCGTCCTGCTGGGGGCGACACTGCTGCTGGCCAGCTGGGCGCGCACAGCACGGGTCAGCCGGGTCGGCCGGGCTGGTCGGGAGAATCGGCCGTGAACGCCCATCGCCAACCGGCCCTGGTCCTGCTGGTGGCGCTGCTCGTCGGGGCGCTGACTCTGGGGGTCGAAGCCCCGGACGATGCTGCCGACACGCTGCCAGCCGTGGCCCGCACCGCCATGTCCCTGGCGGGGGAGTCGTCCGACCTCTGGTTCTGCCTCGGCCCCACCGCCGTACTGGACGGGATCCGGGACCGGTCCGTCCAGGTGGCCAGCATCGCCGCCGGCCCGGTGGACGGCCGGGTCATCGTCGTGGATGACCGGGGCCGGTCCGTGGAGCGGGCCTTCCGTCTGGATGCCGGCGCCCGGTTGGAGATCCGGCCCGGCCGATTCGTGCCCGATTCGGCATTCGCCGCCGTGACCGTCGAGGTGCCGGGTGGGGCCGTCGTCGTCAGCCAGCGCGTCGAGGGCGACGGCGTGGACCAGCGTCCATGCCTGACCCGCACCTCGGGTACATGGTTGGTGCCGTGGTCCACCACGACCCGGCCGGGGAACCGGGTGTGGCTGCTTCTCCACAATCCATTCCCGGCCTCGGCGGTCGTGGACCTGCGCTTCGTGGGCGATATCGGTCGCCGTGAGACCCTCGACTCCCAGGGGATGGTCGTAGCCGGCCGCTCGGTGGTCGCCTATGACGTGACGGAGCGGATCTCGGACTCGTCGGTGGTCTCGGCCCTGGTGCAGGTCCGCGTCGGCCAGGTGGCTGCAGCGCGTCTGCAGTTGGCCAACGGGGAGGGCCCCACAGGGATTCGTGGCCTGGACCTGGCGCCCGGCCTACCGGAGGCACGGTCACGGCTCTTCATGCCCGGGGTCGGACCGGTTGCCGGGTCGATCGCCGGGTCGATCGCCGAGTCGGCCGGTGACCTGTCGGTGGTGGTGTTGAACCCCGGCGAGGAGACCATTGAGCTAGAGGTGGTGGCCCGGACGTCGCATGCCGATGGGTTCGTCGAGCCCTGGCCCGTGGTGCTCCGGGCCGGACAGCGCCACGTCGTCGACCTCGGCGATGGACGCCTGGACGGTGTGGGGACCTTCAGCATCGAGGTCAGGACGCTGGACGACCAGCCCGTGGCGGCTTCGTTGGTGCGTCGTGGAGCGGTCACCGGCGAGCAGGCCGATGGCCGGTCGGACCCCGGCAGTCTCGGTGTACCCGACCTGGCTGTTCGGCCCCTGATGTCGGTGGCGGCACGCGGCTGGCTGGTCGACCTGGGGGAGAGGTTCGAGAGCAGCGGCGACATCCTGGCGGTTGCCAACCCATCCGGTTCCAGCATCGCCACCATCGAGGTGAAGGTGCTGGCTGGTCGGGCTCCGGAAGGACTACCCACCGTCGTCGAGCTGGATCCCGGAACCCAGGTCGTGTTCCCGCTGGGAGCGGGTGGACCGGTGATCCTGGCCGTGGAGTCCACCTCAGGTGTCGTGGCGTCCGTACGGGAATGGTCACCGTCCGGGTCGACGGCCGGTGTGGCGGTGGCGGTTGCCGGCACCGAGGAGTGGCCGGAGTCCGGCTGACTCAGTCGCCGGCGCTGCAGCCATCGGGGATGGAACCCGGTTGGCGGAGCTCGGCGAGGCTTCCCCACAGGTGGGTGGCTGACACCGGCCCCAGGTGGTGGCTGCGGACCACGCCGACGGCGTCCACGAGGAGCACCATCGGCACAGCCTCGATGGCGTACCGGTCGTGCAGGTCCTTCCGGGCAGCCGCCTCGACCTCGTGGAACGCCACCGCCTTGCTCTCCAGCGGACCGGCCACCTCCACCACGGAGCTGCACGTCTCACATTTCGCTGACGTGAACACAGCCACCAGCCATGGGGCATCTGGTCGGTCGAAGTCCCGCCTGTCCAACTGTTCGGGGACCGACCAGCCGGTACGTACCGGCGCATCGGGCCGTCGGCGCTGCACCAGGTGGGCGAGCGTGCCGGCCGCTGCAGCGACCACGACGAGGAGGAGCAGGCGATCCATGGGTGGACCGGTCAGTCGGTGCTGGCCGGGTCGCTGCCGGCTGCGATCCCGATCAGGCGGCCGACTTCTTCTCCGCTGATCGTCTCCTGCTCGAGAAGGGCCCGGGCTACCAGGTCGAGGGCCTGTCGGTGCTTGGTCAGCAGGTCCCGGCAGCGCTTCTCCTGTTCGACGAGGATCCGTTGGATCTCTTTGTCGATGACCCGGGCCGTCTCGTCGCTGTAGTCCCGTGTAGCGAGCATTCCGTCGCCCAGAAATACCTGGTTGTTGCTGCTCCAGGCCATCGGGCCCACCACGTCACTCATACCCCATTCCCGCACCATGCGGCTAGCGGACTTGGTGGCGTGCACAAGATCGCTGTGGGCACCGTTGGAGATCACGCCGAACACCAGGTCTTCGGCCACCCGCCCTCCCATCGCGACCACGAGGTCATCCTCAAGGTGGTCCTGCTGATCGGTGTGTCTCTCCTCTTCTGGCAACATCATCGTGACTCCGAGGGCCCTACCTCTGGGGATTATCGTCACCTTGTGCACCGGCGGGGCCTTGGGCAGTAGAGATGCACAAAGGGCATGACCCGCCTCGTGGTAGGCGGTCATTTCCTTCTCGGCATCGGTCATGGCCAGCGACTCGCGCTTCTGGCCCATCAGGATCCGGTCCCGGGCCATGTCCAGGTGTTCTGCGAGGATGGCGTCGTTACCGGTTCTAACGGCGACCAGTGCCGCCTCGTTAACTAGGTTGGCCAGGTCGGCGCCGCTCATCCCCGGTGTCCCACGGGCCACCACGCTCAGATCAACGTCGTCGCCCATCCGTTTGCCCTTGACGTGGACGTCCAGGATCTTCCTACGGTCCTCCAGTTCGGGAAGCGGAACGACCACCTGGCGGTCGAACCGGCCCGGCCGCAACAGGGCGGAGTCCAGGATGTCCGGTCGGTTGGTGGCGGCGATCATCACGATGCCCTCGCTGGACTCGAAGCCGTCCATCTCCGACAGAATCTGGTTCAGCGTCTGCTCCCGCTCGTCGTGCCCGCCGCCCATGCCGGCGCCGCGCTTGCGTCCGACCGAGTCGACCTCGTCGATGAAGATGATGGCCCTGCCCATCTTGCGTGCCGTGTCGAACAGGTCGCGGACCCTGCTGGCTCCCACACCCACGAACATCTCCATGAAGTCGGAACCGGTCACCGAGAGGAACGGCACGCCCGCCTCGCCGGCCACGGCCCTGGCAATGAGCGTCTTGCCGGTTCCCGGAGGTCCGACCAGCAGCACGCCCTTGGGGACGCGGGCGCCGATCTCGGAGAACTTCTCGGTGTCCTTCAGGAAGTCCACGACCTCGCGGATCTCCGTCTTCACACCCTCGTAGCCGGCCACGTCGTCGAACGTCGTACCCGGTCGTTCGGTGGAGTAAAGCTTTGCTTTCGATCGGCCGATGGACATCATCCCGCCCATCTGGCCCTGGGCCCGGCGGCTCATCCACCAGAAGAACAGGATGATCAGGCCCACGGGCAACAGCAGCGGCAGCCACGACTGGAGGAACCCCGGCTTTGGGGTCTCGAAGAGGACGGCGGCACCGCTGTCGGCCAGCAGCCGACGGTCGTCAATGGAGAGCTCGAGGGGACCTGCGGTCACATGCAGGACGCCGTCGACGTCGGTGAACTCGATGCGTCCGGTCAGGTTGTCCACCAGGACGTCGCTGACCTCGTGTGCCGTCACCTGGCCGAGGAAACGGTCGTAGGAGACCTCGTCGAGGTCGTCGGCCGGGAAGAGGTTGGGGAAGAAGAGGAACGAGGCGACGAGTCCCAGGACCAGCCAGATGCCCCAACGGGGCCAGCCCTGTTCACGGCTGGGCCTGGTGCCAGGCGCCGGTCGGCTGCCCGTCTCCTTGGGCTTGCCGGGTCGGCTGCCCTCTCGTCTGGAGCGCCGACCGGACGACCTGTCGCTTCGCTTGTCGGATGCGTCCGCCATGTCCCCATCGTACGGGGGCCCTGTGTCGGTCCGGCCTCGGCCCGCTTCCTGCCGGGCACGGATGGCGCTTCGGACCGGCACCGCGATCTAGGGCGGTGACCCCCGGCGGGGAGCCCCCGGCTCCGAGCCCCTCGCTAGGGTTCGGCCGATGGACGGTCCCTTCCCCGATCAGGGTCGCTTTCCCGATCAGGGCCCCTTCCCTGATCAGGGTTCTCGAGGACGCGACTCTGCGTCCGGGCCCGAGGCCGCTTCACCAGAGCGTGCCTGGGGGATTGGCCACGTCGCGGCCGGGATGGTCATCGGGATGGTCGCCAGCGTCGTGGCCGCCGGGATCGTCTTCGCCGTCGGCGGCTACGGGGTCGATGAGGTCATGCCCCTCTCTGTCGTCGCCATCCTCCAGGCCGCCCTCTGGACCGGCCTGCTGGGGGTGCCGCTCTGGTTGGTGGTGGTCCGGGGCGTCCGCTGGGTCGACCTGGGTTGGGGAGCGACCTTCAGGGATGCCTGGCAGGGCCTGGGCATCGGCATCGCCACACAGGTGGCCGTCGTTCCGATCATCTACATCCCTGTGCTCCTCATGGCTGACGACCTGGACGTCTCGGGTCCGGCCCGGGACCTCGTTGACAAGGCATCGGGCGGCGGCATCCTCCTGCTGATCCTCGCCGTGGTGGTGGGCGCCCCGATAGTCGAGGAGATCTTCTTCCGTGGCTTGACCTTGCGGGCCCTCGAAGCCCGGATGCGTCGCCGGACGGCCCTGGTCGTGTCCGCCTTCGTGTTCGGTGTCGTGCACCTGCAGTTCCTGCAGTTCCCGGCCCTCCTGGCAATTGGCCTGATCTGCGGCTGGCTGGCGCAGCGTGACGGCCGGATCGGCCGGGCCATCTGGGCCCATGTGGGGTTCAACGCAGTGACCGTTGCCGTACTGCTGCTCGAGACCCCGGCCGGATGACCGATCCCACCACGGGGTCCGGGATCGACGCTGTGTCGCCCAACCCGGAACCCGTTGGCGAGCAGGCTCCACCCATCCCTGAGGCCGGCGACGATGGCACCGCCAGCCCGCTGGTGGCCGCTCTGCGACGCATCCCCCTGACCACCTGGGTGACCGGCTTCCTCGTGGGAGGCAGCGTCATGTTCGTCCTCTGGGTCGTCAACCCGGACGGCCTGCTGTTCACCAGGTCCACCCCGACGGGCGGCGACCTGGGTGCGCACGTCTGGGGGCCCGCCTTCATCCGTGACGAACTGCTACCCAGGTTCCGCCTCACCGGGTGGACACCCGACTGGTACGCGGGGTTCCCCGCCTACCACTTCTACATGGTGGTCCCGATGCTGCTGGTCGTGGCCGTCGACGTCGGCCTGGCAACGCCGCTGCTCGCGGTCGCGATCCCCGCCATCGGCTTCGTCGCAGCACGCCTGCTCCGCAACCGTGCCTCCGGCTGGATCACCCGCCTGATCCTGCTGGGAGCGTTCACCGTGCTGGTGGTACCGGTCCACTACGGCATGGCGCTGAAGTGGGTGACGATCGGCGGCCTGGTGGTCATGCCGGTGGCCGGATGGCTGACGGGGCGCCTCGCCGGCCTGCCGTTCCCGGGCCCGGCCCTGACAGCGGTGGCCACCCTGCCATTCGTGTTCGACCGGTCGTTCAACATCATGGGCGGCAACCTGATGTCGACCATGGCTGGCGAGTTCGCCTTCGCTCTGGCCGTGGCTGCATGCCTCGTCTACATCGGCCTCATGGTCCGGGGCCTTGAGACGGGCCGGGGTCGTGGCGCCGCAGCGGTCATGCTGGCCCTCACCGGGTTGTTCCACCTGCTCGTGGTGTTCTACGCGCTGGTGGCATCGGCTGTCGCCCTGGCCCTGCGACCCAGCCGTGGGGCGCTGCGGTGGATGCTCACCACGGGCCTGGTCGCCGGGCTCTGCTCGGCCTTCTGGGTACTGCCCTTCTGGTGGCAGCGGGACCACCTGAACGACATGTCCTGGCACAAGCTGACGCGGTTCCGGTCCTACCTGCTGGATCGCGACCAGCTGGCTGCCGACTTCCTCACCAACGATCCACCACTCCAGGTGGCGGTCCTCATCGCCATCGTCGGGCTGGTGGTGTCGATCGCGTTTCGCCGCCGCCTCGGGTTCGTGCTGGCCGGCTCGGCGGTGCTCCTGGGACTGGCCTTCATCCATCTACCCGAGGGGCGTCTCTACAACGGCCGGATCCTCCCCACCTACTACCTCAGCATCTACCTGCTGGCCGCCATTGGCGTGGCCGACGTGCTGCGACTGGCCGGTCGCCTCGTCGACGGCATCAGGCGTTCGGCAGGAGGCATGGCGGGTCGAGCCGTCACCGGAGGCGGAGCGGTGCTGGCGTTCCTGGCCCTGATCGTCTACCTGGGCATGCCTCTGAGGGTCCTTCCGACCGGCTCCATGTCGGGAAACACCTATTCGTGGATGGGACTGCAGTCCGAGGAACTCAACCTGGGCCGGTCCTGGGTCCGCTGGAACTTCGAGGGATACGAGAACCGGGTCGGCGACGACACCGGCGGCGGCTGGGAGGAGCAGCGGGCGCTCACCGCCACGATGCTCGGGATAGCCGAGGAGCGCGGCTGTGGCCGGTTGCTCTGGGAGTACAACAGCGACCTCGTGCGGTACGGCACCCCCATGGCCCTGATGCTCCTGCCGCACTGGACGGACGGCTGCATCGGATCCATGGAGGGCCTCTACTTCGAGGCGTCCACGTCGACGCCGTACCACTTCCTGATGCAGTCGGAACTCTCCATTGCTCCATCACGCGCCCAACGCGGGTTGCCATACCGGGATTTCGACCTGGATTCCGGGATCGACCACCTCCGACAGTTCGGCGTCCCCTACTACGCGGCCTTCTCGGAACGCGCGGTGACCGAGGGGCGCGGGCACGCCGACCTGACCGAGTTGGCGACCAGTGGACCGTGGACCGTGTTCGCCGTCGCCGGCGCCGAGATGGTCGTCGCAATGGAGGTGGAACCGGCTGTGTTCGTGGACGTCGACCATGCAGGCTGGCTGGAGCCGGCGGTCGAGGTGTTCCAGGAAGGCTCGTCGGCTGTGCCGCGGACCATTGGAGGCCCTGACGGATGGCAGCGGGTCGCCCCGGGCGAGCTGGCGGAACGACGGGCCCTGCCGCCGGTGAACGTCACCGACATCACGACCGGTGTCGACTCGATCTCGTTCCACGTCGACCGTGTGGGCGTGCCGGTGATGGTGCGCACCTCCTTCTTCCCGAACTGGGAGGTGTCCGGGGCTGACGGACCGTGGCGCGCCACGCCGAACCTCATGATCGTGGTGCCCACCGGCAACGAGGTGTCCCTCGCCTACGGCCGCACCGGCGTCGATGTCGTCGCCATGCTGCTCAGCCTGATCGGGCTGGTCGCTCTCGCCGTACTGGTTGCGCGGTCGGATCGTAGGCACCGTCATCGATCCGATGGAGCGGGGACGGCCAGGCAGCGGTTCGACCTGGCGGGCATCGGGCCCGACGGTGACGCGCGACTGGACCGATGGGTGCAGCGACGCGTCGACGGGCCTGTTGGCCTGGAAGACCCTCAGGACCCCCAGGACCCGGATGATCCGGGTGGCTCTGAGCCGGAGGCCCCGTTGTCGGAGGTCGCTTCACCGTGAGGGATCGTCTACGGCGATTCGCCGTGGTGGGCCTCATCGCCACCGTTCTCGACGTGGGCCTGCTCGTCCTGCTCCTGGAGTGGGGCTGGCCGGTGGTGGCCGCAGACGTGGTGGCCCTGGCCGTCGCAGCCCTTGCAGCCCGTCGCCTCCACCGCCTCGTCACCCTGCGCGACGATCCCTTCGCCCGTTGGATAAGGATCCGGCGGGTCTTCGTGGCCGTCGTCGTGGTTGCCGGCCTGGTCGACCTGATGGTCCTGGCCGTGATCGGCACGCCGGGCGGTCCCGGCCGTGACCTGGTCGCCAAGGTGCTGGCGGTGGCTGCTGCAGCCGGGGTGCGTGGCATTTCCTACCGTGCCTTCCTGTTCCGGGTGATACGTCGGGAGCAGGACAGCCCCACCGACCAGGCGATTGCACCCGGGGCCTTTCGGGTCAGCGTCGTGCTGCCCGCCTACTCGGAGGCCGACCGCATTGCGGTAGCGGTGACCCGCGTCCGCCGGGAGTTGGGTGAAGCCCTGGGTCGGGATGGGGAGCTCGAACACATCGAGGTCATCGTGGTGGACGACGGTTCCCCGGACGAAACGGCGCTGCGTGCCGAGGCCGCCGGTGCCGACCGGGTGGTGCGCCTGGAGCGCAACTCCGGTAAGGGTGCTGCGGTACGTGCCGGGGTGGCGGTGGCAACCGGGCGGACCGTGGTGTTCACCGACGCCGACCTGGCCTACGGGCCGGCTCAGGCTGCGGCGCTCGTCATCCAGGTCGAGGCCGGCTTCGACATGGTGGTCGGCAGTCGACGCCACACCGACACCCGGACGCTGGTTCGCACCGGGCGCCTTCGTGAGGTGGGTGGACGGCTGGTGAACCTGGCGACCCACGCCGTCCTGCTGGGCCAGTACCGCGACACCCAGTGCGGCCTTAAGGCATTCCGGGCCGACGTGGCCCGTCGGCTGTTCGAGGCTTCGACTCTGGATGGCTTCGCCTTCGACGTCGAGTTGTTCCACCTGGCCGAACGCTGGCGGCTGACCCTGGCCGAGGTGCCGGTCGAGGTCGAGAACTCCGACCGGACCACCGTACGGGCCCTTCGCGACGGGCTGCGCCTGCTTGTGGACCTCGTCCGGGTGCGCCAACTGGCCCGCAGAGGCGGCTACCTGGCTCGGGACGCCGGCAGGCCGACGGAGCACCGTGGCCGGGTGGACCCTGATCAGGTCGGTGCCATCTTCAAGGCGTACGACATCCGCGGCCGGGTTCCGGAGCAGTTGGGCGAATCGCTTGCCGCCTCCATTGGTCGGGCGTTCGCCCTGCTGGTGCGTGATGAGGAACCTGAGACGACCCGGGTGGTCATCGGCAGGGACATGCGACCCAGCGGCACCCTCCTCGGAGCGGCCTTCGCCGCCGGCGTGATGTCCGAGGGCCTGGACGTGGTGGACCTCGGGCTGGCGTCAACCGACATGCTCTACTACGCCTCCGGCCACCTGGGTGTGCCCGGTGCGGTGCTCACCGCCAGTCACAATCCGGCTGGTTACAACGGCATGAAGCTCTGCCTGTCGGCCGCCCGGCCGGTCGGTGGCGACACGGGCCTGGATCGGATGGCAGCCCGGATCCTCGCCGGATTCGACGGCGAGGTCGCCTCCGGTGGGGGGTCCACGAGCTCACTGGACGTCCTCGGGGACTTCGTGGAACACGTCCGGTCGTTCGCGGACCTCGACTCCCTCCGCCCCCTGCGCGTCGTCGTGGATACAGCCAACGGCATGGGCGGGCTGGTGGTGCCCGCCGTGTTCGACGGGCTCCCGTTCCACCTCGACCACCTCTTCCCGGAGCTGGACGGCACCTTTCCCAACCATCCGGCCGATCCGATCCAGCCTGAGAACCTCCGCGACCTTCAGGCCCGGGTGCTCGAGACCGGCGCCGACATCGGCCTGGCCTTCGATGGCGACGCTGATCGCGTGTTCCTGGTCGACGAGCGGGCCCGTCCGGTATCGGGATCCACCACGACGTCGCTGGTGGCCAGTGGTGTGCTGCGCCGTGAGCCCGGGGCGACCGTGCTCCACAACCTGATCTGCTCAAAGGCCGTGCCTGAGATGATCGTCGAGTGCGGAGGCCGTCCGGTGCGGACCCGGGTCGGCCATTCGATCATCAAGCAGGCCATGGTCGAGGAGGGAGCGGTGTTCGCCGGCGAACACTCCGGCCACTATTACTTCCGTGACAACTACAGGGCTGACTCCGGGCTGATCGCCGCACTGGTGGTGCTCGAGGCCCTCTCGGCCTCCGACCTCCCGCTGAGCGGCCTGCTGGCGCCGTTCGAGCGCTACGCGGCGTCCGGCGAGATCAACACGACCGTCGGCGATCCCGCGGCGGTCATCGAACAGGTGGCGGGGCACTTCGGTGACGAGACCCAGGACCGGCTGGACGGGTTGACCGTCGACCTCGGCGACTGGTGGTTCAACCTCCGACCGTCCAACACCGAGCCGCTGCTGCGACTCAACGTCGAGGCGGACGACGAAGAGGCCTGCGCCGCCCGTGTGGCCGAGGTGCAGGCCCTGATCGACCAATAGCCTCCAGTCCATGACCTTGGACCCGAAGCTCCTGGAAATCCTCGCCTGCCCTGAGGACAAGGGCGCCCTGCTCTGGTTCGAGGGCGAGGCCGCCCTCTACAACCCGAGGCTCCGGCGTCGCTATTCGGTGGTGGACGGCATCCCGGTGATGCTCGTGGACGAGGCCGAGACGGTCGACGATGCGGAGCACACCCGTCTCGTGGCCCTGGCCGAGTCCGAGGGGATCCAGCCCACCTTCGGCAACTGACCCGGGGGCGATCGCATCGTGGACCGGTTGGCCGGTCGACTACAGCACTACGACTGGGGCTCTTCCACGGCCCTGGCCGACCTTCGCGGCCTGGAGCCGTCCGGCCTGCCTGAAGCCGAACTCTGGTTCGGTTCGGGACGGGTGGGTTCATCCGGGTCCGGTCCCGGTCCCGGCAGTGAGTCCCTGTCAGATGACCAGCCTGATCAGCGGGCCCAGTCCGACCTGCCTGATCTGCCGTACCTGGTCAAGTTGCTGGCTGCCGACAGGCCGCTCTCGCTGCAGGCACACCCCGACGCCCGGGCAGCCGCTGACGGATACAGCCGTGAGGAGGAGGCCGGCCTCGACCGTGGCGCCCCGGGACGCTCGTTCCCGGATCCGGGTCCCAAGCCCGAACTGCTCTGTGCCATCACCCGGTTCGAGGCCCTCTGCGGGTTCCGCCCCATTCCAGAGGCCCTTGAGGTGGCTCGGGCCCTCGGCGTCCCGGCTCATCTCCTGACAATGCTGGACGAGGCGGGCCCGGACCCCTGGCGCCATGTGGTGGGCGCTGCTCTGGCCTCCGGTGGTGCCCGCTCCGGGAGCGACATCTGCCGACTGGTGGAGGCGGCCCGCAATGTGCTCGAGGGTGTCGAGCCGGCCACCCACGATCGGACCGGGCACGAGACGATCGGGGGAGAAGGCGGGGCGGGAGCCGTGCTTCGCTCCGCCGAGGTGGTCTGCCGGTTGGCGGACCGGTACCCGGAGGATCCGGCCCTTCTGCTGGTCCCGATGCTGCGACCGGTGGTGCTCCAGCCGGGGGAGGCAATGTTCGTAGGACCCGGTGTCCTGCATACCTACCTGGGCGGGATGGCCCTCGAGGTCATGACGCCGTGCGACAACGTGGTCAGGGGAGGCTTCACCTCCAAGCACGTGGACACCCACGCCCTCGTAGACCTGCTGAATCCGGGTAGGGCTCCCGGTGTGCAGCGGGCCGGGAGTGGAGTGCACCGCTACGAGGTGCCGGTGGCCGACTTCGCCGTGTGGCGGATAGAGGGTCGTCACACGCTTGAGGTCGGTACCGACCCGCCCGACGTAGCCGGGCCCGAAGTTGATGGAGTGCCCGGATCGGGTGTCGCGACACGGGAGCGCCGGGGCCCCGATGTCGTCGTGGCCATCGCGGGTAGCACCGTGGTCGGTGGCGACCTCGAGTTGGCGCCGGGCGAGGCCGCCCTGGTCCCTGCCGGCGACGGTGCCTACCGGATCTCGGTGGACGGCATAGCCCACCGGGTTTCGGTGGGAGGCTGACCACCGGGTCCGACCGGCACGGCCCACCCGATCCGGACCGGGGAGACCACTGCACGTCGGCCTGCCCGACCGGCCTGAGGCCCGACCTGTCCTGCCGGTAGTATCAGTGCTCCGTGGCTGCCAGAACGGCGTCAGACGACCCCAGCCGCGTTTCCAGTATCTGTCCGGCCCAGCCGGATCCATGCACCCGCTCGCCCGAGTGCCAGACAAGCCGGATCCCCGCCACCTTGAGCGTGGGGTCCCGATAGGAGTCGTCATGTCCAGTTCATCAGGTTCGCCCGCTTCCTCCGGCCCGTCGGGAGCCCTTCCCCTCGCAGACGACCACCGCGTCGCCGATATCGCTCTCCACGAGTTCGGGCGCAACGAGATCCGCCTGGCCGAGCACGAGATGCCCGGCCTGATGGCCCTCCGGGCCGAGTTCATGGACCAGCAGCCGCTGGCGGGAGCCCGGATCAGCGGGTCGCTCCACATGACCATCCAGACGGCTGTGCTCGTCGAGACCCTGACCATCCTCGGGGCCGAGGTGCGTTGGGCCAGCTGCAACATCTTCTCCACCCAGGACCACGCCGCCGCCGCCGTCGTCTGCGGCCCTGACGGATCCCCGGACGACCTGCGGGGCGTGCCCGTCTTCGCATGGAAGGGCGAGACGCTCGAGGAGTACTGGTGGGCTACCCGCAAGATCCTGGAGTGGCCCGGCGGCACCGGACCCAACCTCATCCTGGATGACGGTGGCGACGCCACGATGCTCGTACACAAGGGCACCGAGTACGAGGCGGCAGGCGCGGTCCCCGGCCCGGCCGACGACGACCCTGAGGAGTGGCTGGTGATCCTGGCCACGCTGAGCGCCTCGCTGCAGGATGATCCCCAGCGCTGGACCCGGATCGGCGCTGGCATCCGCGGCGTCTCCGAGGAGACGACCACCGGCGTCCACCGGCTGTACCAGATGCTGGAGGCCGGCGAGCTGCTGTTCCCGGCGATCAACGTCAACGATGCGGTCACCAAGTCCAAGTTCGACAACCTCTACGGCGTCAGGCACTCGCTCATCGACGGCATCAACCGTGGCACCGACGTGATGATCGGCGGCAAGACGGCCGTGGTCTGCGGCTTCGGTGACGTGGGCAAGGGCTGTGCCGAGTCGCTGCGGGGCCAGGGGGCCCGGGTGATCATCACCGAGGTGGACCCGATCTGCGCCCTCCAGGCGGTCATGCAGGGCTACGAGGTGAACACCCTGGAGCGCGTCATCGACGAGGCCGACATCTTCGTCACGGCCACCGGGTGCAGGGACATCATCACCGCCGAGCACATGGGGCGCATGAAGCACCAGGCCATCGTCGGCAACATCGGCCATTTTGACAACGAGATCGACATGGCCGGACTGCAGCGGATGTCGGACGTCCAGCGGATCAACATCAAGCCCCAGGTGGACGAGTTCGTCTTCCCCGACGGGCACTCCATCATCATGCTTTCCGAAGGTCGACTGCTGAACCTCGGCAACGCCACCGGCCATCCGAGCTTCGTGATGTCGGCCAGTTTCTCCAACCAGGTCCTGGCCCAGATCGAGTTGCACCTCCACGCCGAGGACCTCGGGATCGCGGTGGTGACGTTGCCCAAGTCGCTGGACGAGAAGGTCGCCCGGCTGCATCTGGACGCGCTGGGCGTGCGCCTTACGGAACTCTCCGCCGACCAGGCCGGCTACCTGGGCGTGCCCGTCGACGGCCCCTTCAAGCCCGACCACTACCGGTACTGACCTCCGCGCCCGGGCGACCGACGCCGGTCCTAGGATCCCTCCCCGTGCAGAGCACGGTGGTCGGGGTGGTCGGGGGCAGTGGAGCAGGCAAGACCACGCTCGTGCGGGGTCTGGTGGATCGTCTCGGCTCTGATGCGTCGGTGCTCTGGTTCGACGAGTACTACCACGACCTGGTCCACCTAAGCCCGGCTGATCGTGCCGTGGTCAATTTCGACCACCCGGACTCCCTGGACGTCGACCTGCTGGTCGCCCACCTGGGTGACCTTCTGGCCGGCCGGTCGGCCGAGGTCCCGGTGTACGACTTCTCGACCCACACGCGCGCCGGCCGAACCCGACGGGTGGAGCCGGGGCCGGTGGTGGTGGTCGACGGAATCCTCGTGCTGGCCTTCCCGGCGATCCGCAGGTGCCTCGACGTCTCGGTATTCGTGGACGCACCGGCCGAGGTGCGCCTGTCGCGCCGGCTGGACCGCGACGTGCGGGAACGTGGTCGGACGCCGGAGAGCGTCCGTGCCCAGTTCGCAGCCACGGTGGCGCCCATGCACGAAGCCTTCGTGTCGCCGTGCTCGGAGTTCGCCGACCTGGTACTCGACGGCCAGGGCGACCTTTCGGCAAACCTGGACCTGGTCCTGGACCGTCTGGCGGCCGTGGCGGGGAGCTCCGGGGGCCAGCTCGATTAGCTCCCGGCCCGGAGCCTCAGCCGGACCCGTTGGAACCCGACCGAGCCCTGCCAGCACTGCTCCGGGACCTGTCACTGGCCATACCTAGGGTCGTCACCATGACCCGGCCAACAGCCCTGCGATCTCCCGGGGGCTGCTTTCACGATGTTGCCGATGTTGCCGACGGAGGTGTCTCGTGTGGCGGGAGGTGTCCGCTCGGACGGGGCGGGTCATGCAGTGCTTGCGTTGCCGGCATTCCCGCTGATCGGGTGGACGCGGGCTCCCTGGTGGGCCCGGTGTGGGCGCTCGGGTCATACGCAGGTGAGGCGGGGCGCCTCGTCCGGGCCCTCAAGTACGCCAATGTGCGCGCTCCGGTCGGAGCGCTCGGCTCGGCTCTGGCCGCTCTCGCCTCCCTGGCCTCCCAGGCCGACCAGTCCGACCAGGCAGCGGAGCCGGGTCCAGGAGCCGATTACGACGTCGTGACCTGGGTGCCGACCACGGTCGGGCGTCGTGCCCAGCGTGGCTTCGACCAGGCCGAGCTGCTTGCCCGCTCTACGGCCCGTGGTCTCGGGGTCCGGTCCCGCCGTCTGCTGCTGCGGGCTCCCGGTCCCGGCCAGACATCGCTACCGGGTCAGGAAAGGCGCTCGGGCCCGGTTCTTCGGGCACGTCGGGTCCCCGTTGGAGCCCGGATCCTGCTCGTCGATGACGTGGTCACGACCGGAACCAGCCTCGCTACAGCCTCCGATGCTCTGCTTGCTGCCGGGGCCCGATCGGTTCGTCCGGTGGTGGTCGCAGCCACCCCGGCGCCCGGCTGGAGACCTGATGGCGGGGGACGGGCCCACCGCTAGGGTCGCGCCGTGAACGAACCCATTGACGAGCCCATTGAGATGCCCGTCGTCGAGGAGCCCGGCCTCTCGGATGGGGAGGCGGATGCGGTGGTGTCCGATGCCGACGTGCGCGACGCCCTTCCCGAGGACCTCGACGCCCATGGCCTCGTGGGTCCGTACATCTTCCCCGATAACGACAGGCGCCGGATCCCCGGGGTTCTCTACCTCCTGCTGGCGGCCATCACGGTGCTGGTGACGATGCTCTCCGAAGACTCGCCGTTGGTCGACGGGGGCCTCTACATCGGTGCCGCCGGGTTGGCCCTGCTCGGGGCCTACCACCTCCAGGCGGGCTGGAGCCTCGGCACCGATGATGCCGACGCCCTCGTGGCAGCCGTCCGTGAGGTCGGCTTCCCGGTTGGCCACGCCTCGGCCCAGATGGCCTGGCGGGGGCTACGCAGCCGACCCACATGGCGGGTGCTGGTGTACTCCAACGAGTCGCCGCCGGAGCAGCGGGGCCTGGTATTCGTCGACGGCGTGGACGGCTCGGTCGTGGCCTCCCACACCGAGGTGAACCCCGAGGACTGGGCAACCGACACCTGACACCCCGGTCGGGTGACGCCGGCTGGTCTCTGGCTCCCTGCGGGGCGGCCACTGGTACGATTATTAGATCCGCTATCGGATTCCCCAGATGACCCGAGCCTCGTGTCGGCTGCCATCCGGAGTGGAACCACCTCTACTGGAGGGTGACCTGAACGATGCTTGATGGCAACTGGCGTGAGGTCGTGGACCGGGGCCTGGTCCCGATCGGTCGGAGCCTCCGGCGAACTGGCATCAGCGCCGACGTGGTGACCCTCATAGGCATCGTGATGGCTTCGGCTGCCGCCGCGGCCATAGGCCTCGGCTACCTGAGGTTGGGATTCCTCCTGCTGGTACTTACCGGGATTCCAGATGCCCTGGACGGTGCGGTGGCCAAGGCCTCCGGCACCTCCTCATCGCGCGGCGCCTACTTCGACTCGGTGGCCGATCGACTCACCGATGCACTCCTGTTCGGTGGCGTTGCCTGGCATCTGGCCACCGTCCGCACGGATCACATGATGATGCTGCCGGTGGCGATCATGGCCACGGCGATGTTCATCTCCTACCAGCGGGCCAAGGCCGAATCGCTTGGGTATGACGCCAAGGGCGGGCTCATGGAGCGCGCCGAACGGTTCATCGTCCTGGCCTTCGGGCTCGTGTTCTCCGAGATCCTCATTGCGGTCCTCTGGGTGATGCTGGCGCTCAGCGTGTTCACGGCAGGCCAGCGTTTCGTGAAGGTCTGGCGTCAGGCCACGTCGGATCGCAACGTGCCCGTGAGCCCGGCCGTGGATCGTCGCCGGCTGGCCCGTTCCGCCCGTCGTTCGGATCGCCGCCAGCGCCACGGCTCGTGGCGACCCTCGTCGCGCTCCTGACCGGTTCGCTCCCGACC
>JAAZXC010000028.1 GCA_014240365.1 Acidimicrobiales bacterium | reverse complement strand
AAGCACACCACCCACCTACCACGATGTGGGCGCTGAAGTATGCGCGTTCTTGCAAGCAGCAATCGACCGGGCTACTGCTGCGGGTATTAAGCGCAGCAACATAATTTTAGATCCAGGCATCGGCTTCGGCCTGCTTCGCCAGGAACTCATCGGCGTCACGATCCAGCAGCATCACAACCCGCTGCGGCGGGATCCGTTCGGCCCGTTCCTCCAGACGCAGGTCCAGGCATGCGGCCATCCCGCCCATATTGCCGATCTGGAGGTCCAGGACCACGAGAACAGGATCATGTTCGCGGATGGCGGCCAGTACCTCGGCACCGGCATGGACCCGGACCACCTGATGGTCACCACCCATCACGGCATCCACCTCGTGGTGCACGTGGTCGGCATCGGTTGCCAGCAGGACGATCGAGGCGCTCACGGGATGGAGCGTACCGGTAGGCCCCCCGACGGTACCGTTCGGGAGGCTTCGGACCGGAGCCGTTGACGCAGCCCCGTCCCGGGCGTCTACATTCATCGGACGGGTTCGGCACATTGGTCGGACCGGTAGAGGAGGCACCGATGCTGGAGATCACGGTCGAACGACATGACGACTACGTGCTGTGCCGACCCATCGGCGAGTTGGATGCCTACACCGTGGCCCAGTTCCGCGAGGCGCTCACCGAGCTGGCTGAAGAGTCATACGTTCTCGTCGACCTGTCCGATGTGCCGTTCATGGACTCCGCCGGCCTCGGTGCGCTGATCGGAGGCATTCGCAGGGCTCGGGAGAACGATGGCGACGTGGCCGTTGCCTGCAACCGTCCGGCGCTGATCCGCCTTCTCCACACCACGGGATTCGACCGGATCGTGCCGGTCCGCGAGACCGTCGAGGAGGCCGTCCTCGCCTTCGGAGAGACCACAGACTGACCGCCCAGAGCAACCTTGACCGGCCGTAGGCTGGCCTACCTGTCGCCTCGGCCGGGGCAATGGGAACGGATCTGCACCATGCCTCACCTTCTCCCCGATCGACCACAGACTCGCCGCCTGCTCGCCGCGCTCGTCCTCGCAGCTGCCTCCATCGGCGTTGGAAACCCCGTGGCCGCCGCACATGCGGAACACGAGGGCTACCTTCCGGAACACCAGGGCTACCTTCCGGTGGCCGACGTCGTGGAGATAAGCGGATTCCTGGATCCGGTCCTCGTGGGGATGATGGCCGACACCCTCGAGTCCCTGGACCCGTCCGAGACTGTCGCCATCGTGTTCCAGGTCGACAGCACGGCCTCGGTGGTTCCCGACAGCGAGATCGTCAGGGTGGCCCGGCTGATAGCCGAATCCGAGGTGACGGTGTCGTTCTGGATCGGGCCCTCCGGCGCCAGGGCCACCGGTCCGATCGCCCAACTCGTGATCCTCGGTGACGACATCGGCATCGCTCCGGGTGCACGCATCGGTCTCTTCGGTGACCCCATCCAGGGAGTCGCCGAGTTCTGGACCCCGTCGGCTACCGATGCCCTTGCCGACCTCCGTGACGCGACCGTGGGCTACGACGAGGCCATCAGGCGTGGCATCGCCAGGCCTGCACCGGTGCTGCTCGAGCAGCTGGCGGGTGTCCCGGGCTTCGAGGTGGTGACCGTGGCCGGCGAGGACGGCGACACGGTCCAGCCGGTCACCACGACACGATTCCGCCAACTCGACGTGATTGACCAGTTCTTCCACACCGTGGCCAGTCCGGCTGTCACCTACCTGCTGCTCCTGATCGGCATGGGCCTTCTCCTCTTCGAGCTCTACACGGCTGGGGTGGGCATAGCCGGGGCGATCGGTGCCGGCTGTTTCCTGCTGTCGACGTACGGGCTGGGGGTGCTGCCGGCGAGGGGCTGGGCTTTGGCACTGCTGGTCGTGGCCATGCTGGCCTATGCCATAGATGTGCAGGCCGGGGTTCCCCGCCTGTGGTCCGTGGTCGGCACGGTCACGTTGGTGGCCGGTTCGGTCTTCCTCTTCGACGGGCCGTCGTTCTCGTGGATCACGTTGCTGGTCGGCGTGATCGGCACGGTGATGGCAATGGTCGGCGGCATGCCGACGATGGTGCGGACCCGTTTCTCCACACCGACGATCGGGCGCGGGTGGATGGTCGGCGAGACGGGAAGTGCGGTCGAACGCCTCGCCCCCAATGGCACGGTGACGGTGCGCGAAGCGGTCTGGCGTGCCAGGACGAACAGGGCCACGCCCCTGGAACCCGGCGACGAGATCCGGGTGGTGGCCGTAGATGGCCTGTGGCTGGAGGTCGAGCCGATCCAAGGCGCGGCCCGTGACTATCGAAGCCGTGACGGCGGGTCCTGAGAGGCCCCTCGTCCCTTCCACGGATCCGCCCTTGCCGACCTCACGGCGTGCGTCGTAGGTTCGGAGCAAGGCCGTAGCCACGGGTTGGGGCTCAACAGGGGGTGCGAAAGTGTCAGGCGGAATCACCTATCAGGACTGGCGGATCAAGGCTGCGTGTCGTGGTCCCCGACCTGAGGTCTTCTACCCACCGGCTATCGGTGAGCGCAGGGACGAGAAGTTGACGCGGGAACACATGGCCAAGGCCATCTGCGATCTCTGCGCGGTGCGTGGACAGTGCCTGAAGTTCGCGCTGCAGCGTGGCGAGGCCCATGGCATCTGGGGCGGAACCAGCGAGTCCGAGCGGCGCGTCCTCAGCGGGGCCGTCTAGGACATCCGGTTCCGGGCGCCGGTAGGCGTCCGTTCAGGCCTCCGGGAGACGGGGGCCCGCGATCCTGACGTCGCCACGCCGGCGGGTCACCCCGGTTCCATCCAGACGGGCCAGCAGTGGCATGGCGTGCTTTCGCGTATTGCCCGCCGCCTCCCGGAACGCGGAGACCGTGAAGCCCTCCGGACTCTCGGCCAGGAGCCGGGCGGCCAGTTCGGCGGCGGCCTGAATGGCTGAGGCGGCGAAGAATATCCCCTCCACCTCGACCACCATCTCGCGTCGTACGAGCTCGCGTAGCTCTGCACGGTCCACTCGTTCCGGAGCGGGCGGCGAGAACGGCGAGGCGGCCAGGATTGCCACGAACGGATGGTCGGCCAAAGTGTCGACGGCATCGACGGGGGCGAGCCGACCCGCCTCGACAACCACGTCGTCGAGGAGTTCGACCGCGGCCCGGCCGTGTTCATCCAGGGTCGAGAGGTCCAGTCCCAACGGTCCGGCCTCGGCCAGCGCCCCACGCAGGTCGACCAGGGTGGTGTGGAGTTCGGTCGGATCGACGACCCAGCGGCCAACGTCCGGGTCGCGTCGCTCACCAGTGAGGCGCTCCAACTCGTCGGCATCCACCCAGCCACGTTGCGCCACCACCCGGTCCACCGACCGGTCCGGGCGGGCGCTGGATGCACGGTCCACGGGATCCACGTCCAGGATCTCGCCACCCCCGACGGTTTCGGCCCGGCCGGATTCCCGCATGACGAAGCGGTCACCGGGCAGCAACGGAAGGGGTACCGGCAGGTGCAGACGGACAGCACCGCTGGTGCCGGGCTGCAGAGCGTCCGGGCCCAGTATCCGCATCCGTACCGGGTGCTCGCCGGAACCCAGGTAGAGCACATGGGCACCGCGTCGCGACACCGGATGGTCCAGTTGGTCCAGGACCGTCAGGGAGGCGTCAACCACCATGGTGTGGTGCCACTGGCCTGACCGGACCAGAACATCTCCACGTGCCACGCCGTCGTGGGATACGCCGACGAGGTTCACGGCGCAGCGGCTCCCCGGGGGCAGCTCGTCCCTGTCGGCGTGATGGTTCTGCAGTCCCCGGACCCGGACCGTTGCGCCGGATGGATGGACCTCCAGCTCGTCGTCGCTCCGCAGGCACCCACCGGTCAGGGTCCCGGTGACCACCGTGCCCGAACCCCGGGCCGAGAACGCCCTGTCGATCCAGAGCCGTGGCCGACCTTGGTCGATCGCCGTCGGCGTGGCTGCCAGGAGATCATCGAGGGCCGCACGTAGTTCCCCGATCCCGACACCTGTCGGCGCATCGGTCTCGATTACTCGAACCCCCTCCAGGAAGGTCCCGGCCAGGCGCTCCTCGATCTCGAGCTGCGCCAGCTCAACGAGGTCGTCGTCGGCGGGCCCCACCTTTGTGAGGGCGACGATGCCGTGCTCGACGCCCAGGAGCTCCAGGATCCGCAGGTGCTCCTCGGACTGTGGCTTCCATCCTTCGGTCGCCGCCACCACGAACAGGCAGGCGTCCACCGCCCCTACTCCGGCCAGCATGTTCTTGATGAACCGGGCATGGCCGGGCACGTCTACGAGGGAGAGAACGGCTCCCGACGGCAGCGTCGTGTCAGCGAAACCCAGGTCGATGGTCAGGCCGCGGGCCTTCTCCTCGGCGAACCGGTCGGGGTCGGTTCCGGTGAGCGCCTCGACGAGGGTCGACTTGCCGTGATCGACGTGCCCGGCGGTAGCGACTACATGCATGTGGCGTCAGCCTGCGAGGGCGGTGACCGCTGCAGCCACGACGGCGTCGTCGTCGGGGTGGACGGTCCGGAGGTCCAGGATCGTCGAACCGTCGGATACCCGGGCGATGACCGGGGGATTCCCGGCACGTAGCTCGTCCACGCGGTCGCCGGGTAGGGACAGCCCCGCTGACGGGATCTCCACACCGGGGAGGGTTCCACCACCGGGAACCGAGACGGTGTCCACGACCAGGTCCGGGTGGATTGCGAGTGCCCGGGCCCTGAGTACGTCCACCTTTGTACCGGCCATACGCCAGAACGCAATGGCGTCGCCGTCCCTGGCCAGGTATGCGAGCGCAAGGTCCTGGAGGGCGTGCAGCACGAGGCTGCCCGGGCGTAGTGCCCGGGCCAGGGGGTGCGCTTCACAGGCGGCGACCAGGTCGGCCCGGCCGGCGATGATGCCGGCCTGGGGGCCACCCAGGAGCTTGTCGCCGGAGAAGGTGACGAGAGCAGCGCCAGCCTCCAGGGTCTGGCGGGCGGCTGGTTCTCCACTCAGCCACGCAGGTGGGCCGTCGACCAGCCATGGGCAGGCGGCGTCGAGCAGGCCGGATCCGATGTCGGCCACCACCGGCACGTCCAGTCCCGACAGGTCTGCGACCGAGGTGGACTCGGTGAACCCCTCGATCCGGTAGTTGGACTGGTGGACGTACAGCGTCATTGCCACGTCGGCGCCTGGTGACTCGATGGCGGTGGTGAAGTCCGACAGCCTCGTCCGGTTGGTCGTGCCGACCTCGATCAGCCGGGCGCCGGACTGCGCCATTACATCCGGGATCCGGAAGCCGCCGCCTATCTCCACCAGCTCGCCACGTGACACCGCCACCCCCCGATCGGAGGCGAGGGCGGCGAGCACCAGGAGGACCGCTGCGGCACAGTTGTTGACCACCAGGGCGGCCTCGGCTCCGCAGGCCCGGGCAATGAGGCGTGGAGCCCGGTCCTGTCGTGAACCGCGTCCTCCGGTGGACAGGTCGAACTCGAGCGCTGCGTAGCGGTTGCTTCCCACCGAAGCACCCCATGGGGCGCGCCCCAGGTTCGTGTGGAGCAGCACCCCGGTGGCGTTCACAACCTCGGTCAGCATTGCCCGGTGTGTCGCCTCGGCGATGGTCCGGGCCCTCTCGGTGGCCGTGGCGGGGTCACCGCCGGCCACGGCCGAGCGCGCGGCGTCGACCAGCAGCGGATGGGGCAGGCCGATGTCGGCCAGGGACCTGGCCAGGCGATCGACACTGGGCGGCCTGTCGGCCGGGGTGTCCGGCACTGGATCCACGGGATGGGTCATGTGGTCGTGAGGATACGCGGGGTTACCGGGGTGTCACGCTGGCGCAGCGAGGCGGGCCCGGGGCGCACCTAGCATGAGCCCGTGCTTCTGGTCCTCTTCCTCGTGTTCCTGGTCACGCCGATCGTGGAACTGGTGGTGATCGTGCGGGTGGCCGGATCGGCCGGGGTGTTGAACACGATCGGTCTCCTCGTCCTGGTCAGCGTGGTGGGTGCATGGCTGGTCAGGCGGGAGGGACTGGGCATCGTGCGCCGCGCCCAGGCCGAGATGGCTGAGGGACGCATGCCCGGCAGGGAACTGGTGGATGGCCTGCTGGTGCTGTTCGCCGGCGCCCTGATGCTCACCCCCGGTTTCGTGACCGATGCCATCGGACTGTTGCTGTTGTTGCCGCCATCTCGGATGGTGATCCGCCGAATCGCCACGCGTCGACTGGGCCGCTCGAATCGGAGCGGTGGTATCGGCTGGCAGTTCGGGGGGGCCGCCAGCCATGAGGGGTGGCGTCAGGATCGTCCGGCGGATGGCATGTTCGACGGCGAAGTCCTGGACGCGGATTCCTGGGAGGATGGCGCCGGAGACGGTCAGGACCGGTTGGGCCCGGGGGTCTAGGTGTCAGCCGCGTCGAGGGCTTCGACGACTGCGGCCAGGTTTGGGGTCGTCACGACCAGCATCTCCGCTCGAGGGAGCCACGTGGCCAGCCCCATCTGGACGTCGCCGGTCACGCCGGAAAGGCCACTCACCCGCGAGCGGACGTTGCGTTGGATCTGCGCCCGCAGGGGGCAGCCGGAGGTGGTCAGGGCGATGGTCACGTCGACCCGGCTGTCGGGGTCCACATGTACGGCACGCGCCGTCCCCAGCTCCACGATGCCCGTGCCCGGTTCGGGGTCGATCCCGGCGCGCAGGACCCCGAATACGTTCTCTACAGTGGGGAGCGCAGGCTCTGCCATGGTTCATCGTTCGGGGCCGGCGCTGGGATGCGGAAACTGTGGCCGCTAGACTCCGGAGTGAAGGTATGGAGTCCCGAAGCCGTTGGAGGATCTGATGATCACCTTGACCGATGAAGCGATGACCAAGGTCGGAGCCCTCATCGCCAGCGAGTCCGAGGAGGGCCTGGCCCTACGGGTCGCCGTTCGTCCGGGCGGCTGTTCCGGCTTCAGCTACGAGATGTACTTCGACAGCGACAAGGCGACCGACGACATGGAGAAGGACTTCGGCGATGTGCGTGTCGTGGTGGATCCCTCCAGCGCGCAGCTCCTCGAGGGTGCCACCCTGGACTACAAGGACGGCCTGAACGACGCAGGGTTCTCGATCAACAACCCGAACGCCCAGAGCTCCTGCGGTTGCGGCCAGTCCTTCAGCTGACCTGATCTTCCCCTCCGGGGGTCGCCAGCAGGGCCGACGCCGAGGCGTCGGCCTTCGTGGTTTTGACGACTGCCGTTGTCGAGCGGTGGACGACAGCGGGCACACTCATGGGCATGGCATCAGACGAGGGGCCCGGCATGGTCCGCCTAAACGTCGACGGCGCCGCAGTCGAGGTGCCTGACGACGGCGGAACCCTGCTCGACGTGCTCCGTGGCCACCTCGGCAACTTGTCGGTGAAGGACGGTTGCAGCCCCCAGGGCCAGTGCGGGTGCTGCACCGTGCTGGTCGACGGGCAGCCCCGGGTCTCGTGCGTGACGCCGGCCCGCCGGGTGGATGGGCGGACGGTGACCACACTCGAGGGGTTGGACCCGGCAGAGCTCACGGCATGGACCGACGCCTTCTGCGCCAACGGTGGGAGCCAGTGCGGTTTCTGCACACCGGGGATCGTGGTGCGCTTCGCCGGTCTCCGGGCATCGGCTCCTGAGGGGTCGCCGCCCGATCGGGAGCGCGCTGCCCGGTCACTGCACGCCCACCTCTGCAGGTGCACCGGTTGGCAGACCGTGCTCGAGGCGTGGGACGCCTACGGGACGGCCCCGACAGCGGCGGTCGAAAACCCCGCGGCCGTCAGCCGGGCGGCGCTGGAGGGCCGGACCCCTCAGGTAGTCGGCCCCGAGGTGGTGTCAGGAAGTGGTGGGTTCGCCGCCGATACAGCACCGGAGGGTTCGCTCGTGGCGGTGTCCGACGGCGTCGGTGGTTGGGTCGTGGGATCCACTCTGCTCGAGGCACGTCTGGCGGCTGGAAGGGTCCAGGGCCGTCGGACCACGGTCGCGTCGGCCCCACCCCTGGAGGCCCCGGTCGGCGAATGGGATGCCGTGCTGCGGACGTCGTGGGTGGAGCCTGCCTACCTGGAGACCGATGCCTCCTGGTGCGAGCCGGGTGGTGAGGCGTCCAGCCCGTTGGCCAACGGCGGCGCCTTCGGGGCCAAGTTGGACTCGGTGACTCCGGCCGCAGCGAGGGCACTGGCCGACGAGCACGGGCGAGCGGTGCTGGCGGTCCTCTCGCGGGAGGACACCGTCCGGTTGGGGGCGAAGCGTCCCCCGGTCTCCGGTGGTGCCCTGGCTGATGGCACCGGGGTCATGAGGGTCGTCCGGACCCCGGGTGTGGTCGAGGCGATTGCGGCCGTGGCGCCCGGGCTGGTGGTGGAGGAGGTCGACGTGCCGGGTCCTCCCACCTCGTCGTCGCTCCGGGCCGCCGGATGGGCCGAGGCCGTCGTGCTCCTAGCTGGCGCTGGTGCCCTTGACGGGCCGGTGGTGTCGCCCGACGGTGCGACCGCCACGGCGGTGGTGGACGACGACGGGATCCACGTCTCGGTCAGGTGCGGCAGGCCGCTGGACGGGACCGTGCTGCGTTCCTACTGCGTGGGGGCCGCTCACATGGCCTGGAGCTGGGTCACCTCGGAAGCCCTTTCGGTGGATGGCGGTGGCATCGTGCACGACCTGACGGTCCGCTCCTTCGGGGTGGTGCGGGCCACCGACACTCCACCGATCTCCGTCGTCATCGTCGAGGACGACGGAGAACCGGTCAATGGGTCCGACGCCGTCTTCGCTGCTGTGGCCGCAGCCACCTGGCGCCATCGGGGCTGCCCCGAGGAACTTCCCACCGGCTAGCCCCACCGATCAGGGCGTGGAAGACTTCGACCTGATCCCCGGGTTTCGGATGATTCCCGTCGGGTTCACCGAAATTCCACCCACGAGCAACGGAGTCCCACCATGACCACCCCGGTCGGTCCCTACACCTCCGTCGTGCGCGCCGGTGACCTGCTCTTCGTGAGCGGCCAGATCGGCATCGTCGACGGTACCGTCGCAGACGGTCCTGTCGCCGGAAGCCTGGCCGAGGGCGGGTTCGGAGCCCAGGCGGCCCAGGCCCTGGCCAACCTACGAACCCAGCTGGAGGCCAACGGGGCGACGCTCGACCAGGTGGTCAAGACCACGGTGTTCCTGACCGACATGGGCAATTTCGCGGCCATGAACGAGATCTACTGCGAGGCGTTCGGCGATCATCGCCCGGCCCGCTCCTGCGTGGCCGTGGCCGCGTTGCCCATCGGGGCGATCTTCGAGGTGGAGGCCGTCGTCAACGTCGGCTGAGTCACCCCTACGCCATTGGAGCGGGCGTGCGCCGACCCCGGCAGGAGTGGCAGACTGCGTCCATGCTCGGCGCCGTCCTGATGGTCTTCCTGCTCGTCATCGTGATGCCGGTCGGCATCCTCGTCGGAGGCGCTGTGGTGGCATCGCTGCTCGGTGGGCTGCTGAAGTCCGACGTGGATTCCAGCCACGAAGGGTCCGAGCTGCTCGAGGTGAGTGAGGCCAACCCCTATTCCGGTCCTGCCTGAGCCTGGTCCAGTCTGGACTACCGGGCTGGCTCGGGGGTCTGGACGCCCCACCGGGACTGGCCGAACCGGTAGCCCACTGATCGCACCGTGTGGATCAGGCCGGCGTGCTCTTCGCCCAGCTTTGCCCTGAGCCGCCGGATGTGGACGTCCACCGTCCGTGCACCGCCGTAGTAGTCGTAGCCCCAGACGCGGCTGAGCAGGGTCTCACGCGTGAACACCTTGCCAGGATGGGCGGCGAGGAACTTCAGCAGCTCATACTCCATGTAGGTGAGGTCGAGCGGCTCGCCGTCGACGGCCGCCTGGTAGGTCTCGAGGTTCAGGGCCAGAGGCCCGTACTCGACGAGTTCGGGTCGCGTGCCGCGACCGGTCCGGTAGAAGAGGTGTTCGATCCGTGCCTGGAGTTCGGCAGGCTTGATCGGCGTCAGGCAGAAGTCGTCGAAAAGGTCGTCCCGCAGCTCCAGGTCGGGCAACTGCCCGCCGCTCACCAACAGGAGCAGGGGCTGGAGCGGCATCTCGACCTTCCTGAGTCGACGGCAGAGGGCGAACGCGCCCTCCGGATCGGTATCGGCCACGACGATGGCGCCGGACCAGCCCTTGCCGGGTTCCTCGGACATGGCGGCGTCCAGGTCGGCGACCGACTTCCAGGTCCAGCCGTCCAGATCCAGGCACTGGGCCAGTTCAGGCGGCGGTGGGTTTGGGTAGACGAGGAGTGGGTCCATGGTGTGGGCGGGGTCTCCGCCCGCCCAGTCTGCCCGGCCATATCGGCTCATGCCCCCGTCGGGCCTACGGCCCCCTCCATGTCGGCCACTGGCCGCCTACCAGTTGGGTAGGTAGGTCTCGAGCTCGAACGGCGTCACCTGCCGCTGGTATTGGCTCCACTCGGCCCTCTTGTTGCGGAGGAACCATTCGAAGATGTGGTCGCCGAGGGCGTCTCGTACCAGCGACGACTCCTCCATCTCGTCCAGGGCCTCGCTCAGGTTCGTCGGCAGCCCGGCGACGCCTAGGTCCCGTTGTTCGCTCCGGCTCAGGTCGTACAGGTTCACCCGTGCCTCCGCCGGGAGATCCATGCCTTCCTCCACGCCACGCAGGCCGGCCGCCAGGAGCACGGAGAAGGCCAGGTACGGGTTGCAGGCCGGGTCGACGGCCCGGTATTCGATTCGGGTGGAGTCGACCTTGCCGGGCTTGGGTATAGGCACCCGGACCAGCGCCGACCGGTTGTTGTGTGCCCACGACACGTAGCGCGGCGCCTCGTATCCCTCGTTGATCCGCTTGTACGAGTTGACGAGCTGGTTGGTTACAGCGGTGATCTCCCTGGCGTGGTGGAGCAGTCCGGCAATGAACCCCCGGGCGGTCTGGGACAGGCCGTCCTCGGCGTCAGGGTCGTGGAAGGCGTTGGCGCCGTTACTGAAGAGCGACAGGTGGGTGTGCATGCCCGAACCCTGCACGCCGTTCAGGGGCTTTGGCATGAACGTGGCGTACACGCCGCGGTCCATGGCGATCTTCTTGACCGCCAGCCGGAGGGTCATGATCGAGTCGGCCATGGCCAGGGCGTCGGTGTACTGCAGGTCGATTTCGTGCTGGCTGGGGCTGTCCTCGTGGAACGAATACTCGACCGGAATGGACAACGCCTCGAGCATGTGGAGTGTCTGCTTGCGAAGGTCGGAGGCGACGTCGGCCGTGGTGAGATCGAAGTAGGAGGCCTGGTCCAGGGGAACCGGTGGCGACGTCGTATCGGAGTCGGCGAAGTAGAAGAACTCCACCTCGGGGGCGCAGAACATCTCGAACCCGGCGGCGCGGGCCCGCGCCACGTTGCGGCGCAGCACCTGGCGTGGGTCGCCGGCGAAGGGCGTTCCATCCAGGTTGGTGATGTCGCAGAAGATGGTGCCGGAGGGCTCATCGGGGTCGGCCCATGGCAGCAGCTCGAAGGTGGCCGCGTCGGGTCTTGCGAGGACGTCGCTCTCCTGGATGCGGCTGAAGCCGTCGATGGCCGAGCCGTCGAACTGGAGCCCCTCCTCGAGCACGGTCTCAAGTTCGGCAGGTGAGATGGCCACCGACTTGTGCCTACCCAGCACGTCGGTGAACCAGAGGCGGATGAGCCTGACGCCGCGTTCCTCCACGGTCCGCAGTACATAGTCCCTCTGGTCGCGCAGTCGGTCCTCGCTCGTCTTCTCCATTTCACAAGCATGTGGCGAACGGGTCCGGATCACCAGCCATCGGGCCGTCGTTCACATTGCGTTCACAGTCAGAAAACATCCATGAAACGGCTACGGCCGTAGGTTGGTCATCGACCGGCCTAGCCGGTGATCGTTGACGTAACCACGCCGGGCCGACCGGCCGACCGGGAGAGACACACGATGGCCATCAGGGCTGAGTACATCTGGATTGACGGCACGGAACCTCTTTCGTACGTCCGGTCCAAAACCAAGATCCTCGACGATGCCGAGCACCTCCCCATCTGGGGCTTCGACGGTTCGAGCACCAACCAGGCTCCGGGCGACAACTCCGACTGCGTGCTGAGGCCGGTCTTCTCGTGTCCCGACCCGATCCGCGGTGGCGACGACATCCTCGTGTTGTGCGATGTGTGCCTGCCCGACGGGGAGATGACACCGCACCCGACCAATACCCGTGCCATGTGCGTCGAGACCTACGAGAAGTACGCCGACCAGGAGCCGATCTTCGGCATCGAGCAGGAGTACACGTTCTTCAAGGAGGGACGCCCGCTGGGTTGGCCGGTCGAGGGCTATCCGGCCCCTCAGGGCCCTTACTACTGCGGCGTGGGATCCATCGAGATCGCCGGTCGCGACGTCGTCGAGGCCCACACGAAGGCCTGCATGGATGCCGGCCTGGCGATATCGGGTACCAACGCCGAGGTGATGCTCGGCCAGTGGGAGTTCCAGATCGGGCCGGTGGACACGGTGGCCGTGAGCGACCAGATCTGGATGGCGCGCTACCTGCTGTACCGGGTTGCCGAGGACTTCGGGGTGGACGCCTCGGTGGCGGCCAAGCCCATCAAGGGCGACTGGAACGGTGCCGGCGCACACACCAATTTCTCGACCCGGTCAATGCGCGAGGGCTACGACGCCATCATCACGGCGTGTGAGTCGTTGGGAGCCGAGGGCAAGGTCGAGGAGCACATGGCCGGTTACGGAATCGGCTCCGAGGAGCGACTGACCGGTGCCCACGAGACCCAGCGGTTCGACCAGTACAACTACGGCGTCTCGGACCGCGGCGCCTCGGTCCGCATCCCGTGGCAGGTCCACCTGGACCAGAAGGGCTACATCGAGGATCGTCGCCCGAACGCCAACATGGATCCGTACGTCGTCACCCGTCTGATCACCAACACATGCTGTGAGGCCCTCGCCGGCTGACGGAGGACGTAGACGTCGTGTTGTGCCCCGGGCCGCAGCCCGGGGCACCTTCGATTTTCGCCCGTCTTTACAGACGCAGACCTCACCTGGACCTCATCGAGCCCTAACGCTGCGCATGGATCGTGGTCATTGCTCCACAGGAGCATGAACCAGTAGACGAACCCGGCCCGCATTGGTGGCCCGGAGCGAGGGGTGATCCCGATGGATGAGTACACGGAGACGGATACATCGGGCAGGACCAGAAAATGGATCCTGCAGGGAGGGACAGCGGGTGGTCTGATCCTGGTGGGCTCGATCCTGCTGGCGTCCTTCTCGCCGATCGGTGCGATGGGTTCCATGGGTGAGGGCCATGAGATGGGCGATGGCCATGACATGGGTGGGATGGGTTCCATGCGTGAGGGCCACGACATGAGGGGCATGCGTGAGGGCCACGACATGAGGGGCATGCGCGGCGAGCGGGAAGGTTCTGCGCCCAGCAGGAGCGGAGACTCGGGCGGACGTGATTTCGGCGGACAGGTTGCAGAGACCCTGGGGATGGATCGTGCCGAGTTGCGTGAGGCCGTCCGCGGCAGTGGCAGCCTCGCGGAGCTGGCAGGTGATCGCTCCGACGAGCTGGTGGCGGACCTGGTAGGGCTGGTCAGGGAGAAGGTCGCGCAGGCGGTCGCCGAGGGAAGGCTGACTCCTGAGAGGGCCGACAAGATTCTGGCTGATGTCGAGGAGAGGGTGATGGCTCGGGTCAACGGCGAGCGCCCCGAGCGTCAGGGCCAGCGTGGTCGTCAGGGCCTCAGGGGCGGTAAGCGGGGTCTGGGTAGCTGATCGCCTGCGGGGTCGTAGGACAGCCTGACCTCCGGCACGGGTCGTCTTCAGGTCCGTCGGTACGCTGGATCCATGAACCGGATCCGCTTGGCGCTGGTGCAGGTCAACACCGTCGTGGGTGACCTGTCGGGCAACGTGGAACGGATCAGGAACCGGTTGGACGAGATCGCCGGCTGCGACCTGGCGCTCTTCCCGGAGATGACGGTGACCGGCTACCCGCTGGAGGACCTGGTGCACAAGCCCGGGTTCGTGGCCGACAGTCAGGCCGCCCTTGCCGAGGTGGCCGAGATGAGCGGCAGTTGTGCGCTGGTGGTCGGGTTCGCCGATCCAGGACCCGGTGGGGTGGTCCACAACGCCGTGGCCGTCTGTCACGGTGGCCGGATCGTCGGCACGTACCACAAGGAGTGCCTGCCCACCTACGACGTGTTCGACGAGGGCCGGGACTATGAACCCGGCTCGGGCCCCCTCCAGTTGTTCCGGGTGGGTGGCGTCCGGGTGGCTGTGACCATCTGTGAGGACCTCTGGGTGGCCGGCGGGCCGGTCGGGCGTTTCCTCGATGGTGGTGCCGAGATGATCGTCACGGTGAACGGTTCGCCGTACCACCAGGGTAAGCAGGCGGCACGGGAGTCGGTGGTGACAGCCACGGCCGCCGCCTCGGGTCGTCCCGTGGCCTACCTGAACCTGGTCGGCGGCCAGGACCAGTTGGTGTTTGACGGTGGGTCGGTGGTGGCCGATTCGATGGGGTCGATCGTGGGGCGTGGCCCACGATTCCGCGAGGCCGTGGTCATCCTCGACGTGGACGTTCCGACGCTGGAGTCGGGTGACGGAGACCTTCCGGTGGTGGAGGTGTCAGATGCGGTGCAACGCGGGGACTACCTCGTGGCACCGGCCGTGGAGCCTCTCGGCGAGGTGGCCGAGCTCTATGGGGCACTGGTGACCGCTACGCGCGACTACGTACGCAAGAGTGGCTTCAGCGACGTCTGCATCGGCCTCTCGGGCGGTGTGGACTCGGCACTGGTGGCCACGATCGCCGCTGATGCGCTCGGGCCGCAGCACGTACACGCCGTGCTGATGCCATCCCGGTATTCGAGCGACCACTCGATCGCAGATGCCATGGCCCTCGTTTCCGCCCAGGGCCTGGACGCTGTCACGCTGCCGATCGAGGACGTGCACCAGGCATTCGCTGCAACGTTGACGACGACGCCTGAGGGTGGACCGGTCGGCCTCACCGACGAGAACCTGCAGTCCCGCATCCGCGGCGTGCTGCTCATGGCCCGGGCGAATGCCAACGGCTGGATGGTGCTCACCACAGGCAACAAGAGCGAGTCGGCGGTCGGCTACACGACCCTCTACGGGGATACTGCCGGAGCCTTCTCCGTGATCAGGGACGTCTACAAGACCAGGGTCTACGAGCTCTGCCGTTGGCGCAATGCCGGAGAGCCCGGGAGCGACGGTCGTCCCGTCATCTCGGAGGGGATCATCTCGAAGCCCCCGTCGGCGGAACTCCGGCCGGACCAACGCGATGATCAGAGCCTGCCGCCCTACGACGTCCTGGATCCGCTGCTGGAGGCATACGTGGAGGGCGATCGGACCAGGACCGGGCTCGTGGAGGACGGTCACGACCCCGACCTGGTGGACCGGGTCGTGAGGTTGGTGGACGCCGCGGAGTTCAAGCGCCGGCAGACGCCGCTGGGGCCGAAGGTGACCATCAAGGGGTTCGGGCGTGATCGCCGTGTACCCATTGTCAACCACTACCGGGGCTGAGGCGACGGGATGGACATGGACATGGGAGCTGGGTCTGACCCACTCACGATCGCCGAAGGCGTGGCCGAGTTCGTCGTCCTGGCGGAGCTCTCGACGGCGTTGTCCGAACGACTGGTCGGATGGTCTACCGACGGCGCCGATCCGGATTCGTCCGCGGTCATGGCGTCGCTGGGTGCCCGGCTGGCGGAGCACTCCACCTGGTGGACGGAGCGGATTGCCGAGTCCGTGCTCCTGGATGGAGAGCGGACTACGGCATCGGCATCGGGATCGGGTCGCCTGGCCGAGGTGCTCGGCCTGCTCGACGTTGAAGGGTCGGATCGCACGGCGGCCGTGGTCCCGGTGCTGGAGCGCCTGATGGCCTATCTGGGAGCCCTGACCGAACGCCTGTCGCCGGTCGGAGATGCCCCTGCACGTAGGACCATCCGACTGGTGCTGGCTGATCTCGAGGATCGTCCCCGCTGATCCGTGTGCCCGGCGGTCTCCGTACCCGGGATGCGCTGAGCCACCCGGGAGGGTCCGCGGTGTTTCGTGACGAAGGTCACGTCTGGGCGTTGTGGTCCAAAGGGCCGTCGATAGGGTGACCGTCGATCGGGGGAGTGGGCTGCACCTGTCAGGTGGGTCGGTTCGCCCGTTCAGATGATCGGACAGGACGAACGATTCGGTGAGTACCAGCAAGATCGGTGCTCCCCCGGCTGGAGGAGATCAAGGGTGGCCAAGGAGCGTGTCGAACGGGATGAGGAAGACCTAGTCAGGCTGTATCTCACCGATATCGGGCAGTACCCGCTGTTGACCAAGGAGGGCGAGGTCCGACTCGCCCAACAGATCGAAGCCGGGGTCGAGGCCCGAACGGCGCTCGCAGCGAAGGACGACTCTCTCGCTCCGGCCCGCAAGCGTGAGCTGAAGCGGAACCTCAAGCGGGGCGATGATGCACAGCGCACCTTCGTCCAGTCGAACCTCCGCCTGGTCGTCTCGATCGCCAAGAAGTACCAGGCCTCCGGTCTGCCTCTCCTGGACCTCATCCAGGAGGGCAACCTCGGCCTCATGCACGCCGTCGAGAAGTTCGACTGGCGCAAGGGCTTCAAGTTCTCCACTTATGCGACCTGGTGGATCCGGCAGGCGATCACCCGTGGCATCGCCAACACCGGTCGGACCATTCGTCTTCCGGTCCACGCCGGCGACACGCTGGCCCGCCTGCAGAAGGCCAGGTCACGCCTGGAACTGAAGTTTGGTCGGCAGGCCACCCTCTCAGAGCTCGCCGCCGAGGTGGAGATGTCGGAGGAGAAGGTGACCGAGGCACTCAGGTTCGCATCCGAGCCCCTCTCCCTGAGCGAGCCGCTGAGGGAGGACGGCGACGCAGAGCTGGGTGACGTGGTCGAGGACCGGTCGGCCGATTCGCCCTTCGAGATGGCAGCCACCTCGCTCCTTCCCGAGGAGATCAGCCGCCTCCTGGCGCCGCTGGATACCCGCGAGCGCGAGATTCTGAAGTTGCGCTTCGGCCTGGACCGCGGTGAGCCCCGGACCCTCGAAGAGGTCGGGGAGCACTTCAACCTGACACGGGAACGCATCCGCCAGATCGAGGCCCGTGCCATGTCGAAGCTCCGGCATCCGAGCAGCGACACCGGCGCCCGGGACCTCCTGGCCGTCTAGCCCGGACCCGGCATCCGACCGGCTACGGCCGGCCAATCACCTGGCCCCCGCAGTGGTGGCCTGGTGACCAGAACGGTGGTCCTGGCACTGGCCCGCAGCGTCGGATGATCGACTGGCGGAGGTGGACGGGAATCGAACCCGCCGGACGGGGATCGCCCGTCCCACCCGCTTTGAAGGCGGGGGAGCCCACCAGGTACTCAGACACCTCCACTCGTGACGGTACGGGCCGACGCCCTCGGAAACCACTCCATGCAGGCCGCCAGGCGCCGGCGTGGCCATTGCGGACGTAGCATTCCGGCCATGAGGAAAATCCTGATGCTCGGTGCCCTAGCTGCACTCGTGGCCGTGGCGGTCCGGAAGGTCCGCTCGATCTAGCCGTGTGGTGTCCGGCGACGAAGTCGTCGGATGCCGGCTACCGCACCGAAGACGATGACCGCTGTCAGGGCGCTGGCGGCGATCCAGTTCCGGTCGATGGGAACACGGTCCCCCAGGGGAACCGGATTGTCGAATTCCAGGATCAGCCAGCCCCGTTTCTCGGCCTCGCGGCGAAGGTCCCGATCGGGGTTCACGGCCACGGGGTCGCCCACCAGTTCCAGCATCGGCAGGTCGGTGACCGAGTCGGTGTAGGCCCATGACCCGCTGAGGTCCAGGCCCAGGTCATGGGCGAGACGGAGGATGGCTTCCGCCTTCTCCGGTCCCTGTGCGTAGAACTCGACCTCTCCGGTGTAGCGGCCCTCCGAGTCGATCATCGGCGTGGTGGCAATGAACTCGTCGACCCCCAGGTGGTCGGCCAGCGGTGCCACGATCTCGACAGGCGATGCAGAGACGAGGACGAGGAGGCGGCCCTCTGCGCGATGGTGGGCGAACAGGTCGAGTGCCTCGTCGTAGACGATCGGTTCGATCACCTCCGCCAGGTGCTCACGTGCGAAGCGCTGCAGGCTCTCCTGCTCCCACCCGGCGGCGAGGCGAAGGGCGGTGCGGCGGGCACGGTCCATCGTCGCCTCGTCGGCGCCGAAGAAGCGGAAGAGCAGCTGACCCCAGGCTGCCCGGAGCAGCATTGCAGCATTCAGGTATCCGGCTCGACGCAGGGCCGGCCCGTAGGCCGCCATCGAAGCCCGGGCTATGACCGTCTTGTCGAGGTCAAAGAAGGCTGCCTCCACACGACCGAGCCTAGGGCCGATGCACCGGGCGACCGAGACGTGTCGGTCGCCGGAAGCCCACCGGTATGGTTCGAGCCGTTGCCCACCGGCGACACCAACTCCCCTCTATGAGACCCGAACGCTCGGGAGTTGTGATGGTGGTTGTCTGCTGGTCGGTGAAGGGTGGCGTCGGGACCACGGTGGTCTCCGCTGCGCTGGCCCTTGATGCGACACGTCGGGGTAAGACGGTCCTGCTCGTGGATCTGGCTGGAGACCTGGCGTCGGTCCTGGGTGTCGACGGGTCCGGAATCGGCGTGTCGGACTGGTGCTGCGCCTCAGGGGGAGCCGGCGTCGAGGCGCTGGATCGACTGACAGTCGAGGTGGCAGGGGGAACTCGGCTACTGGTGCGTGGTGGTTCCAGTTGGTCTGAAGCGGTTCCCGAACGGCTCGTCGGTCTCGTCGA
This sequence comes from Acidimicrobiales bacterium, assembly GCA_014240365.1. Lineage (GTDB taxonomy): Bacteria > Actinomycetota > Acidimicrobiia > Acidimicrobiales > MedAcidi-G1 > UBA9410. The sequence goes on along the minus strand of JAAZXC010000028.1, from coordinate 6,773 downwards.
CGACCTGGCAGCGCGGCCGGGCGTGGTGGTCGTCGATGCCGGTGACCTCTGGACAGCAGCACCGCCGGTCGGACCACCCGCTGGCCTGGTCGACCCGCTCCTGGGGGTGGCCGAGCGATCGCTCCTGGTGACCCGTGCCTGCTATCTCGGACTACGGCGGCTCTCTCGACAGGAACGTCGGCCGACCGAGGTGGTCCTGGTGGTGGAACCGGGGCGGGCATTGGATCGCCATGACGTGGAGGCGGTGGTGGGTGCGCCGGTGACCATCAGGATCCCTATGGACCCTGCCGTGGCCCGGTCCGTCGACGCCGGACTGCTCGCCCGCCGGACTCCACGGTCGCTGATCCGGGCCGTGGAATCGTCGTGAGCGGGACCATGCAGGGCCACGAGGTGGTTGCCGCGGTACACGCCGAGGTACTCGACCTTCTCGACGGCGGTGCTGGAGCAGCCTCGGCCGTGGAGGCGGCCGTGGCGCGCCGGGAACCTCTTCTGGGTCCGGTCGCACGCTCCTCGCTCGTCCAGGCGGTCCTCTCCAGGATCTCCGGCATGGGGTCGCTCGAGGCTCTGTTCGCGGACGGCGGCGTGACAGAGGTGATGGTCAACGGACCGGGCATCGTGTTCGTGGAGAGGTATGGACGCCTCGAGGAGACCGACGTCCGAGTTGACGCCGAGGAGCTGGACCGTCTCGTCGAACGCATGGTCGCACCCACCGGGCGGCGGGTGGACCGGTCCAGCCCGTGGGCCGATGGACGCCTGCCTGATGGTTCCCGGGTGAACGTGGTGGTGCAACCGATTGCCCTGGACGGCCCGTACATCACGGTCCGCCGGTTCGGTGAGCGCCGGTTCACCATCGAGGACCTCTCAGAACCTCCCGTGGGGGTGGTCCTCCACCGTGCCGTCAGGGACAGGTGCAACGTGGTCGTCACCGGAGCGACCGGTTCCGGCAAGACCACCCTGCTGGGGGCGCTGGCCTCGGCGGTCGGGCCGAACGAGCGGCTCGTGACCGTGGAGGACGCCGCTGAGTTGAACATCGACAGGGTCCACGTGGTGCGGATGGAAGCCCGACCTCCCAACTGCGAGGGGGTCGGGGAGGTCACCGTGCGGGACCTGGTCCGCAATGCGCTGCGTATGCGACCTGACCGGATCGTGGTCGGAGAGGTCCGTGGCGCCGAGGCGTTCGACATGTTGCAGGCCCTCAACACCGGACATGACGGCTCCCTGTCGACCTGTCATGCGAATGGTTCCGGAGATGCCCTGAGGAGGTTGGCGACCATGGTCCTGATGGCCTCTCCCGGGTTGTCGGTGGAGGTAGCCGATTCGCTCGTGGCCGGGAGCGTGGACGTCATCGTGCACATGGTCCGTGCCGGCGCCGAGCGTCGGGTGTCGGAGGTACTGGAGGTCCGTCCTCCCGGATCGGATCCTCCGGTACAGGCCCTCGTGGTCGGGGGCCTGGTTCTCCCTGCTGCTGCCAGCGGCGCAGATGGGGCGAACCGGTCGCGGTGGGGTAGGTGATCGCCGCCGTGTTGTCGGTTGCGACCGTTGGTTCGGTGGCTCTGGCCATCGTGGCGCCATCGGGCTCCGGCAGGCTGCCGGCGTCGGACGTACACAGCCCCATGTCGAAGCGACTGGCTGAGCGTCTCGGTCGGACCCCCCGACGGATCGATGCCGCCCTGCCCGGCCTCGTGGACGAGCTGGTCCGGTCACTCCAGTCGGGAGCCACCCTGTCGGGTGCCCTGGTGGAGGCCGCCTCGGTCCTTGGTCCGTTGTCCGAGGACCTCTCCTCGGTGGCCGACGATCTGGATTCCGGCGCCCAGGTCGGGGTGGCGCTGGGCCGCTGGGAGGAGCGTCGTCCCGGAACGCGGGTGGGCCAGCTCGTGGCCGCCGTGGGCCTGGCGCTCACCACCGGCGGCGAGCCGGCACGCCTCCTCGGGCTCGTCGCCGAGTCGATCCGCGACGAACTGGAGGTGGACGAGGAGGCCAGGGCGCTGGCTACCCAGGCGAGGGCATCGGCTGGCGTGGTGGCGCTCGCACCCGTCGGATTCGCGGTGTTCGTGGCACCCGTGCGCTCTGGAGGATTCCTGGGTTCTGGCGCCGGCATAGCGGTCGTGGTGGTCGGTCTGGTGCTCGACGCCATAGGTCTCTGGTGGATGTGGCGGCTGACCGGACCCTCGAGGTGAGGGCGGTCCCGTGGGCCTGGGGCCTGGTTGTCCTGATCGGTGCCGCCCGGGTGGCCAGCGCCACCCTCCTACCCACCCGGGACCCGGTCCGTCGACGCCGCACACCGGGGCCGGTGGATCGCCTTGGTCGGGTGGTCTGCTGGAAGCTGGGACGCGCATCGGATGCCGACGGTGACCGTAGGGCCGGATGGGCGGTTCTGGCCGGCCCGGCACTGCTGCTGGTCCATCCGATCGCCGCCCTCCTCGTGGTGGGCGTACTGCTGGGCGTCCCGGCATGGCGTCGGTGGTCGTCGGAACGTCTGGCCCGCGAGGAACTCGTCACCGAACTTCCATGGCTGGCTGGGCTGGTACGCCTGGGGGTCGGGGCCGGTCTGCCGGTCGGCCAGGCCCTCCACGAGGCGGCTTCGCGGACCAGCGGGCCGGCCTCGGAGGCGTTGGCCGATGCACTGGCGCGCACCCGGAGAGGGGCATCGCTGGCTGACGCGATCGAAGGCCTACGTCCGGTGCTGGGCGAGGAGGGCCGTCCCCTCGTGGCGGCGTTGGTCGCATCGGTCCGACATGGGGCACCGGTCGGTCCGGCACTCGAGGCGGCGGCTGTGGACCTGCGCACCCGTGCCCGGCGGAGGGCGGAGATCCGTGCCCGCAAGGTGCCGGTCCGGATGCTCTTCCCGCTGGTCACCTGCATCCTCCCGGCGTTCATCCTCCTCTCGGTCGTTCCGATGGTTGGGGGCGCCCTCCAGCAGCTCGGTCCCGGGCTCTGAGGACCGTCCGGGACACCTGATATCTGTCGCCGGCTCGGCACTGCGTCAACATCCCCCTCAGCTCCTCCCCTTCATCTCCTCCAGGAGGCTCCACATGCGAAGAATCCACATCCGACTGTTCGTGCTCGCCCAGGTTCGACTCGCCACCTTCGACGACCGCGGTCAGACAACGGCTGAGTACGTGCTCCTGATCCTGGGGGCGGCCACGATCGCCATCCTGGTGACCAGCTGGGCCTCGGGTACCGACAAGGTCGGGCGTCTGTTCGACCGGGTCCTGAACTCCCTGATCACCAAGGTCGGGTGACCGCGCATGGGCGAAGGGCGGGTCGGCGCGACGACAGGGGCCAGGCCACCGTCGAGGTGGCCCTGATGCTTCCCGTGCTCGTCATCCTGGCAATGGCCCTTGTGCAGGTGGGCCTCGTTGCGCGCACCACGGTGCTGGTCCACCACGCTGCCCGGGAGGGGGCGCGGGCCGCCGCTGTGGGTGGATCGATGCGGGAGGTGGAGGATGCGGTTATCGGATCCAGCGGCCTGCTCCTGCCGGATACGGAGGTGGAGCGGGTCGTGGCGGGTGATCGTGTCACCGTGACGGTGCGGCACCTGGCGAGGACGGATGCTCCGCTCATCGGTCCGATCCTGCCGGACGTGGTCCTGTCCGCCACGGTTTCGATGCGGCGCGAGCGTCGGGGCGGCCGACGATGTCGGGTCCAGCCGACGGTCGTCTACCGTTGGGGTCGTCCGGGGGTATACGGAGGGTGCGGGAGACAAGGTGCAGCTCGACGTCCACCGCTATCCACGTGACACCTGTGTCGTCCTGGTCGTGCTCGGTGACCTGGACCTGGCTGGTGCCCCCCGGTTGCGACAGGCGGTGGTCTCCGAGACCGCCACCGGCATCCGCCACCTGGTGCTCGACCTGACGGCGGTCGATTTCATCGACTCCACCGGGCTGGGTGTAGTGGTTGGTGCCCTCAGGCGATTGAGGGCGCATGACGCCGAACTCTCGCTCGTCTGCCCGGAGCCGAGGATCCGTCGTGTCTTCGAGATATGCGATCTGGACCGGGTCTTCACACTCCACGCCACGCTGGACGATGCGGTGCCGGCAGGTGGGTCGCAGTGAGCAGCGCTTCACGACCGGTGGGTTCCGTTGAGATTGCCGTGCCTCCCACGCCTGAGTACCTACAGGTGGTGCGGGCGATCGTGGGGGCCACCGCCGCCCTGGATGACCGGCTCCAGCCGGGCCGGGTGGCTGACGTCCGCCTGGTGGTGTCAGAGGCCGTGACCAATGCGATCAGGGCCCAGGCCACGGTCGGGGTCGCCGCCGCGATCGACGTGCGCTGTGACCTGGTGGGCGACAGGATCATCGTGGAGGTGGCAGACCATGGCCCGGGATTCGATCCGTCCGCCGTGCCCGACCTGCCGGAGGTGGAGACGCCGGAGCGCCTTCGCCACGAGTCGGGTCTGGGCGTCTCGCTGATGCACCAGTTGGCCGATTCAGCCCAGTTCGAAAGCGGGCCGGGTGGCACGATTGTGAAACTCACGTTCGTCGTGGGAGATGCCTGAGCCAGGCGTCCGGGTGTCGATCGTCGGGGCCGGTCCCGAGGCCATCCGGTGGCATGGAGCAAGGTGACCACTACGGTTTCTTCCGGCCGAATCCGACTGGATGGGACAGATGACAGGCAGGGAATCAGATACGGGCCTCACGTGGCTCGGCAGCAACCGAACCCTGGCGCGTACCGTTGGCCGTCCAATGGTGCGCTTCCTCGGCATCGAGGCCTCCGGGGGGATACTGCTCATGGTGGCCACGGTCGTTGCCCTCGTGTGGGCCAACTCGCCGTGGTCCGGCTCGTACTACGACTTCTGGCACACCGAGGTCAACCTGTCGGTCGGGGACGTGATCTCCCTAGAAGCCCACGGCCACCCACTCAACCTCGCGGAGTTCGTCAACGACGTCCTCATGGCGGTCTTCTTCTTCGTGGTGGGCCTCGAGATCAAGCGGGAGATGGTGGCCGGCGAGTTGCGACGACTCCGCGTCGCTGCGCTCCCCATCGTCGGAGCGCTCGGCGGCATGGTCGTACCCGCCCTCATCTACCTGGCGTTCAACCGTTCAGGTGCGGGCTCGAACGGCTGGGGCATCCCCATGGCGACAGACATCGCCTTCGCCATCGGTATCGTCTCGCTGCTGGGCCGGCGGGTGCCCACATCGCTGAAGGTCTTCCTCCTGAGCCTTGCCATCGTCGATGACATCGGAGCGATCCTCGTGATCGCCGTGTTCTACACCTCGGACCTGTCGATGGGCTGGTTGCTGGTGGGGGTGGCGACCATGGTCGCCGTGGTGGTGATGACCCGGGCGAAGGTCTGGTACACGCCCTTCTACTTCGTGCTCGGCGTCGCGCTCTGGTACGCCATGTTCCGCTCCGGGGTCCACACCACCATTGCAGGGGTGGCCATGGGCCTCATGGCCCCTGCCCGCCCCCTTCTGGACCGGGCGGTCATGCCTCCGATCGAGCTGGTGAGGATGGACGCAGCGGACCTGCGGGATGCCAAGTTCCGTCTGAACGAATCGGTGTCGGTGGCTTCGAGGCTGGAGCACCTGCTCCATCCGGTGACGGGATTCGTGATCATCCCGGTGTTCGCCCTGGCCAACGCCGGTGTGGAGATCAGCGGGGAAACGCTGTCCAACGCCCTCACCTCGGACGTCACCCTGGGCATCGTCTTCGGCCTGGTGGTCGGCAAGATCATCGGGGTGTCGTTGTTCAGCCTCGTGGCGTTGCGCCTCGGGCTGGCGGTCCTGCCTGCCGGCACCACCCGCAGACACATCGTCGGAATCTCGGCCATTGCCGGCATCGGATTCACCGTCTCGCTCTTCGTCACCGGGCTGGCCTTGGATGGGGGCACCCTTCAGGACGAGGCCAAGGTGGGGATCCTGGTGGCTTCCATCGTGGCCGCAGCGATCGGCGTGCTCATCCTCAGGAGCGCACGGGTGCCGTACACCGGTGCAGGCCCCGAGGGTGGACAGGCGCCGGGGAAGTCGTCGGATCCGATAGTTGATGCAACGGACCGGGAGCAGTCGAAGTGACCAGGGCCCTGGTGATCGTGGAGTCCCCGGCGAAAGCCAAGACCATTGCCGGCTACCTGGGCGACGGGTTCGTGGTGGAGTCCTCGATCGGCCACGTCCGTGACCTGCCCCAGCGGGCGTCGGACATTCCCGAGAGCCAGCGGGGAACCCCGTGGGCCAAGCTGGGGATCGACATCGAGAACGGTTTCGAGCCGTACTACGTGGTCAACGCTGACAAGAAGGAGCAGATCGCACGGTTGCGCCGCCTCCTGAAGGATGCCGACGAGCTGTATCTGGCCACGGATGAGGATCGCGAGGGTGAGGCCATTGCCTGGCACCTGCTGGAGCTCCTGAAGCCGAAGGTGCCGGTGAAGAGGATGGTCTTCCACGAGATCACCCCATCGGCGATAACCGATGCCCTTTCCCAGACCCGTGACGTGGACCGCAACCTGGTCGATGCCCAGGAGACCCGCAGGATCCTGGATCGCCTCTACGGATACGAGTTGTCACCCGTCCTGTGGCGGATGATCGGCAAGGGGCTTTCGGCCGGCCGGGTGCAGAGCGTGGCCACCCGGATCGTGGTCGAGCGCGAGCGCGAGCGGATGGCGTTCATGGCCGCCGGCTACTGGGACCTCACAGCGGTCGTCGACGGTGGCGATGGCGGGTCGTTCACCACCCGGTTGGTAGCCGTCGACGGCACCCGGGTCGCATCGGGGCGGGACTTCGGCGATGCCGCTCCCCGGGAGGCCGAACAGTTGCTTGGCCCCCGTCCAGTCCAGC
>JAAZXC010000027.1 GCA_014240365.1 Acidimicrobiales bacterium | reverse complement strand
CCACTGGCTCGGGCTCGGGCTCGGGCTCGGGCTCAGGCTCAGCCACGACCTCCTCGGCCACAACAGGCTCGGGATCGGCGACAGGTGCGACCTCGGCCACAACAGGCTCGGGATCGGCGACAGATGCGACCTCGTCAATGGCGACAGGCTCGGGTGCAACTACTGCTTCGACGACCGCCGCTGGCGGGGCGGGCTCAGCGACCGCCGGCTCCTCGACAGCTGGGGCGGCGCTGTCTACAGGACTCTCGTCGGCCGGCTCGGCCTTTTTTGCCTTGGACTTGGCGGATTTGGCGAGCTTTGCAGGGTCCTCCGGCTGGACGTCACGCCTCAGACCCTCGCGGTCGGCCTTGCGCCTGGCCCGATCTGCGTGGGCCTCCACCATGCCGGAGGAATGGCTCTTCACCCCGATACCCAGGGAGATACAGAGGTCAAGCATCTCGGCGTTGGTCATCCCCATTTCGCGCGCCAATTCGTAGACGCGGATGTTCTTCGGCACGGTGGTTACGACGTCCTGTCTGCTGCTCGGGTGCTGATCGTGGAATTCTGTTCGTTCATGGGTCGATCCCCGGTTCGACGGGGATCGATAGCGGTCCGGAACTGACCGAACCGCTATCTGACGCTATCGCTTGAAGGCTTGGATCACCCGCCGCCGCACGGCAGACCGCTAGGGCCTGACCGAAACCTTCGGGCGAAATGGTCCGGCGAAACGCCCTGGCCAGATCGCCCGAGCGCAGTGCGCCCATGCAGGATTCCGTCGGGTGGAGCCAGGCTCCACGCCCCGGTGCCAGTCGGTCGGCCACCGGCCGGTCGACTCCGGTCGGCCACGTCAGCCTGACCAGCCCAGATGCCGGGCCAGCTGTCCTGCAGGCGATGCAGGTCCTCTCGGGACCGCCTCCCATCAGACGACCGCCCTCGTTGGCCGCCTACTCCTCTTCTCCACCTTCGGTGGCTGCCTCGGTCCACTGGCCGGCAGAGACGGCAGGGCCGCCCTCCGCCGGCTGCCAGGCCTGCTCACCGGTCTCGTCATTGACGACCCATTCGCCCTCAGCCCACTCGACGTCGGCGTAGGCCGCCTCCTGGGCGACCTGGGTCTCGCTCTTGATGTCGACACGCCACCCGGTCATGCGCGCCGCCAGTCGGGCGTTCTGGCCCTCCTTGCCGATCGCAAGCGAGAGCTGGTAGTCGGGCACGATCACCGTTGCGGTACCGGTCTCCTCATCGATGAGGACCTCCTTCACCTTCGCCGGAGACAGGCCCTTCATCACGAAGTCAGCCGAATCCTCGGAGAACGGGACGATGTCGATCTTCTCGCCACGCAACTCGTTGACGACCATCCGTACCCTGGCTCCACGGGCACCAACACAGGCGCCGACCGGATCCACGTTGGGATCGTTCGACCAGACGGCGATCTTCGTACGGTGCCCGGGCTCGCGGGCGCATGCACGGATCTCCACCACGCCGTCGGCGATCTCAGGGACCTCCAACTCGAACAGGCGCTTGATCAGGCCCGGGTGGGTGCGGCTGACCACGATCTGCGGGCCCTTCGCCGTCTTGCGTACCTCCACGATGTAGGCCTTCATCCTGGCGTTCGCCTCGGGCCGTTCGAACGGGACCTGCTCCGCCTGGGGAAGCAGCGCCTCGACGCGTCCCAGATCCAGCAGGGTGTACCTGGCATCGGTCTGCTGGATCATGCCGGTGACGATGTCGCCCTCCCGGCCGGCGTACTCCTCGTACTTGAGGTCCCTCTCGGCCTCACGGATCCTCTGGGTCATGACCTGGCGGGCCGTCTGGGCGGCGATCCTGCCGAAGTTGTCCGGCGTGACGTCGAACTCATCACCTTCGGGCTCGCCCTCCTCGTCGATGTTCTGGGCCAGGACCCGGATCTCCATCGTGTCAGGGTCGATGGTCACCCAGGAGAAATCCTCGGCACCGGGAGTGCGCTTGTATGCCGACTCCAACGCATCTGCGAGGGCGGCGAACAGCATGTCGACCGAGATTCCCCGTTCGATCGCCAGAGCCTCCAGGGCCTCAATCATCTCGGGATTCATGGCCCGACCTTCCTTCCCGGGGCGTCTGTAACGCCCTGATCCTTCCCCTTGCGCTCCGACTTGGGCTCAGGGGTCCACACGAAGACGGTGTGCGCCTTCAAGATCTCATCGTGACGGAACACCCGGCTCGACCCGTCTGCGGATCGCACCTCGATGCCGTCCTCGTCAGCGGACTCCAGGACGCCGGTGGCTCGACGGGGTCCGTCCATCCCGGGCCGGGTCTTCACGGCCACCTCGCAACCGATCGCCCGTTCGAACTGGGCCGGCCGCCTGAGGGAGCGTTCCAGGCCCGGGCTGGTCACCTCGAGCGTGAAGGTGCCCGGTATCGGCTCCTCGTGATCGAGTGCCCTGGACATCTCGCGGGTCAGCCCTGCAATGGCGTCCATGCCGATGCCATCGGGATGGTCGATCACCAGGCGGAGCACTCCGCCCTCGTACTCGACGTCGACCAGCTCGACGCCGATCCGTTCACAGAGGGGTGCTGCCATGGCGTCGATCCGATCGGTCACTGCCACGGTGCATCCTCCTCCTGGTTTCCACGGGCCGACGCCGTCGCCGGACCCTCCTGTTCGCACGTTCCAGCCCCGATACCGAAAACAAAAGGCGTGGGCAGAGCCCACGCCTCGTCGGAACACCGGCGATGTACGCGCCAGAGAGCATACCGTCGGAGTCCGTTACCACCTAGGGGTCTGATCCACCCATCGACCGGCGGGCCCACCGGTCTGCCGATGGGCCGTCAGACCCGCCGGATCAGGCGCCGTGACGCCGGATGAGGTCGATCCTGGTACCGGCATCGTTCACATCTTCGCCCTGCTCGGCCAGGAGCCGTTGGCGGTCCCGTTCGGCCTCGCGGGCCGCCTTCTCGGTATCCACACGGGCCAGAGCCGCCTCAGCCCCCTCCGAGTGGATCAGTTCGGCCCACTCCACGAGGGCATCGACCATCTCGTCCTCGGCCACCACTGCGGCGTTACGGCCCTTCACGAACAGGTGTCCACGCCGGTACCCCGCAGCGATTCCCAGATCGGCGTCGCGGGCCTCACCGGGACCGTTCACCACACAACCCATGATCGCCACCTGGAGGGGAATCTCCCGATCGGCAAAGGCGGCCATGGCGTCAGCGGCGACAGCCACCACGTCGATCTCGGCCCGACCGCAACTGGGGCAGGCGATCAGGTCGACGTTCTTTCGCTCGCGTAGGCCCATGGCCTCCAGGAGTGCCCGTCCGGCCCGGGCCTCCTCGACGGGATCGGCCGTGAGCGAGTACCGGATCGTGTCGCCTATCCCCTGTGCCAGCAGGGCACCGATGCCGGCCGACGACTTGATGAGGCCGGCGGGCGGTGGCCCGGCCTCGGTCACGCCCAGGTGCAGCGGGTAGTCGGTCACCTCGGAGAGCTGGCGGTACGCCTCGACCATGATCGGGACGCTGGAGGCCTTCACGGAGATCTTGATCAGGTCGAAGTCAACGTCCTCGAAGAAGCGGATCTCGTCGAGGGCTGATTCGACCATCGCCTCGGGGGTGACCCTGCCGCCGTGCTTGGCATAGAGGTCCGGGTGCAGCGAACCACCGTTCACGCCGATGCGGATCGGAACCCCCCGGTCGCGGGCCTCGCTCGCCACGGCCCGGATGTGTTCAGGCTTGCGGATGTTGCCCGGGTTGAGGCGGAGACAGTGCACGCCGGCCTCGAGCGCCGCCAGGGCCAACCGGTACTGGTGGTGGATGTCGGCCACGATCGGAACCGGCGACCGTGGAACTATCCGGGCCAGCCCCTCGGCGGCCTCCAGGTCGTTGCAGGTGCAGCGCACGATGTCCGCGCCCGCCATAGCCAGGTCGTAGATCTGCTGGAGGGTCGCCTCGTGGTCGGCCGTCCGGGTGATGGTCATGGACTGGACCGTGATCGGTGCTCCACCGCCGACGGGCACGTCGCCGACCATCAACTGCCGGGTGGATCGACGCTCAGCCGCTGCGAGTACCTCCATGGAAGCGAGGCTACCGGTGGTTGGTCGACCGCTGCCCCGGGCCGTTCAGCCGAAGTCGGGCAGGTCCACGATGTCGCGGTAGAGGGCCACGACGGCGACGGCTACCAGCAGCGTGACCACCGCCCAGGTGAGCGGAACCAGCTTCTGCGCATCAGCCGTATAGCGGCGGCCTCCCACCGACCGGATCCGCTCATAGGTGGCAATGGCCACATGTCCACCGTCCAGTGGCAGCAGCGGGACGAGGTTGAAGACCCCGATGAACACGTTGACCAGGATCAGGAACCAGAGGTAGGTGGTCCAGCCGTCATCGAGCATGGCGTTGCCGAGGCGTGCCGCTCCGTAGATGGAGAGCAGCCGATCCTCGTCGGCCGGGTCCACGCCGGGGTCCGCCACCTGGACCGAGCCGCCAGCGCCGCCGGAACCGACAGGTTGCAGCCCCTCCGCCGATTCGTCTCCACCTGTGAGGAACGAGACCAGCCCGTCCGGCGTGAAGAACCCGACCAGGCCGTCGACCGACATCCCGACGAGGTCGACGAAGCGGGCCGTCGCCTCGACCCCGGCAACGACCGGGCCGAGGGTCTCCATGGGCCGATCAGGGCCGACGCCGAAGAAGCCGTCGACCGTGCCGTCGACCATCAGCCGTTCCCCGATCCTCACGTTTCGGCTCGAAGTGGCCCCGTCCCTCTCAAGGACCACAACCACGTCTCGACCCGGAAGTCCCCGCACCACGACCCCGAAGTCCTCGAAGCCGGGAGTCTCCATGCCGTCCACCGACACGATCCGATCACCGGAACGAACGCCGATGGAAGCGGCGGCCGAGTCGGACACGATCTCACCGACCACCCAGCGGGTCGGGTCAGGCCGCCCGATCGCCACATAGACGAAGAACAGCAACGCCAGTGCGATGGCGAAGTGCATCGCCGAACCCGCCAGGGCGACCGCCATCCGCTTCGGATACGACTGCTGCCGGTACGTCCGGTGCTCCACCGCCGGATCCACGAGGTCGAGGCTGCTCATACCCGTTATCCGGACATACGCGCCGGCCGGAATGGCCTTCACGCCATAGGTGGTCTCGCCCCGGCGCATCGACCAGAGTCGGGGCCCGAAGCCGATGAAGAACTCGGTCACCTGCATGCCGGCCAGGCGTGCCACCACGAAGTGTCCGAGCTCGTGTAGCACCAGCATCACGACGAACGACGAGACCACCACAAGGCCCGACACGCCCCCGATGAGCCCGAAGGACACGAGCGCCCCGATGAGCAGCGCCAGTCGGATCCGGTCGTTGCCTGCAGCGCCGTTGTGACCGTCCACTCCGGGACCATCGGCCTCCACAGCATCGCGGCGACCATCCGCTCCCGAAGCAGCCACCTCCGTCGTCACGGTCAGGTCCGGGCAGCGACGAGGGAGCGGGCCACGACCCGGGCCCGCAGGTCCACGTCGAGCACGGTCTCCAGATCGTCAGCGGAGTCACCTGTCCAGAGATCGAGGGCCTCAGTGAGCAGTTCGGAAATGCCCACCCAGGACAGCGCCCCATCCAGGAAGGCCTCGACGGCGACCTCGTTGGCCGCGCTCAACCAGGCGGGAGCCGTCTCACCCTCACGTCCGGCCACGAACGCCAGATCCAGACAGGGAAAAGCCTGACGGTCCGGAGGCTCGAAGTCCAGACGACCAGCCTCGGTCCAGTCGATCTCGCCATAGGCGACGTCCAGGCGGTCCGGCCACGCCAACGCGTAACCCATGCATAGCCGCATGTCGGGTCTGGACAACTGGGCGATCGTCGCCCCGTCCGAGAACGTGACCATGGAATGGACTATCGACTGCGGGTGGACCACCACGTCGATCCGGTCGTAGTCGATCCCGAAGAGCTCGTGTGCCTCGATCACCTCGAGGCCCTTGTTCATCAGGGTGGACGAGTCAATGGTGACCTTCGGGCCCATTGTCCATGTGGGGTGGGCCAATGCCTGCTCGACGGTCACGGTCGCCAGGTCCGCAGCCGTTCGGCCACGGAATGGTCCTCCGGATGCGGTCAGGACAATGCGCGACACGCGTTCGGCCACATCGTTGGCGCGAAGGCACTGGTGGATCGCACAGTGCTCGCTGTCCACGGGCAGTAGTTCGGCCCCGGGCGTGGACCTGACCCTCTGGACCACCGGGCCTGCGGCGATCAGGGACTCCTTGTTTGCCAGGCCGAGGCGCCTGCCGGCCCCGAGGGTCGCGAGCGTCACGGGAAGACCGGCGAACCCGACCACACCATTTATCGCCACCTCGGCAGTGACGGCAGCCTCGGCCATCGCATCCGGGCCCGCCAGGACCTCGGTGCCGGCCGGAACCCCCGCGGCCACGGAGGCGGCCAGGGAGGCATCGGCAATGGCGACAACCTGGGGTCGGAACCTGGTTGCCTGCTCGATCAGCAGACCAACCGAGCTGGCGGCGCCGATCGCAACCACATCGAACTCGTCAGGCTGGTCGGCGACCACTTCGAGCGTCTGGGTGCCGATCGAACCGGTCGACCCGAGTACGGCCACCGAGGTAACGGGCATGGAGCGAGCCTACCGATGGGGCCCCGGCCACCGGGATCGCGTCAGGTAGCGAAGAGGTCGAGCAGGCGAGCGGTGTAGTAGGTCGCCGGCAGGACGAACAACAGGGCATCGAACCGGTCCATCAGGCCGCCATGGCCGGGGAGGATCGAACCCATGTCCTTGATGCCGAGATCCCTCTTGATCATTGATTCGCACAGGTCGCCGGCCGGTGCGGCGAGGGCCACCACCAGACCCAGGATGAATGCCGAACCCAGGTCACCCGGGTCCTGGCCGAACGGCGTGATACGTCCCACCACCAGCATCGCAATGGCGAAGGCCGCGACCATTCCCCCGATCAGGCCCTCCATCGTCTTGTTGGGGCTGACGGCCGAGAGGGGACTACGCCCGATCATCCCGCCCACCACGAAGCCACCGGTGTCGTAGCCAATCGTGCAGAGCACCGCTGCCAGCAGCATCCCGATCCCGTTCGGATCGGTCAGCATCATCCCTACGAACGACCCCAGCAGGCCCACGTAGAGGACGCCGAACAGGGTCACCGAGACGTTCAGCATCGGGGCCTGACGGTCAACGCCCGTCAGATACCAGAACAACGTGAACAGCACCGTCAGCCCGAGGATGAGCGGTACAGCAGCCTCGAACCTCCAGTAGGCGCCGAGGTTCAGCGCAGCCACCGCTGTGATGCCGAGAAAGGAGGCTGGCTGGTATCCGGCACGCCTCACCGCTAGGAAGAACTCGGCTGCGGCCATCACCAGCAGCACGGTGGTCAACGCCAGCGTGGCGCCGGCGCCGATCTTGAATGCCACCAGGGCCAGGGCGCCGAGGCCGACACCACTGACGATCGCCAGCGGAACATCCCGACCGCCGCCCGACCCGCCACGACCGGACGGACGCTGGGGAGGCGGTGACACCGGCTCCTCGGCCGGAGGTGCATGCACCTTCTCGGCTACACCGAAGTCCGGCAGGGGTTCGTCCGGTGGCAGCAGCGGCGGATCGAACTCGGCTCCGCTCGCCGATCCCAGAGGCCCATCGTCAAAGAACACGGCAGCGGCCTCGGACTGGTCACCCACCGGCTGCTGGGACTCGTGGTCCACGGGTACGTCATCGGACCAGCGGGGCGTACCTTCCAGCCCGGCCCACGGGTCGTCCACGGGTCCACCGCCGGTGGCGTCGACCGCCGGCGGCTCCGTCCAGTGGGGCAACTCGTCGGCAGCGGACTCGCCACCGAACACCGAGCGGCCCGGCTCGACGTCATCGTCGGGAGAATCCAGACCGAGGATCCTGATGTCCTCGAACTCGTCGCCCTGTGGGCCTCTTCCCTGCTGGTCGTTCATCCTGAAACCCCCGTCATCATCCGCTGTCGGCTCAGACCTCGAGCAACTCGTCTTCCTTGGCCGAGCGGGCCTTGTCAATCTCGGACTCGAACCCGTGGATCAATTCGTCCAACTGGCTGCTCGCCCACTTGATGTCGTCTTCTGACACTGAGCCCTCCAGGTCATCGAGGTCCTTGCGGGCGTGTCGCCGCAATCCACGCATCCGGTTCCTGGCATCTTCAGCCATGCCGTTCACCATGCGTACCAGATCCTGGCGCCGTTCCGCGGTCAGCTCCGGGAAGCTCAGCCGGATGCTCCGCCCGTCATTGCCGGGCGTCAGCCCCAGGTCGGCGACCATGATGGCCTTCTCGATGGCGGGAACATTGGCGGGATCGTGCGGGGTGACAAGCAACTGGCGGGCCTCGGGGATGGAGAAACTCGCCAGTTCCTGGATACGCATGTCCACCCCGTAGGCCTGGACCATGATCTTTTCCACCAGCGAGGATGAGGCACGGCCTGTGCGCACGGTCGAGAACTCCCGACGAGCGTGCGTGACGGCTTCGGACATCGTCTCAGATGCCTCGTCGAGGACCATCTGGATCATCTCGTCACTCACAGTTGGCTCCGTCCGTAGTCCAGCAGGGTCACGGTCGGCCCCGACTCAGGAGACCAGCGTGCCTATCGACTCCCCTGCGAGGATCGACCGAACGCTACCCGAGGCCATGAGGTCGAACATGACGATCGGCATCTCGTTGTCCATGCAGAGTGTGATGGCGGTGGCGTCCATTGCCTTCAGACCCTTCTGGATCACGTCCAGATAGGTGACCTGGTCGAGCCTGGTTGCGTCAGGATCCAGCTTCGGATCAGCGGTGTAGATGCCGTCGGTTCCGGAGTGCGTCCCCTTCAGCACCGCGCCGGCGTCTATCTCGACAGCGCGCAGCGCTGCTGCCGTGTCGGTCGTGAAGAAGGGGTTGCCGGTGCCACCGGCAAAGATGACCACCCGACCCTTCTCCAGGTGGCGGATGGCCCGACGCCGGATATAGGGCTCGGCGATCTGGGCCATGTGGACTGCGGACTGGACGCGGGTCGGCTGCCCCAACTGCTCGAGGGTGTCCTGAAGGGCCAGGGCGTTGATCGAGGTGGCGAGCATGCCCATGTAGTCAGCCTGGGCCCGATCCATGCCGGCGCCAGCGCCGGACATACCACGCCAGATGTTGCCGCCCCCGACCACCACGGCGATGTCGACCTCGAACTCGGCACGGACATCGGCAATGTTGCCGGCGATGCGGCCGACGATGTCGCCGTCGATTCCGTAGCCGGACTCCCCGGCGAACGCCTCGCCCGAGACCTTCAGGACGATCCGGTCCCAGCGGGCCGGGATCCGATCGCCGGAAGTCACCTCAGGCCCCCAGGTACGCCTGGGCGAACCTCTCGATGCTGCCACCGTTCAAGGTGTCGGCCACCGAGGTCTTGTCACCGTGCAGTCCCTGCTCCAACAGGACCGTCTCACGGAACCAGCCCGTCAGGCGGCCCTCGACGATCTTGTCCCAGGCCTGCTCAGGCTTTCCCTCGGCCTTGGTGATCTCCAGAAGGGCGGCACGCTCGGCTTCGACCAGCTCGGATGAGACCTCGTCACGCGTGAGCTGCATCGGCTTGGCGAAGGCGATGTGCAGCGCCACCTGATGGAGGGTCTCCTGGTCGACCCCGGATCCCTCGACGACCACGCCGTTGACGCCGCGACCGTCCTGGACATGGAGGTAGGTGTCGATCACGTTGCCGTCAGCTGCCTGGATAAAAGCAACCTGACCGACCTCGATGTTCTCCTTGATGGCGAGACGGAGGTCGTCAATGACTGACGTACGGTCATCCACCGCTGATACGCCCTCGGCCAGCACGGCACTGGTCAGGTCGTTGACCAGGGCCAGGAATCCATCGGACTTGGCTGAGAAGTCCGTCTCGCACTTGAGGTGCACCAGAGCGGCCCGGTTGCCGTCGGAGATGAGGCCCACAGCCCCCTCGACGTTCTCACGGTCGGATCGGGTGGCCGCCTTGGCCAGGCCCTTCTCCCGGAGCATCTGGGACGCCGCCTCGGCATCTCCGTCACATTCGACCAGCGCCCTCTTGGCGTCCATCATTCCGGCGCCTGTGGCATCGCGCAGGGCCTTGACTTCCGTTGCGGTGACGTCAGCCATGGTCAGCTCTGTTCGCCGTCGGAGGCAGCTGCGTCCGCTTCAACAACGGCGGCTTCCTCGACAGGTGCAGCAGCCGCATCCTCGACAGGCGCAGCAGCCGCATCCTCGACGGGTGCGGCCTCTACGGTCGCAGCCACGCGGGCGTCGCGTTCGGTGGCCTCCTCGGCTGCCTCGGTGCGGGCCTGGGCCTGCTCAGCGGCGTGGTCCTCAGCATCCAGGGACGGGCCATCATCGCCGCCATCGCGGGAGTTGACGATGAATCGACCCTCTTCGATGGCGTCGGCAACCACTCGGCAGAGCAGGCGCCCCGACCGGATGGCGTCGTCGTTGCCCGGGATGAGGTACTGGATCACATCCGGATTGCAGTCGGTGTCGACCACGGCGATGATCGGAATGCCCAACTTGTTCGCCTCGGTCACCGCTATGTGCTCCTTCACGGTGTCCAGGACGAAGATGGCGTCGGGCAGGCGCTCCATGTTCTGGATGCCACCCAGGTTGCGCTCGAGCTTCACCAACTCGCGGTTCAGCAGCAGGGCCTCCTTCTTGGGCATCGCCTCGAACTCACCGGAGTCGCGCATGCGCTGGTACTCCTGCATCTTGGATACGCGCTTCGAGATCGTCTGGAAGTTCGTGAGCATGCCGCCCAGCCACCGCTGGTTCACATAGGGCATGCCGCACTTCTCGGCGTAGGAACGGATGGCGTCCTGGGCCTGGCGCTTCGTGCCGACGAACAGCACCCTCCCGCCATCGGCGACGAGATCGCGGACGAACGTGTACGAGGATTCGATCCCCTCGAGCGTCTGCTGGAGGTCGATGATGTAGATACCCGACCGCTCGCCGTGGATGAATCGCCTCATCCTCGGGTCCCAACGGCGGGTCTGGTGTCCGAAGTGGACGCCTGCCTCGAGCAACTGCTTCATGGTCACGACTGCCATGTCGTGCCCTCCCTTCCCATCGGTTCGTCTCGCCCCCATCTCGCGCCCGGAGGCGACCGTGGATGGATGGGGGTGTTCGGGTCTGGTATGGCACAGGTCGTGCCGGACCGAGCGTGAAGTGTACCGCTGGGACCGTGATTCCGGCCTGGGAAGGCTCCAGCGAACCGGGTCGGGTCCGGCCGTCCGTGGCCCAGCTTTCGCGCAGCAGTTATTCAGCCTTGTCAAACACCTTGCCGGGCGACAGGTTCGCTGCGATCACCTCGTGTGCCTCGTCGATCAGCTCGGGGACCATCACGTCGGCGACCCTTGCCAGAAGTGGTCGACACGCCGGAGGATGATCCGCTCTGAAGAGCTCGATCTCACGTCGTGCCTCGCTGGTTCCGACCAACCCAGCCTGGTGGAGACCTCCCGTGGAGACGACGACCGTCGTGGCCCCCTGCAGCCTCGATCGTGTCGCCGGCACGATCAGGTCCGCCTGGGCGGCAAGGCTCAACACCGGTACGCCGACCGGAACCTCAACGCCGAGCCCCTCCACCAGGTCGGCCACCACCGGGGTCCCCCCGGGGAGCCCCACGAGCCTGGACAGGGCACCCATCCCGGGTATGTCATCGAACTCGTCCAGCAACCCGGCCATGGGCAGCCCGCCATGGGGGCTGGAGAAGGTGAGGATCCGGAGATCGGGGGCGTCGGCGGGGCCGGCCACCTGGGAGGCGGCGGTGACCGCCACGAGGCCTCCGAGGGAATGCCCGTAGACCTCGATGACAGATCCGGGTCGGAGCCGGCCGACCATCCTGAGAAGGTCCGCCAGCAGGGTCGCGCTATCGGCCACGGAGCGACGCGTGGACTCCTCGGAATGGACGGTGATGGGGATGGATCCGAGCCAGTCGACCATCTCGAGACCGGGATCAGGCGAACGCCCACCGTCGTAGGAGAACCGCAGCACGTCCTCGACCGCATAGCCGAGCCCCCGGAGGTCGAGCTCGTCGAACGCCCCGTCGGCAGAACCGGAATCGAGGCCACCAACGGTCACCGCCGTCCGTCTGCCGGTCGGTAGAAGCGGTCGCACCGAATCCGGCGTGCAGTCCGCCACCCCCAGCACCGCCGAAGCCACCCTCAAACCGACGATGATCCAGTCGTCGGCCTCGACCACGGCGCGTACGTACGTCCATGCAGCGCGTGACGCCGCCTCGTAAGCCAGCACTGCGCCGATATGTGCGCCGTCCACCAATCGGTCCCCTACCCAGCGACCGGTGGCGGCCGCCCAGTCGACCAGATCCGCCATTGCCGAACGCTCGTAGAGCCTCCGCTGGGCACGTGCCGCAGCACCCACCAACGAGTCCTCGTGGGCAACGAGGCTGGGGATGAGCCTCAGAGCGGAGCCCAGGAGCCGTGCGGGATCCATGTAGGAGCCGTCAGGTGTCCGAACGCCGAAGTGGAAGCTGCCGGACGAGGAACCCACCGTGGCGCCGACCACCACCTTCTCCCCGGCGGTCACCCGGATCTCAGCGAGGAACGAGTAGGAGGTCCGGAGGCCGTCGGGATGGCCGACAGTCACGTGGAGGGCGCCACCGACCGGCCCGGCGAACAGGACCACCCCAACGGCCGAAGCCGTGACCGGCCAGTTCTCCGCCGTCGAGTACTCATGCCCACGGTTCCCGGGGCCCCAACTGCTGGTCGGCGGACGGAAGCCGTCGACCAGGACGCCGGCCGTGGGAGAGCGGTAGGCCACCACATCGACGGCCATGGCCCCTGCGTCAGGGGCACCGCCAGAGGCCACCAGATCCGCGCCTGTGGATGCGCCGGCAGGAGGGGCCAGCAGGGTGGCGACGAGGGCCGAGACGACGGCGATCGGAAGTACAGACCGGAGTACACGGCTACACGACATGGGGCTTCCCGGATCTGGAGGCCGAGGGGAAAGCAGGCGATGGGTTGCTGGCGGGAGGGAAGGTCGAGGCTGCTCGCCGACGTCGCTCCAGGAACCCCCGGGTCTCGATGACCAGGCCAGCCTCCTGGAGTCGTGCGATCGCCGCACCGAGCTCCACGGGACCCAGCCCGCTGCGCTCGACAAGAGCATCCGGACTGGTGGGCGACCATCCCATGGCCTCCAGAACAGCCTCGTCAACCGATCCGGCAGCGGGACCGGGAGCACGAACGGCAGGCGATACCTGCAGGGGCATTGCCGGATCCGGAGACAGGCCGAGGAGGCCCAGCGCACAGATCACGTCGTCGATGCCGCAGGCGGGCGCTGCTCCATCGGCCAGCAGACGATTGGAGCCCTCCGAGGCCGGACTGTGGATCGGCCCGGGGACGGCTAGAACCGGTCGGTCGCGTTCAAGGGCGGCGGCGACGGTATGCATCGATCCTCCAGAGGCATGGGACTCGACTACCACGAGGACATGGGCAAGCGCTGCGATTATCCGGTTGCGGGCTGGAAAGCACCAACGGGTCGGTCCGGCACCCGGCGGCATCTCCGAGACGAGTTGCCCTGCGGAGGCCACCCGGCGCCACAACGCCCGGTTGGCGGCCGGATAGATCACGTCGAGACCGGTACCGACCACACCCAACGGAGGAGCGCCATCGGGCACGGACAGCGCACCACCGTGGGCAGCGGCGTCGATGCCGAGCGCCAACCCGGAGACGACGACCACGCCAGCGGCAGCCAGGTCCCTACCCAACTGGATCGCCACATCAGAGCCGTAGCCGCTGCAACGCCGGGTACCGACCACGGCCACACGGGGCAGCCCGCCGGCCAACAGATCGGCGCCGACGGCGAATAAGGCGATCGGCGGATCCGGGTCCTCGACCAGTTGCGTCGGATACCCGGGCCGGCCGGGCCTCGAGACCCTCATGCACATGCCTTCGATGCGCTCCAGTACCTGATCGGGATCTGTCGCTGTAGCGGCGACCCGCCATGCCCTCAGGACCTCTGACCGCCGGACTCCCAGCAGGGTTCCCGTCTCCATCGGGACCTCACCCTTCACGATCCCGTTCCAGGCCTCAGCAGGGGACCTACCGACGAGCAGGGAACGGGCCCTTGCAGGGCCCATGCCGGGAAGACCGAGGAGGGCCGCCACATGGGCGTCGTCGATCCGGTCCCGACCGGGTGTCGGCCGTCCATCACCTGACATCGAATCCCTCCGATCGGAACGGATCTATACGCAGCCCGAGAGCCGTGTCGACCAGATCCGGGCCCAACGGGACATCCCTGCCGGACAGGTCGCTCATCGTGAGGGCAACCGAGCGGACCCGCTGCAGGCCCCGGGCGCTGAGACGGCCGGCGTGGAGTTCAGCCTCCAGGCGGCGCACGGCTGGAGGCTGCAGCGGGGCTGCCGCCTCCAGTGCCCTGCTGGACAACTCCGAGTTGGCCCGGACGCCACGATCCGTCGCCCGCTGGCGGGCCTGGCGGATCCTCGATGCCACCTCCGACGTCGACTCCCCCGCTCCCCCGGACAACAGGTCGGACGGATCCGGCCGGTGGACGCCGACCCTCAGGTCGAACCGGTCCAGCAGCGGGCCCGAGACCCGACGCACGTAGCGGGCCCGGACCACTGCCAGGCAACGGCACCCGCCCGGGGCCGCCGATCCGCCGCAGGGGCACGGGTTCATCGCAGCCACCAGAAGGACCCTGGCCGGATACTCGGCTGACCCACCCGCACGGCTGACCCGCACCGTTCCGTCCTCCAGGGGCTGGCGGAGCATGTCGAGCACCGTGGGAGCGAACTCGCCCAACTCGTCGAGGAACAGCACACCACCGTGCGCCAGGCTCACCTCACCGGGCCGCATCGTCCGGCTCCCCCCGCCCACCAGTGCCGCCGCAGACGACCCGTGGTGCGGCGCCCTCCAGGGCGGCCGCAGATCCAGGCCCCCGGGCGGGAGGTCCTCACCAGCCGCTGAGCGGACCCGGGTCGCCTCCAGGGCGTCGACCGGGTCCAGGTCAGGCAGGATCCCTGGCAGACGACGGGCCAGCATGCTCTTTCCCGAACCCGGGGGGCCGACGAGGAGGATGTGGTGGGCACCGGCAGCCGCCACTTCCAGGGCGAACCGGGCAACCCGCTGACCGCGAACATCGCTGAGGTCCGGCCCCTCCACGGGTTCAGCCCGGACCGGTGCCTCGACCGACGTCGGCCAGGGGGCCTCATGGCGAAGCGCCCGCACCAGCGTGCGGAGGTCACCCACGCCTAGCACCCGCTGGGTCGTTACGAGGGCGGCTTCCGGTTGGTTCCCCGGGGCGACGACCACACCGGACGCCTCTACAGCGTCCACCAGTGGAAGGACCCCGGGGATCGGCCTGATGGAACCATCCAGGCCGAGTTCTCCCAGGAAGGCAAGGTCCAGAATCGACTCGGGTTCGATCTCCTCACAGGCCACGAGGAGTCCGACCGCCATGGCGAGGTCGAGCACGGATCCCGCCTTGGGAATGCCGGTGGGCGCCAGGTTCACGGTTATTCGACGGGCTGGCCAGGAAAGGCCGCTGGAGACCAGGGCCGCCCTCACCCGATCGCGTGCCTCGCGACACGAGGCGTCAGGCAGTCCGACAACGGTGAAGGCCGGAAGGCCGTTGGCTACGTGGACCTCAACTCGGACCGGATGCCCGCAGACCCCGTGAAGGGTCGCTGCATTTACGGTGGCAAGCACGGATCCTCCCCCATTTGAATGCTGGGAGGAGTCGTCGTGCGCCGACCCCGAGCGGCTGCCGCCGAGACTACGGCGCGGCCACGGCGATCAGACACGGATTCCCTACAGGGGGTTCAGGCCAGAAGCCGTGCATGCCCCGGGGAGCCCTGCAGGGCGGTCCGACCGGGCTGGTGCTACGACCCGGCTGGTTGGAAAGCCGTACCGAGGACCTCGCGGGTGTAGCGGACGACGGCAATGATCTCGGCGTCCGAATAGCGACCGCCGAACGCCGGCATGCCCCTGCGTCCGTCGGCAACCACCTCCACCTGGTCTCTTGAATCGGGGAACCGTTGAACGGCCGCCCGTAGGGACGGTCCACGGCCTCCCGATCCATCGGGGGCATGGCACGACGCACAGGACCTGGCCCAGACCCCGCGCCCCTCAACCAGGATCGGGTCGGCCGTCCCGGAATCCGCCCCGGGCACGGCCGGAGGCGATCCGGCGCAGGCGGTTGCGACAAGCAGGACTGCACTGGCAAGCAGAGGGTGGGGACGCATGGTCCCCGGGACGATACTGAGGCCATGGGTTTCAATCCGCAGCGCACCAGGACGCGCCGACCAAGCGACTTCGTATACGTGGGCGCTGCCATAGCCGTCGCCGTCATGCTCGTGGCCTGGGCGCTGTTCCTGTGAACGTGCCCGAAACGCAGCGGAGTCGACGGGTGACCATGTCGATCCACCCCGGACCCGGCAGGGAGGCCTGACATGGAGAATCCCGAGATCCTCGGCGATCTGGAGGAAAGGTTCATCCAGCCCTACCAGGCCACCAAGACCTACATCTGTCCGGGATGCAACCGGGACATTCCGCCCGGGCTGGGACACATCGTCATCGTGCCTGTGGACGCACCCGACCTTCGTCGCCACTGGCACCGGGGCTGCTGGACCCGCAGGCGACCCGGCTGACAAGTCGCCAGCTGGCGACGGTACGCCATGTCCGATTGGCCTGAAGGGGTACCCACGGATCGCCTCGGAGTAGCGGGGCTCAGAACGCTCCCTCAAGGCGTTCGACCCTGCCGGGCAGGACCGAGACGACGTCGAAACGGAGCTCCGTTGGATGCGCTCCGGTGGAGCGGATCCACGTGGCCGCCGCCGCCCGGAGCCTTGACTGACGTCGGCGATCCACGGCCTCGGCCGGCAATCCAAATGCCGTGGAGGACCGGGTCTTCACCTCGCTGAAGACCACGACGCCACGGCGTTCGAGGATCAGGTCGATCTCACCCGAAGGGCACCGCCAGTTGCGGGCCAGCACCCGATAGCCATCGCGGCGGTAGCGGCGTTCCGCCACACGTTCACCCCATGCCCCGAGGGCCAGATGGGGCGCTGTCCCAGGTTCGCCGTGATCCGGGTGTCGTTCGCGTACCGCCATACGGTGACGCTAGGAGAGGGGTGCGACAGCGGTCCTCGCAGACCGGGTCGCAGCCCGTGGGATCAGAAGTCCCGCTTCTCCTTGACCTTGGCACGCTTGCCGATCCGGTCCCGGAGGTAGTACAGCTTGGCCCTGCGGACGTCGCCGCGTGTCACGACCTCGATCTGTTCCAGGATCGGAGAGTGGACCGGGAAGGTCCTCTCCACGCCGACGCTGAAGCTCAGCTTGCGAACGGTGAAGGTCTCACGGATACCACTGCCCTGGCGCTTGATGACCACGCCCTCGAACAACTGGATCCGCTTGCGGTTGCCCTCGACCACGCGAACGTGCACCCGGAGGGTGTCACCCGCTCCGAAGTCGGGAACGTCATCGCGGAGGTTCTGGTGATCGACGAGATCGGTGGGCTGCATGGCTCGTCCTCGGGAGGCCGGGTCCGAAGTGTTGGATTCGGACGGAGTTCGTAGGCCGATCTGAAGGTGATCGACGGGTGTCAGGTCCAGCTAGTGGACCGGTCCACCAGCATACGGCGACCCGTCGGCGACGACACCGGGCGATGAGGGCTGGCGAGACCCATCAGGCCCAGTCCCTGGTGAGGTCGAACTCCTCGAGCAGGTCCCTGTCCTTCTCCGACAGCCCACCCCTCGCGGCCATCATGTCCGGTCGCAGCTGCATGGTCCGTGCCAGTGACGACGCCCGGCGCCATCGGGCCACCCGGGCATGGTCGCCTGACCTCAGCACCTCGGGCACCTCCATCCCACGGAAGTCGGCCGGGCGGGTGAAGTGCGGGTACTCCAGGAGGCCTTCGGAGAAGGACTCCTCTTCGGGAGAGGTGGCATTTCCCAGGACGCCGGGTCGAAGACGGGCCACCGCCTCGATGACAACGAGCGCAGCCAGCTCTCCCCCGGCCAGGACGAAGTCACCGAGCGAGATCTCGTCGTCGCAGAGGCCCGTGCGTATCCGCTCGTCGACCCCCTCGTACCGACCACAGAGCAGGGAGAACCCGTCCAGTGCCGCCAGCTCGACGGCAACCGACTGGTCGAAACGGCGACCGGCGGGTCCCATGAGGATCAACGGCCGGGGTGGCTCGACGGCTTCGACAGCGGCAAACACCGGCTCCGGCATCAGGACCATTCCGGCCCCACCCCCGAACGGAGAGTCATCGACCGTCCTGTGGACGTCGGAGGTGGCCAGGCGGAGGTCGTGCACACGGAGGTCCAGGTGGCCCGACGACGAGGCCCGACCGAGGATGCTCTCGGCCGCGTAGTGAACCACGATGCCGGGAAAGAGCGTCAGGACATCGACCCGTAGCGTCATGTGGCTTCTCCGCTGCCGTCCACGAACCCGTCGTCAAGCAGGCCCGGGGGGACGTCCACCCGGATGCTCACGCCCGGTTCGTGGTCGACCACGAACACGAGGGGAATGAGGCGACCATCAGCCAGCTCGAGCAGGTCACTCGCCGGGTTGTCGAGGAGGGCGACCACGGTTCCGTGCAGGGTGCCGTGCTGGTCCACCACGGTTGCTCCGACGAGCTCGTGGAGCCAGAGGGTGTCGTCATCAGGATCCACGATCGGATGCGCCGATAGCACCACAGAGCGCCAGGCATCGGCCGCATCGCGGTCCGGTATCTGGTGGAACCGGACCAGGAATCGGTGCTGGTGCGGCCTGCTGGACTCAACCGTCAGGTCGCCGCGATCCGTCTGCAGGACGGATCCGGGAGCCAGACGCTCCAGACGGGGCGTGATGAGGCTGACAACGACCTCCCCATGCAGACCGTGGGGCTTGTCGATCCGGCCCACCTCCAGGATGACCGGACCATCGAGGTGCGGTCCACCGTCCATGGGACTGTCAGTCGACGAAGTCGACGTCGATCTCGGTCTCGTCACGGACGGCAGCCGCCCGAACGATGGTCCGGATGGCGTTGGCCACGCGACCCCGGCGACCGATGACACGACCCATGTCGCCGTCGGCAACCGTCACAGAGAAGGTGCAGCGCTCATCGCCGGAAGCCTGGATCCGTACCTCGTCCGGCTCCTCCACGATCGACCTGATCAGGTACTCGAGTACACCTTCTGCAATCGGTGCTTCTGCGCTCATGACTGCTCCTCATCGTCCTCGGTCGCCTCGGCGACGGCTTCCTCAACGGGAGCCTCTTCAGTTACAGCCTCTTCAGCTACAGCCTCTTCAGCGGGAGCCTCTTCAGCCACAGCCTCTTCAGCTACAGCCTCTTCAGCCACGGCCTCTTCAGCGGGAGCCTCTTCAGCGGGAGCCTCCTCAACGGGAGCCTCTTCAGCCACGGCCTCTTCAGCCACAGCCTCTTCAGCCACAGCCTCTTCAGCGGGAGCCTCCTCTGCGGGAGCCTCCTCCGTAGCAGCCGTCTCGACCTTCGGCGCGGGCGACTGACCCTTGAACTCGTCCCAGGCTCCGCTGATCTTCAGGAGCTTCTCTACGCGCTCTGTAGGCTGGGCGCCGTTGCGCAACCACCCGATGGCCTTCTCGTTGTCGATATCGATCCCGGATGGATCACGGCGGGGGTCGTAGAAGCCGACTGCCTCGATGATCCGCCCGTTACGCGCCTTGCGCGAGTCGGCGACCACCACACGGTAGGTCGGCTGCTTCTTCTTACCCATCCGCATAAGGCGGAGCTTCACGGCCACGTCGGTACCACTCTCTTCTCGTTACGGCCCCACACGATCAGGCGGGGCGGGATCCGGGTGCGGCGATGATGCACCCGTTCGGTCGTGACAGTCTGCCGTGATCCGCCCGGTTTTCCAGCACCACCGGACAGAACGGGAGGTGACCGTCGGCTCAGCGGCCGCCCGTTGGACCCGGAGGCCAGTTGCCTGTGAGGTCCAGACCGCCGGAGGACGGCCCCTGGTCACCTGGCGACATGCCCAGACCGGGCAGGGACAGGCCCTTCTTCTTGTCGATCGGGGCCGGCCCGGCCGCGGTCACCCGGCCACCACGCCCCTTCTTCTTCGCGCGACCGGCCTTCCTCCTGCCCGGACCACGACCACCCATCTGCTTCATCATCTTGCGCATCTCGCGGAACTGCTTCACCAGTTGGTTGATCTCACCCACCTGGGTGCCGCTTCCAGCCGCTATGCGGGCCCTGCGGGAACCGTCGATGACATCGGGATCCAGTCGTTCTGCCGGGGTCATGGAGTTGATGATCCCCTCGATCCGGTCGATGCGACGTTCATCCACGGCCTCGTCCAGGTCACCCACCTGGCTCGCCATGCCCGGGACCATTCCCATGATGGAGCTGATCGAGCCCATCTTCCGGAGCGCCCGGAGCTGCTCGAGGAAGTCATCGAGGGTGAAGGTGCCGGCGAGCATGCGGGCCGCTGCCGCCTCGGCCTCCTCGGCGGCGAAGGTCTCCTCGGCCTTCTCGATGAGCGTCTCGACATCGCCCATCCCCAGGATCCGCCCAGCCAGACGATCCGGATGGAACAGCTCGAAGTCCTCGACCGTCTCGCCGGTGGAAGCAAAGGCGATCGGCCGACCGACCACCTCCGTGATGCTGAGGGCGGCGCCTCCCCGGGCATCGCCGTCGAGCTTGGTGATGATCAGGGCGTCCAGCCCCAGCCGAGAGTGGAAGGCCTCCGCCATGGTGACGGCGTCCTGCCCGGTCATGGCATCCACGACCAGGAAGGTGTGGTGTGGCTGCAGGGTGGCGGAGATCTCAGCCACCTCGGCCATGAGGTCCTCGTCGATCGCCAATCGACCCGCCGTGTCACATATCACCACGTCGCGGCCCAACCCCACAGCCTCTGCAAGTCCTGCCCGTGCAACCGCCACGGGATCCGTCGAGTCGCTGAACACCGGCACGCTGATCCGCTCGCCGAGCGTCCTGAGCTGTGCGACGGCGGCGGGTCGCTCGAGGTCGGCACCGATCAGCATCGGGTTGCGACCCTGCCCCTTGTACCAGCGGGCCAGCTTCGCCGCGGTCGTCGTCTTGCCGGAGCCCTGGAGTCCCGCCAGCAGTACGACGGTGGGTGGCTTCGAGGCATAGGCGGGCCTGAAGGTCTCTCCTCCCAGCACCGCAGTGAGCTCCTCGAGGACGATCTTGACCACTATCTGGCCGGGATTGAGTGCACCGGCAACCTCGACGCCGACAGCGCGGTCCCTGATCCGATCCAGCAGCGTCTGAACGACGTCAAGGTGGACGTCCGCCTCGAGAAGTGCCACCCGGACCTCGGCCACGAACTCCTCGACGTCCTCAGGTCCGAGACGGCCCTTTCCACGGACCTTCCGGAGGATTCCCTCGAATCGGCTGCTGAGCCCCTCGAACATCGTTTCTTCCCTCCGTGCCGCTACTTCAGGCCGGGACGTCTACGGAAAATAGTGCATCCACGAAGTCCGCCGGATCGAACTCCACTAGGTCGTCAGTGCCCTCGCCCACGCCGATCAACTTCACCGGAATGCCCAGGTCCTCCTGGACGGCGACCACGATCCCACCGCGTGCCGAGCCATCCAACTTGGTCAGCACGATGCCGGTCACGTCTGCGGCAGCAGCGAACTCCCGAGCCTGTATGAGGCCGTTCTGACCGGTGGTGGAATCAATCACGAGCAGCGTCTCGGTGACCGTGCCGGCGCCTTTGTCAGCGACGCGTCGCACCTTCGCAAGCTCGTCCATGAGGTTGCCCCGGGTGTGAACCCGGCCGGCGGTGTCGGCCAGTACCAGATCCGCTCCGCGTGCAGCGGCGTGCTCCACAGCATCGAATACCACCGAGCTGGGATCAGCTCCCTCGGCTCCGCGGACCATCGTCGCTCCGGCCCGATCGGCCCAGACCTGTAGCTGGTCGGCCGCTGCGGCGCGGAAGGTGTCGCCGGCGGCAAACACGACGCTCCGACCAGCGGAGGCCTCCCGCCAGCCCAACTTGCCAATGGTGGTCGTCTTGCCCACCCCGTTCACGCCCACGAACAGCCAGACCGACGGCTGGCCGCCGACCGCCAGCGAGCGGTCCGCTCCGCCCAGCCGGTCCAGGATTTCCTCCTTCAGAAGGCCGAGGACACCCTCGATGTCATCCACGCCTTCGGCACCGACCCGCTGGCGGACTCCATCGAGCAGCGCCTCGGTGGTGGGAAGCCCGATGTCTGCAAGGAGGAGTGCGTTGGTGAGACCCTCCCAGGTCCGGTCGTCCACCACGCCGGCCACCCGGACCGCTGCCAGATGCGTGGACCAGGCGTCGCGTGCGCGACCGAGGCGTGAACGGAGACCCATGGGGGCCGCAGCCTACCGGTGGGGTCCAGCAGCGGACCCGGGGTGGAGCAGCCTCCGGCTACCCGGCAAAATGGTCGTCCAGCGCTCCGAGGTCGACCGTCGCCACGCCGATCACGCCGTCACGCTCGTACTCCAGGTCAACCTTCTCTCCGGGAAGTCGAATCTGGATGTCGGCACGTAGCGCCGCCATGTCCCGGATGGTCCGCCCGTCGGATCGGAAGATCCGGTCGCCGGACAGCAGGCCCGCCACGGCTGCCGGCGAGCCCTCCACGACCTCGAGGACCACCGCACCGACACGACCATCGGTCGGCGTCTCTCCGACGATTCCCAACCAAGCGGTTCCTACCGGTAGACCGAGGATCAGGCGGCGGGCGACGAGGACGATCGTGTCGCTCGGGATGGCGAATCCGACCCCGATGTTGCCTACCGCTCCAAACCCGGTGCTCTGGATCGCCGTATTCATACCGATGACCCGACCGTCGCGATCGGCCAGTGGCCCACCCGAGTTGCCGGGGTTGATCGGAGCGTCCGTCTGGATCATGGCCACGCCGGTGCACTCTGCACCGTTGTCGGACTCGCATCCATAGGAATTTATGACCCGGCCAAGCGCGCTCACTATGCCGGACGTGACCGTGCGCTCCAGGTCGAAGGGGCTCCCCAGAGCCACCGCCAGCTGCCCCACCCGGAGGTCGCTACCAAATGCGAAGACCGCCGGCACCAGGCTCTCCTGTTCCTCTACGAGCTGCAGGACGGCGACGTCACGACGGACGTCCACGCCGACGACCTCGGCTGAGATCTCCCGACCGTTGGGAAGAGTCACCACCACCTCCACGGCGTCATCGACCACGTGGGCATTGGTGACGATCCGACCCTCGTCGTCAAAGACGATGCCTGATCCATGGCCCTGGTCCGGCACGGTCACCAGCACCACCGAATCGGCCAGCGCCACGGCCACGGCCACAACCGGCTCGTCACCCGACTCGTCAACAGGAGCCTCGGCGAACAGTCGGGCCACCAGGGACTCGACCTCGTCAGCATCCAGACCCGTGGACTCATCCATGAGCCGACCCACCAGTGCCTCCACCTCGGGGGCCGAAAGCCCGGCGGCCTCGTCCAGCACCGATGCGGCGATCGAGGACACCTCGTCGGCGGAGAGACCCGGAGCAGCCGACAGCCGATCGGTCAGGATGGCCTCCACGTCAGATACCGATAGACCCGGCGTGGCCGACAGTCGATTGGCCACGATCGTCTCGACATCAGATGCCGAAACGGCCTCCAGTTCTAGAAAGACACCCTGTACCAGCGAGACGACCTCTGCCTCTGAGAGCCCTTCGGTGTTAAGCATCGCCTGTATGGCTTCACGGGTGGAGGCGTCAACACCCGCACCGTCGCGTGCGACCACGCTCCCGATCACCGCAGCCAGGGTCTCGGATGACACACCGGTCACCGTCTCGTCTCCGTCGCCGCGCATCACCCAGCCTGCAACCGTGCCAGCCACGAGGGCCGCCACCAGAACGGCCGCCAGGAACAGGCCTGCAACGAGGCGGCCCCCGATGCGGACCGGTGTCTGGATAGGTGGAACCGGTGCCGGTAGGAGGCCCGGAAATGCCGGACTGTCCGACGGGCGCCCGCCCACCTCGATGCTCCGTCGATCGACAGTGCGATCCTGCTGGGTGGAATCGTCGTTCATAGCTCTGAAAATAGGCCGCAAAACACCCAATCCCGACGCTGACGCCGACTCAGGTGTCCACGTAACGCGGAAGCCAGACCGTGAACGTGGCCCCATCACCGACCGTGGAGCGGACTGTGGCCCGCCCACCATGGCCCTCGGCTATCTGTCTCACGATGGCCAGCCCCAGCCCGGAGCGACCAACCTCACCCGCCGAGGCACGCTCACCACGCCAGAACCGCTGGAACACCCGGTCCAGGTGCTCGACCGGCAGGCCGGGCCCATCATCGACCACCGAAGCCCAGACCATCTCGTCGTCCCGGCCGATCGTGACCCTTACCCGGCCCCCCGCATCCGATACCCGGATGGCATTGCTGAGGAGGTTGGCCACGGCCCGCCGCAGCGCTGCCGCATCACCCAGCACATCCAGGCCGCTGCACCTCTCATGGTCCAACCCCACCCCTTCGCGCGATGCCGCTGCAGCGAAATCCTCGACCATCTCGGCCACCACCGTTCCAAGGTCGATCGGCTCGCGACTGCTGTCCCTGCGCTCGTGGTGTGCGTAGAGGAGCAGGTCGTCAACCAGCACAGACATCCGTTTTGCTGCCCGTACAGCCACCACGCCGGCTGCCCGGAAGTCCTCGGGCCCTGCATCGGGATCGGCCATCACGACGTCGAGGTTGGTACGCAGCACGGCGAGTGGGTTCCGGAGTTCGTGGGAGGCCTCCTGGACGAACCGGCGCTGGCCCTCGAAGGACTCGTCCAATCGACCCAGCATCTCGTCGAAGGTGTCGGCCAGGTCCCGCAACTCGTCGGATGGCCCACCCAGATCGATCCGGCGGGACAGGTCGGTGGCGGTGATCTCCCGGGCCACCGCCGAGATGCGCCCGATGGGGCGCAGGACGAGGCCCGCCACGTACCAGCCGACGGCGATGCTGGCGAGGAAGAGTCCCCCGAGGGCGGTGAACGAATACGCACGCAGATGTTCGAGCGCCCTGTGGTTCACCTCCGACTCGAAGATGACCAGCCACGGCCTCTCCTCACGGTCGTCCGGCGCCATTGACGAACCGTCAGCGGTGTCGGGGGTGACCATCTGCTCGAAGCGGGCCATCCGGGACATGGGTTCGTCGGACAATGCCCGCGAAAGGCCCAGGTAGATGCCTCCCACCATCACCGCAGCAAGGGCGAACAGCACGATCGAGTAGAGCAGAGCGAGGCGCGTGCGAAGGCTCCCGAAACGGTCGGGCATGCGCCCGGCCAGACCCCCGTCGAAGCGACTCAACGAAGGTCGTCCTCGTCCAGCAACCGGTAGCCGGAGCCGACCACCGTCTCGAGCAGGGCCTCCTCCCCGTCCATGCTGAGCTTGCGACGCAACGTCCCGACGGTGACCCGCACCGTGTTTGTGAACGGGTCGGCATGCTCATCCCAGACGTGGTCCAACAGCACCTCCTGGGAGACGACCTCACCAGGGCGACTCATGAAGTACCGCAGCAGGGCGAACTCCTTGGCTGTCAGGTCGAGATCCCTGTCGTTTCGACGCGCCC
>JAAZXC010000026.1 GCA_014240365.1 Acidimicrobiales bacterium | reverse complement strand
C
Source organism: Acidimicrobiales bacterium (assembly GCA_014240365.1). Classification (GTDB taxonomy): domain Bacteria; phylum Actinomycetota; class Acidimicrobiia; order Acidimicrobiales; family MedAcidi-G1; genus UBA9410. The sequence goes on along the minus strand of JAAZXC010000026.1, from coordinate 25,533 downwards.
CGCCGGCCTGTACGCCTCCAGTAAGGCGGCGGTTAGTTGCATCACCGAGACGCTGGACCACCAGCTCCGGGCCGAGTCCGAGGTCATGGGAGCGTCGGTGTTCTACCCGTCGGGGGGATTGATGGACACCGGGTTGTTCACATCGCAGCGCAACCGGCCGACCGATCTGGAGCGGGTACGCGGCGGTACGGGTCGAAAGAGCATGTCGTTTGCCGAGATGAAAGACCGCCTGGAGCAGGCCGGGCGGAACGTAACGGTCGCCGACCTGGACGAGCTGGGTCGCTTCGTGGTCGATTGCACTCGGCGCCGCCAGTTCATCATCGGTCGGGACCTGGATGACACCGTCGGGTTGCTGCACAGCCGGGCCGATGCCATTGGTCGCTTCGAGGTGCCACCCCACCACCAGATCGGCCTGTAGGCACTCCCCCGACGATTGCCGGGGTTCGGTACCGGGTTCTTGACAGAGCCCGGTCCGTCCGATCGGTTGGCGGGGCCCTACCGGATGGGGGAGGTCAGTCCCTCGTCGTTGGCCGGTCGGCTCCTGGAGAGGAACGCTCCTGCATCGGCAAGCAGGAACTGTCCGGTGATGCAACGGGCCAGGTCGCTGGTCAGGAACACGGCCAGGCGGGCCAGCTCGTCGTGTTCGACCATGCGTCGCAGGGGCGTGGCCTCGACGATCGCCGCCATGCGCTCAGGTGTGAACGCGGCCGCCACCGTCTCGGTCATCGTCGTTCCCGGGGCCATGGCGTTGACCCGGATGTCGGCCGGTCCCAGCTCCACGGCCATGGAGGTGACCAGGTGGTTCACCGCAGCCTTGGCCGCCGCATAGGCCGCGTTGTACGGCGACGGTCGGGTCGTCTCCCCGGAGGTCACGAACAGGATCGAACCGCCCCCCCTCTCGATCATCAGCTCGGCCTCGGCCCGACCACAGAGGGCGGCCACAACGAGGTTCTGGTCGATGATGTCGTGCCAGTCGTCGTACCGGTACCGGACGAAGGGTCGGGGCCGTCGCCCGGGTGGCAGCATCCCGACGTTGTTGACGGCGATGTCAAGGCCCCCCAGACGGTCGGCCACGGTGGCGACCATGGCGTCCACTGCGTCCTCATCGCGGCAGTCGGCGACCACGGCCATCGCGGTGCCTCCCCCATCTCCGATCTCGGCCACTACTGCCTCTGCCCGGTCGGCCCTGAGGTCGTTGACGGCCACCTTCGCGCCGGCCCGGGCCAGCCAGAGGGCGATCTCCCGGCCGATGCCGGCGCCGGCGCCGGTTACCAGGGCGGTGCGGCCAGCGTGGTCGATCTGGATGCTCATGTCCCGGTCACCCGGCCATATCGGTCAGGAGGCCCAGCACCTCGTCGACCACAGCATCCGCCCGGGTCAGGATCGCCTCTTCGGCGACTCCACCGATCGGGTGTGCCACCGAGACGATCCGGAGGTTCGCCAGGCCCAGGTCGGCGGCGGTCTGGTCGGCGAGGAGGCGGAGTTCTCCGGTGGCCACCAGCACGGTGGGGATGCCGGCGCCTTCCAAGTTCACGGTGTCGTGGACACTCCACGACGTGCAGCTCCCTCAATCAGCAGTGCCGGTGAGGACCAGCTCCACCTCCTCGACAAGGCGACCGAGCACCTGGTCCTCGCATGGGACGGCGGCGTTCTTGGTCTCGACGAGGGTCACCTCGGCGCCCGTGCGAGTGGCAAGCCGCTCGGCCAGGCGTGCCAGGAGGAGGCCGGCGTTGGGCTTGCGGTTGTCGAGGATGCCGATCCGTCGGCCGGCCAGCACAGCGGGGGTGGGAGCCAGGCTGGCTGGTGGGGTGCTGGTGGCGCCGGTGGGTGGGTGGATGTGCACGGGTACTCCTAGGGCTCGATGGGGATGGTGACGCTGCGGGTCATTCCCCAGCTGGGGATGACGGAACTGTGCCTGCCGGCGCCGCCCACCACCATGACCCGGATGTTGTCGGGGTGTCCGGTCATCGGGGCGGCGTCCCCATCCTTCAGGTACTGCATCCAGGGAGCCCAGGCCCGCTGTCCGAAGGCCCGCTTCAGCTCGCCGACAGGCAGCCGGGCGCGTTGGAAGAGGTAGGACGCCACGTCGCCCCGGGACCATCCGGCGTCGGCGCAGGTGGCGGCGTGTTCCGGGCAGAGCGCCACCAGGTACTCGCCCTGGCTGATGCAGGCGTTGTTCTGGGCGGTGGTGGCCATTGCCGAGGCCACCTTGTCGAGGATTCCGGTGGGGCTGGAGGATTCCATGTCGTGCACGTTGTGTGGTGCTTCGCCGCAGTGGATGGTCACCGCCGATGGGGCGTCCACCCCGACCGAGGCCGCGTAGCCGGTCCAGGGTGAGGCCTCCAGGTTCTCGGCGACGCAGAAGCCGTACTTGGCTGGGCCACCCTGGGTGGAGGCGTCACCGTCGCCCGGCGTGGCGCCGGCAATGTGAAGGAGGATGAGGCGGAGGGCCCGACCGGTGGTGGCGTTGGCCCGACTACCCGGACCGAACGCCCCGAGGCCGCCGTGGTAGCCGGCGCTCCGGGCCACGTCGCCGTGGACGACGAGGAGGGGGGCGACGCAGTGCGTGGTGGCGTTGACCCCCCGCAGGTTCAGGTCGGGGTGGGCGAGGGCCCGTACGGCCGATACCAGGACCGGGAGGTGGGCGGGAAGGCAGCCGGCCATCACGGCATTCACGGCGATGGACAACCTCGTGGCCTCGCCGGATCGGGGAGGGAGCACGGCTATGACCTCGTCGGGGTCGGTTCCGGTACAACCCGCGAGCATGGCCTCGACCCGCGTGGGGGTCGGTGCGACCAGCGGCAGGCCATCGCCCCAGCCGCGGAGGGCCAGTACCTCGATCAGGTCGGCGCCGTCGGCCACCTCTAGCAGGGTTTCCGTTGGGCCCGTAGTGTCTACATCCATCAGACTAGAGTCTGCCTGAAGTTGACTAACTTGGCAAACGAGGGACGGAGGGGCGATGGCCGCGCGACGTGGGGTTACAGGTGACCAGGTCGCCAGGGCCGCCCTGGAGATCCTCGACGAGGTGGGGGACATCGATGCCGTCGGACCGGGGATGGTGGCTGGGCGGCTGGGCATTCGTTCGCAGTCGCTCTACGCCCACGTCGACGGTGTGGACGGACTTCGGCGACTGCTCGCCCTGCGGTCGCTGGCGGACCTGGCCGACGCGGTGACCGGGGCCGCCGTGGGTCGGTCCGGCGCCGACGCCATCGACGCCGTGGTCCGGGCGCACCTGGGCTTCGCCATGACGTGGCCGGGGCGATTCAGCGCCGCCATCCACCCACCGGGGGACGATCCCGACCTGCTGGTAGCCGTGGAACGGGTCGGCCGCCCGGTCCAGACGGTCCTCGAGATGCTGGGCCTGGACGCCGATGAGAGGGTCCACTGGACGCGCCTCCAGCTCTCCCTCGTCTGGGGGTTCGCCACCCTGTGGCGAGACGGCCGCCTGACCCTGGCGCCCGATCCGGAATCGACGGTCGACCACCTGGTCGCTGCCCTCGTGGCCCGATTGGAGTCCAGCCCGACACCGGAGGCCCCGAGATGATCGACGAACGCCGACGGCGTGACGACCTGTACCTCTGCCCCAGCACCCTGCTACCCGACACGTTCTCCCTGGACGCAGCGGGCTTCGAGGAATACGTGGAGGCGTGTGTCCAGGCCGGGGTCGCCGGCATCTCCTACTGGACCCTCCACGAGGTCCTCTTGAAGGCGCAGGGGTGGTCTTCCGAACGGATCAGGTCCCGACTCCGCACGGCGGGCCTCCGGGTCGTCTGCGTCGAAGCCATCTACGGCTGGGCCAACGCAGCGAACCCCGCCGCCGCGCTAGAGGCCTCACGGGAGTCGATCGAGATCGCCTCGGCACATGGGTCACCGAACCTCGCTGCCGTGGTCCTGGAACCGGAGCTGGAGTCCATGGAGGCGACGGTGGCCAACCTGGCAGCGGTGGCCGATCGGGCCGCGGATGTGGACGTGGCCATCTGCGTGGAGTTCCTGCCCTGGTCCGGGATCCCGGACATCACGACCTGCTGGGACCTCCTGCGGCGGACGGGACGTTCGAACGTCGGGGTGCTGCTCGACTCCTGGCACTGGCACCGACAGCCCGGTGGGCCCTACGGCCGCCACGCCGACACCCTGGCATCCATGCCCGGTGATGCCATCCGGGTGTTCCAACTCTGTGACGCCGGAGTCGAGCCGTGGGAGGATCCGATGGCCGAATGCCTGGCCGCACGCCCCCTGCCCGGCGACGGGGTGGTTGACCACGAGCACCTGTTCGGCCTGTTGCGGGGCATCTCCGCCGATCCGGTGGTCACGCCGGAGGTCTTCAACACCGGGTTGGTCAGGCTGGGAATGGGCCCGATGGCCCACCGCATAGTGGAGGCCAGCCGATCGGTCCTATCCGGCTGGTGACCGACAGATCGGATCCCGTCTACCTTCTGGTGGAAGGGTCGGATCCACCGTGTTCTTCATCGGGGAGGCCGCCTATGCCCAGGAGGTCCTGTTCGGCCTGGGCGACGAGTTCACGGTCCTCATCTTGAACGGCGACTCCACCAACCGTTGGAAGACCGACCCTCCAATGGGCATCGAGGGTGCGGGCACCCTCCTGACCAACAGGTCGTTCACCTCGTCGACGGATTCGGCCATGGCCGACTGCCTGGCCATCATCGAGGCGGGCCTCGGCCTGGAGGTGCGATCCGTCGAGCTCCTGGAGGAGGGTGAGGCCAACTACTGGGCCGCCACCCAGGCTTCCTGCCGGCTGTTCGAGTTGTTCCGCCAGATCGCCTCCGCTGCGGGCCCCGACCTGACCAACGAATCCTTCGCAATGGCGGCTGCCGACCTCGGCTCGTTCTCGATCTCAGGGCAGCCCTACAACTCCCTGGGCCCTACAAAGTTCGACGCCCGTGACACCCTCAGTCTGGCTGAGTGGGACCACGGGGCCGGCTTCTGGCGGGCCGTCTCCGAGCCCGTGGACGTGGGCTGAACGCGGCAGTGACCGGGTCAGGGACCCGGTCACTGGTGGCGGAAGGTGTGGGATTTGAACCCACGGTGACCCGGAGGCCACAACGGCTTTCGAGGCCGCCCCATTCGTCCGCTCTGGCAACCTTCCGCCGACGAGGCTACTGAAGTGCCGACGGGCGGCCAACCGGACCGGTCGGCTACCGGTCAGCGGTGTCGGGCGAAGAACGAGGTGAGCAGCTCAGCGCACTCCGCGGATCGGATGCCGCCGGTCGCCGGGTACTCGTGGTTCAGGCGCGGATCGGATCCCAGGTTGTAGAGGGAGCCGGCGGCTCCGGCGTCCGGGTTGGATGCCCCCCAGACGAGGCGACCGATCCGGGACGCCCAGGCCGCTCCGGCACACATCGGGCAGGGCTCCAGGGTCACGACCAGGACGGCGTCGTCGAGGCGCCACGTCCCGATCTCGGTGGCTGCGTCACGCAGGGCCAGGATCTCGGCATGCGCGGTCGGGTCACCGGTGGCTTCGCGTTCGTTGTGCCGTCGGGCCACGATCCGACCATCGATGGCCACCACGGCACCGACCGGTACCTCGCCGGCAGTGGCGGCCAGGGCGGCCTCGGCCAGCGCCACGCCCATCAGGTTCTGGTCGGCCTGCCGGTCTTCGTCGGTTGGTCCGATGGCCGGGTCCGGATTCTGCATGCGCCTGACGTTAGGTCCGGGCGCGTCCGCACCCGTCCTCGAGAGTGGCGGCCAGGCGGTCTGCGGCACTCCGGGTGTTCCGCTGAGAGCTGCTGCCTTCCGGCCCTGACCCGATTCACGGGGCCCGGTCGCACAGGACCCGACCGCCACACTCGAGAACGGGTGCACCCGAACGATACCCGCACCGCCCGTTTCCCATCCTGCGGCTCGTTATCCTTGTCGCCCGGAACCCGGCTGCGCGCCGGGCCCCGGAGGGATGCGAGAGCGGACGATTCGGCACGCCTGGAACGCGTGTGTGGCTTCACCGTCACCGTGGGTTCGAATCCCACTCCCTCCGCCGCTCAGCGGTCCCGGGCCCGAGGCTCCATCGGTGGTGCCGCTGTAGGGTCGGTTCGTGGAATACACGTCGCTCTACCGGCGCTTCAGACCCCGGCGATTCTCGGAGATCCGGGGACAGGAGCACGTGGTTGCCGCCCTTAGAAACGCCGTACTGGAGGACCGCGTCCTCCACGCCTACCTGCTCAGCGGTCCCCGCGGAACCGGAAAGACGACGGCCGCACGGGTGCTGGCCAAGGCCCTGAACTGCACAGCTGTCGTGGACGGCGAACCCTGCTGTGAATGCGAGTCGTGCGTGTCCATGGAAGCCGGCACGTCGTTTGACCTGCACGAATTGGATGCGGCGTCCAACAACAAGGTCGACGACATGCGCGAGCTGCTGGCGAGGGTCGCTCTCGGTACCCCCGGCCGGACCAAGGTGTACCTCCTGGACGAGGTCCACATGCTGACCGCAGGTGCCGAGAACGCCCTTCTCAAGACGCTGGAGGAACCCCCGGACCATGTGGTCTTCGTCCTGGCCACGACCGAGCCACACAAGGTGGTCGAGACCATCCGGAGCCGGTCGCAGCACCTCGAGCTGAACCTGCTGCCAGCCACTGAACTCGAGTCCCTCGTCCGCGATGTGATTGCCGCCGCGGAGCTCGACGTGGACGAGGACGGCATCTCGCATGTCATCCGGGCCGGTAGGGGCTCGGCGAGGGACGCCCTCTCGGCGCTTGACAGGGTGGTGGCCGGTGGGATCACCGAGGACGAGACATCCACGGACGAGTTGCTGCTGGCCCTGGCTGAACGCGACACCGCCCGTGCCCTGGCCGCCCTGGCTGCCGGCATCACGCGAGGCCGGGAACCGAGGGTCACCGGAGAGGCGCTGCTGGGTTCCCTCCGGGATGCCTTCCTCATCTCCATGGGCGTGCCGCCGACCCAGTTGGCTGCGGCTGACCGGGAGCGGGCAGAACTATTCGCCGAGGTGGTCACACCGGCGGTCACCACGCGGGCGTTGGAGGTACTGGGAACCGCTCTCATCGACATGCGACGGTCGCCGGATCCGAGGGTGGACCTGGAGGTCGCCCTCGTGCGTCTGACCGCCCCGGAGGTGGTCGGGACCGGGGATCCGGCCGTCCTCGAGGCCCTTGTCCGTCGGGTCGAGAAGTTGGAGGCAGCCCTGGCTGGTGGGGCTGGCGTTGGTGCTCCGGGGAGCGCCTCGTCTCCGCCTCCGCCTCCACCCCCGCTCCGTCGTGCAGGGCCGGCAGCCGAAGGTCGAGCCAGATTGGCCGCAAAGGCAACTGTGCCGGCAGCCGCCGCCCCGCCGCCAGTGGAGAAATCGGAACCAGCCGGCGAAGCGGTTGTCGAGGCCAGCGTGGAGCCGGAGCCGGAGCCGGTGAGCCGACCGTCCCCGGAGGTGTCAGCGGGTACTGCCGGAGTTGTGACCTGCGAGGAGCTCGTCACAGCCTGGGCGGATGACCTTCTGGAGTTGCTTGGAAGGAAGGCCCGGGCCAGGTTCTCCGCAGCGCGCTTTGTGTCCGTGGAGGACGGCACCGCTGTCATGGCACTTCCCAACGAACCCCACATGCGGCGCTGCGAGGACATGCGACCCGAGTTGGAGAAGGTCCTCGCGGACAAGTTCGGCGGGACGATCCCCGTGAAGCTGGTGGTGGGCGGGGACGTCCCCACGCCGGCCGTATCCGACGCGACGGCATTCTCGACGGCCGAGGAATCCATCGACATGGAGGGGCTCGTGGATGCTGATATCTCCGAGGGCTCGGCCGTCGACAAGCTCACCCAGGCCTTTCCCGGCGCCTCGCTGGTCGACACGGACCGTCCGGCGAACTGAGCGACGAACGTGTACGCCGACGCGGTGCAGCAGGTGATCGACGAGTTGGGGCGGCTCCCGGGCATAGGGCCCAAGTCCGCGCAGCGGCTGGCGTTCCACCTCATGAAAGTACCGGTGGAGGACACCTCCCGGTTGACCGCGGCAATCAACGAGATGAAGGCCAAGGTCCGTTTCTGTGATCGGTGCTTCAACCTGGCCGAGGGGGAACTCTGCGCGGTGTGCACCGACGACCGTCGGGATGCCTCGCTGCTGTGCGTGGTGGAGGATCCCCGCGACATAGTGGCCGTGGAGCGCACCGGTGGGTTCCGTGGCCGGTACCACGTGCTGGGTGGGGCGATCAGCCCGATCGAAGGCATCGGCCCCGATCAGTTGCGGGTGAGCGAGATGCTGGCCCGGCTGGAACCGGAGGGGGTGGTCGAGGTGATCCTCGCCACCAATCCCAACATCGAAGGTGAGGCCACCGCCATGTACCTGGCCCGCCTGCTCGCCCCACTCGGGGTGGAGGTCACAAAGATCGCCAGCGGCCTACCGGTCGGCGGAGATCTCGAGTACGCCGACGAACTCACGCTGGGTCGGGCCCTTGAGGGCCGCCGCCGCCTGGATGGTGGGTGATCTGCCTGTGGAATACCGCATCTGGACATGGAAACGCCCCCCGGTGGCTCCTGCCGGACCAGAGGGCGTTCCCGAGTTGGGTGGAGGGGTGATTCCCAACTGTTGCAATCATATTACAACAGTGACGAGATTGTTACAAGTCGAGGCCAGTTCTTCGTTGTTGCGACATATAGCGGGTGACTGGCGCCGAAATGGCGTTTTCAGACCTGGTCCACACTTATCCACAGTTTGTTCCACAGTCAGTCAGCCCTGGAGGGCCATGACAGTGGTCACCGGCACCCGTAGACCCGGAGGTTTCCCATGCTGCTGACCCAGATCGACCACGTCGCCATAGCGGTCCACGACCTCGAAGCGGCCATCACCTACTACCGCGAAGCCTTCGGTGCCGAGGTGCACCACCGGGAGTTAGTGGAACGCGACGGCGTCGACGAGGCCCTAGTGCGTGTCGGCGAGTCCTACATACAGCTCACGACCGGAACCCGACCCGATTCGGCAATCACGAAGTTCCTGGAGAAGAGGGGTGAGGGCATCCACCACGTGGGCTACCGGGTGGACGACTGCGGCCAGGCCCTGGCGGCCCTCGTGGCAGCGGGTGGACGGGCAATAGACGAAGCTCCACGTCCCGGATCACGCGGCACCACGGTGGCCTTCGTGCATCCGAAGGGATCGTTCGGAACTCTCATCGAGCTGGTCCAGGAATAGCCGGGGCACCCGGAGACGACATGGCCGGCATCGACGTCCACCTGGTGGACGGCACCTACGAGCTCTTCCGCCACCACTTCGCGGTGCCGTCGCACGTCACCGCGGAGGGAGTCGAGGTGGCTGCGGCCCGCGGGGTGCTGGGCTCGATGCTGAGGCTCCTGAAGGATGGCGCCACACATGTCGGGGTGGCCACTGACAAGGTCATCGAGTCGTTCCGAAATGACCTGTTCGACGGCTACAAGACCGGTGAGGGCACGCCTCCGGAACTGTTCGCCCAGTTCCCGCTACTGGAGGCCGCCCTGGAGGCTGCCGGTTTCACGGTGCTGGCAATGGTCAGGCATGAGGCCGACGATGCCATGGGAGCTGCGGCCGTCCTGGCCGCCGCTGACGAGCGAGTCGCCAGGGTTCTGGTGTGTACGCCCGACAAGGACCTGGCCCAGGTCGTGGACGACGACGCCGGCATCGTCCAGGTGGATCGCAGGCGGGAGATCACCTACGACGCAGCCGCGGTGGTGGAGAAGTTCGGCGTGCGGCCGGAGTCGATCCCGGACTGGCTGGCCCTGGTGGGCGACACAGCCGACGGGATACCCGGCCTCACCGGCTGGGGTGCCAAGTCCTCGGCCGCGATCCTGGCCCGGTACGGGCACCTCGAGGCCATCCCCGCCGACCCTGCCGAATGGGATGTGGCCGTCCGTGGGGCGACGAAGCTGGCCGCCACCCTCGTAGCCAGGCGGGAGGACGCTGAGCTCTACCGACTACTGGCCACGCTGGACCTGGCCGCACCGGTCATGGATGACGTGGAGGACCTGTGCTGGACAGGTCCGGCAGACCACTTCGAGGACATCTGTTCCCACCTGGACGCCCCGCGGCTGGCCGAAATGGCACGTCGCCTCGCCGCCGACCGGAACTGACCCGCCACCGGAGGTGAGGTCAGCGGTCCAGAACCGCCAGCACCTCGACCACGGAGGTCGTCCGCGACACGATCCCGCGGCTTTCCGGCTTCACGAATCCATCGGAAACCAGCCTGTCCAGGAACTCGTCGATACCGGACCAGAACCCGTTCCGGTCCAGCAGGACCACCGGCTTGTGGCTGCCGTGCAGACCCAACTGCGTCCAGGTGGCGGCTTCGAACACCTCCTCGAGGGTCCCAAAACCGCCAGGCAGCGCACAGAAGGCGTCGGAGCGTTCGTACATCGCCCGCTTTCGGGCCTGAATGTCGGGGACCTCCACCAGCTCAGTGAGGTTTGCGTGTGGGACCTCGCTGCTGAACAGCCCGACGGGTATGACCCCGATCGCCGTGCCTCCGGCCTCAAGTACCGCGTCGGCCAGTGTGCCCATGACGCCGAAAGCTGATCCTCCGTAGACCAGACCCACGTCGGCGGCCACCATGGCCGAAGCCAGTTCCCGGGCCAGGGCATGGACTCCGTTGTCGTTGCCGTCCCTGGATCCACAGAAGACGCCCAGATGGCGCCCTCCTCCGACAGGTGTGTTGTGCATCGGTGAAACGTAACCGGTGGCCGGTGGATCCTGCCGGTGGATTCCAGTTCGCTACCCTGTGCCCATCATGGCCGATCACCCGATGAACGAACGCCTGGACGACCTCAGGACACGCAAGGAGTCGGCGGTCAACGCCGGCACCGAGCGGGCCGTCCAACGCCAGCACGACAAGGGGAAGATGCTGGCCCGTGAGCGCATCGACTATCTCCTCGACCCCGGCTCCTTCCACGAACTCGACATGCTGGCCCGGCACCGGGCGCACGAGAGCGGAATCGTGGAACGGCCGTACACCGATGGGGTGGTTACCGGCTGGGGCACGATCGACGGTCGCAAGGTCTTCCTCTACTCCCAGGACTTCACCGTGTTCGGTGGCGCCCTCGGCGAGGTGTTCGCAGAGAAGATCCACAAGGTCATGGACCTCGCCCTGAGTGTGGGAGCCCCGATGATCGGCCTCAACGACGGAGCCGGGGCACGCATCCAGGAAGGCGTCGTGAGCCTCGACGGCTATGGCGGGATCTTCTGGCGCAATGTCCAGTCCTCAGGGGTGATCCCCCAGATCAGTGTCATCCTGGGCCCGTGCGCAGGCGGAGCCGTCTACAGCCCGGCCATGACCGACTTCATCTTCATGGTCCGCGAGAAGTCCCACATGTTCATCACCGGTCCGGATGTCGTTAAGACGGTCACGGGCGAGGACGTCACCCTGGAGGAACTCGGTGGTGCCGGTAGCCACTCCACCAAGTCGGGGGTGGCGACGTTCGTCGGCGACGACGAGAAGGCGGTACTCGACGAGGTGAAGGCCCTGCTCGCCCACCTGCCATCCAACAACCTCGAACAGGCCCCGGCCATGCTGACCGATGATCCACCGGATCGCCTGTGCCCCGAGCTGGTCGATCTGCTGCCGGAGAGCGCCAATCTTCCCTACGACATGCGCACGGTCATCGAGACCGTGCTCGACGACGGCGGATTCCTCGAGTACCACTCGTCCTGGGCCGCCAACATCGTCTGCGGCTTCGGGAGTCTCAACGGTCGGAGCGTCGGCGTCGTCGGCAACCAGCCGATGCACTTCGCGGGGGTACTCGACATCGGCGCCTCTGAGAAGGCCGCCCGGTTCGTACGCACCTGCGATGCCTTCAACGTGCCGCTGATCACCTTTGTCGACGTTCCAGGCTTCCTTCCCGGCGTCGACCAGGAGTACGGCGGGATAATCCGGCACGGCGCCAAATTGCTGTACGCGTACTGCGAAGCGACTGTGCCCAGGATCCAGGTCATCACCCGCAAGGCATACGGCGGCGCCTACGTGGTCATGGACTCCAAGTCCGTGGGCTCGGACCTATCGCTGGCATGGCCCTCCGCCGAGTTGGCGGTGATGGGCCCACAGGGTGCCGTGGAGATCGTCTACCGGCGGGAACTCCAGAACGCACCGGACCCCGATGTCCGCCGGGCCGAGCTGGTCCAGGAGTACATGGAGAAGTTCGCCAACCCGTACGTGGCCGCCGAGAGGGGCTACGTGGACGACGTGATCGATCCCGCCGAGACCCGGGTGAAGTTGATTGCCGGCCTCGAGATGCTGGCCTCCAAGCATCAGGAGACCCCCCAGCGCAAGCACGGGAACGTGCCCCTCTAGGGGGGGCCGGCATTCAAATGGTCCGCATCGTCGCCCAGGGCGCCACCGAGCAGGAACTGGCGGCAATCATCGCTGCCTACGAGGCGCTCTGGCCCAAGGCGTCGGCGGCCGCCGACGCCCCGACCGCCTGGAGGTTTTCCGGACGCTGGTGGCATGCGGGTGGGCTCCGGCCGTCCAGGGACTGAGCAGGAGCCGGGAACCTCGGCCCGACCGCAACGGGTCCGGCTGCGGGGATCACGCCGGTGGATCCGGCCAGTTCGGGCCCGTGGCCAGCGTCAGGTCCGGAAGGACCTCCAGGTAGGCCTCCCGACTGAGTTCGACGGCTCCCAGACGGGCCAGGTGTGGCGTGCACCACTGGACGTCGACGAGCCGGTCACTGCCGTTGCCCAGCAGGTCGACGAGCCCGGTGAGGGCGACCTTGGAGGCGTCGATCCGACGGTGGAACATGGACTCCCCGGCGAATAGCCCGCCAATGGCCACTCCATAGAGGCCCCCGGCCAGACCGTCGGCGTCCCAGGCCTCGACCGAGTGGGCCCAACCGAGGCGGTGGAGCTCCACGTAGGCCGATGCGATCCGACCGTCGATCCAGCCATGCTCCCGCGCAGGGTCGGCGCACGCTTCGAGCACCTCGGGGAACGCCGTGTCCACGCGGATCTCGTAACGGGCCGTGGACCGCCTCAACGACCGGCTGATCCTCATCCCACCCGGATCCAGTACGCCCCGGGGATCGGGGGACCACCAGGCCATGGGTCCGCCGGTCTCCATGGGCATGGGGAACAGGCCACACCGGTAGGCAGCCAGCAAAGTCCCGGGATCCACGTCGGCGCCGACCGCCACCACGCCGTGCTCGTCGGCCGATCGGGCGGACGGGAAGGCCCAGGAACTGGCCGGTGGTTCTACGGGTGTGTGGCGGCCCATCGGAGTGGCTGCGGAGCGGACAACGACCCGTGGGTCAGCCCAGTTCGATGGTGATCGAGCGGACCGTTACGGCGCGGATCGGGCCACCGCCGTAGACCGAGGTGTCGTCCAGTTCGTAGAGGCCCATCATCGCCTGCAGGACGGCGATGCCGGCATCGTCGGCGTGGCCGAACACCAGGTACGTGCCCTGGTTGTCCAGCAGCGATACCTCCGGGCCCGTGGCGAAGAAGAACTGTGCGCCCGAACTGTCCGGTCCGGCCGACCTGGCCATTACCAGATCGCCTGCCGTGTAGGTGAAGGGTCCGAGCAGGCCACCATTGGACAACTTGGTGAACTGACCACCCTCATCGGGGATGGTGTACCCGGGCCCCGGATCCGACCAACTGTTGGTCGTCGGGGCGCCGCCCTGGATTATGGCGATGGAGGGATCGAAGCGGAAGAGGAGCGTCTCGTCGTAGTACCCGTACCGGGTGAGGACGATGAAGTTGTTGACGGTCTCCGGGGTCCGGGCGCGGTCCAGGGCCACCCGGATCTCGCCTTCGGTGGTGTCGAACACGGCCGTATAGGTGACGCCGGACCGGAGGCACCAGGTGGGCCGTGCGTCGAAGGCCAGTCTCGGAGCATCCGATCCGTCCGGGGCCGGACAGTCCTCCGGGATCGGAAGTGTCGGTGCCGGGGCGCTTGAGCCACCCCCGGAGCCGGCCACCACCACGAAGATCAGGCTGCCGACCATCATGAAGGCCAGCAGACCGGCGACGATCCGTGTCATAGGTGAGAACCGGGCGGCGGCTGAGGGCTGGGTGGGACGACGGGACTTGGTGGCCATGGGGCGGCACCCTACCGAGGGCCGTAGGTCGACCGGAATACAGCGGCGTGGCTGTTGGTAATACCCCCCGGCGGCCCGAGGCCTCGCCGGTAACGTGGTGCGTCGTGGCCCTCATAGTCCAGAAATTCGGCGGCACCTCGGTTGCAGATGCGGAACGCATGCGCGAGGTGGCCGGACACGTCGCACGCACCGTGAGGCGCGGCAACCAGGTCGTGCTGGTCGTGTCGGCAATGGGCAAGGAGACCGACGAGCTGCTGCGCCTGGCCGGAGAGGTCTCGGCGGTCCAGCCGGGTCGTGAGATGGACATGCTCGTAACGGCCGGTGAACGCAAGGCCATGGCGCTGGTGTGTCTGGCGCTCCACAACATCGGTATCGACTCCGAGTCGTTCACCGGTAGCCAGGCCGGATTCAGGACGGACGCCAACCACCGGAACGCCAAGATCCTCGAGGTGCGGCCCGATCGGGTCCGTGCCTCCCTGGACGCGGGAAGGGTTCCCGTGGTGGGAGGGTCCCAAGGGGTCTCGACTGACAACGACGTGACCTTCCTGGGCCGCGGCGGGTCGGATACGACGGCTGTGGCCATGGCGCATGCCCTCGGAGCGGACTCCTGCGAGCTCTACACGGATGTCACCGGCGTCTTCACCACCGATCCCCGGTTGGTGCCGACCGCCCGGCGCATGCCCACGGTGTCGTTCGACGAGCTGTTGGAGATGACGGCCACCGGATGCCCGAAACCGGCCATGCGGTCTGTTGAATATGCCCGTACCCACGGGGTGAGACTGCACGTCCGGTCAGCGTTCACCTGGCAGTACGGGACGTGGGTCGACGAGGAGGAACCAGACATGGAACAGGCAATCGTCTCGGCGGTCACACATGACACGTCCGAGGCCAAGATGACGATCGCTGGCGTCCCGGATAAACCGGGAGTCGCCGCCCGGGTCTTCCGGGCGCTGGCGGATTCCGACGTGAACGTGGACATGATCGTCCAGAACGTGTCGGACCACGGGGTGACCGATATCTCCTTCACCGTCCCGCACGCGGACCTTGTGCGCACCGTCGAGCTGGCCGAACGACTCGCCTCCGAGATCGGGGCGGTCGGCGTGTCGTCTGACGACACGATCGCCAGGGTGAGCGTCATCGGTGCGGGGATGAGATCCAACCCCGGTGTCGCTGCGACCATGTTCGAGACCCTCTCGGCATGCGGCGTGAACATACGGATGATCTCCACCTCGGCGATCCGGGTGAGTTGCGTGGTCGACGGTGAGCAGGTCGAGGATGCCGTTCGGGCGCTCCATGACGCCTTCGGGCTGGCCGGGACCTGAACCACACGGTGCGATTCCGTGAACCGGGGAGGGTCGGCGCAGCCACGGCTGTCGTCCTGTCGTGCTGTCTCCTTGCGGCTGCCTGTGGGTCGACCGCTGCGGGTCCGGAGCCGGCAGCGGAGCTGGTGACCACGACGATCCTGGAGGTGGCCACCACGACGGTCACGCCGGCTGCCGCCCGGGACGGCTTCGTGACGGGGGTTGCCGATGCCGCCCCGATCCTCGGTGGCCTGACCGGCCACGATCTGGGTTGCGTGGCTGACCGCCTGCTCGAGGAGCTCGAACCGGCGGAGGTCGTGGCGCTGACCCGCAACGGCCCGCTACCGGACCAGTCGGCGTTGACGGTCCGGGCACTGCATGACTGTGACCTGGTCGTCGAGGTCGTCACCCTCGGGTTGCGCGAGGCGATCGAGGCTGATCCCGGTTCGCCACCCATCGATGCCGCCTGCCTACTCGAGGGAGTCCAACCGGACGATCTGGCTCCCTATCTGGAGGCACGCCTCGCCCTCGGTTCCGTTGATTTCGAGGGCCCCGAGGCGACCGACCTTCTGGCTGGGACGCCGATTATCGCCAACATGGTGCGGTGCGGCACGCTCGCTGCATTCGGGATGGCCAATACCGGTACCCCAGCCGTGTGTATCGAGCTCTCCCAACGGCTCGGTGACATGCTGGTGACGCTGATGGAGGCCGATGGGGCCGATCTCGGACCGGATCCCATGCTCCTGGCCCGTGTCTTCGCCGTGACCAACGAGATCTTCGCCTGGTTGGCCGACGAGGTTCCCCCGGACCTTGAGGCCGATGCGCTCCTCGTGCGCGACACCACGGCGCGTATGGGGGAGCTCATGGTCGAGGGCCTGGCCAGACCCGATCTGGGCACCGGCGACGAGGAAGAGGTCATGGCCGCCTTCATGGGCGTGATGACCCGCATCTCCGCTGAGTTGTCTGGAACGGAGGGCGACCTGACTGCCGCCACCAGCCGATTGAGTACATATCTGGTGGAGACCTGCGGCGAGTCCTCCTCGATGCTGTTCGAGCTGCTCGTCGGTGTCGGAGCCACCTCTTGACGGGGACGCATGGTCTGCGCTGCCATGTCGTGCGTTGGATGGTCTCGGTGGCCGTCCTGATGGTGGTAGTTGCATGTGGAGGGACCACGGGGGAGGCGGAGCCGCCATCAACCACGCTCGGCCAGGGGGCGGTGGGCTCGACGACCACGCCGGCCGCGCCGACCACCACCAGACCCGTGCCCACGACCACGTCGGCCGTGCCGACCACCACCATGCCGGTGGTGCCTACGACCACGCTTGCCGGCGGACCGATACCGGATGCAGCGACCGGCTTCTGCGCAAGCCTGGCGGTGGTGTCCGGTGAGCTCGTGCTGGCGGTCGAGTCCCCCGTGGCCGCCGACGGGTCGCTTGACGCCCGCAGCCACCACGCCCTCCTGCTGGCCACCCGGAACCTGCTGGCATGGACCAGCAACCGCGTGCCGTCAGCCATGTCGCCCGACCTGCAGCTCCTCACCGGTGTATACGCCGAGCTGGGAGTCCGATTGGACCGGTTGGACCCCGAGGCGGTCACAATGCCGCGCATCCAGGCCCTCGTGTTCAGCTACGTCTTCGACTCGGGAGACGTGAACGCCGCCGACCTGAATCTCTCGGCCCAGCGCCTCTCAGCCTTCGTGGCCGGTTCCTGCGGCAGCGGCTATCCGCTGATGGAGTCGCTTGCCGACCTCTTCGCCGAGGTCCCGGAGGACTGATCCGTCTGGGCGGCCGGCACACCATCAACCGGGGCTACCGCCGAGCGGAACGTCGATAGCCTTCAGCCCATGGACATCGCAGTAGTGGGCGCCACGGGTCAGGTGGGCGGGGTCATGAGGGCCATCCTCCAGGAGCGCTCGTTCCCCGTCGGGAACATCCGCTTCTTCGCCTCGACCCGCTCCGCCGGCACCACGCTGCAGTGGGCGGGTCGCGACGTGGTCGTGGAGGACACCGCCACGGCTGACTGGGCGGGCATCGGAATCGCCCTACTGAGCGCCGGTAGGACCGCTTCGATGGAGCACGCGCCGAAGATCGCAGCCGCCGGTGCAACGGTCATCGACAATTCCTCCGGCTGGCGGATGGACCCCGATGTCCCCCTTGTGGTGCCCGAGGTAAACGCAGCGGCCCTGGACGACATCCCCAGGGGCATCGTCGCCAACCCCAACTGCACGACGATGGTGGCCATGCCGGTCCTGGCTCCGCTGCATGCCGAAGCGGGGCTGCGCTCCCTGACCATTGCCACCTACCAGGCCGTGTCCGGTGCAGGCCTGGCCGGTGTGGACGAGTTGGCCAACCAGGTGGCTTCCGTCCTCGACAACGCGAAGGACCTGACCTACGACGGACGGGCGCTGAGCTTTCCAGAGCCGTCCTCGTTCCCGCGGACCATTGCCTTCAACGTCGTGTCCCAGGCCGGCTCCTTCGTGGACGATGGCCTGGGCGAGACCGACGAGGAACAGAAGCTCCGCAACGAGAGCCGCAAGATCCTCGGCATCCCAGATCTGAAGGTGTCGGGAACCTGCGTACGGGTCCCGGTATTCACGGGACACTCGCTGGTGGTCCACGCCGACTTCGAACGGGCAATCAGCCCGGAGCGCG
This sequence comes from Acidimicrobiales bacterium, assembly GCA_014240365.1. Taxonomy (GTDB): domain Bacteria; phylum Actinomycetota; class Acidimicrobiia; order Acidimicrobiales; family MedAcidi-G1; genus UBA9410. Next base: position 7,583 of record JAAZXC010000026.1, on the reverse strand, counting down.
CCACGGAGCTCCTCGCCGGGGCCCCGGGAGTCGAGCTGGCCGAGGTTCCCACGCCGTTGGACTCCGCCGGAGTCGACCGCACGATCGTCGGTCGGATACGTCGCGACGAGACCCTCGAGAATGGTCTGGCCATGTTCCTGTCGGGCGACAACCTCCGGAAGGGCGCTGCGTTGAACACCATCCAGATCGCCGAGGAACTACTGCGCCGCCGGATCTGAGGCCCACCGCACCTGCCCGGGTGCGGACTACGGAGGATCGGTGACGTAGCGGGCCATCGCCTCGTCCATCGAGAGGTCCAACTGGTTGGCCAGGCTGGCTACCCATGCCAGGACGTCGCCCAACTCGTGGAGCTGTTCCTCCCGGGTTCCCTTTCGGGTGGCCTGAGCCAGTTCGCCCAACTCTTCGCAGAGCCACGCGACGGTGGCTGGTATCCCACGCTCGCGATCGGCGACTCCGTAGAGGTCGTCCATGAGCCGCTGCACCTCTGCGAGTTCCATGCCGCGGACCGTACCGGCCCACGCCGGGTGACGGTGACGGGGGCATCCACGCCTCGCGCGTCTGTTCGGTCCACACTCGAGCCGTGATCACCGACACCGAGGCCACCCATGTCATGCGGGCCCTTGATGCCCTCGACGAACTGGAGGCGGCAGCGGTCAAGCTGGTGACCGCCGAGTTGGCCTGTGGCCCCGTCATAGACGGCTTAATCGCCGATCCTCTCACCGCAGGCACCCGGCTCGACGTGCTGTGCCTGGTCTACACCATCGCGGCCGATCTCCTTGCCGCCATGGGCCGTGGCGAGACCGTCCAACGCCTGGTCGACGAGGCTCCCGCAGGGGGAGCCCGTGATGCCCTGGTCCAGTACCTGGCAGGCCAGGGCCGCTCCTGAACCAGGTCCCGGTCAGGGACACGCTTGATGCCCCCGGGGTATCAGGAGCCGGCGGTGCCTGTGGGTGGAGCGGTCACGCCTGCCTAGGTGGCACCGGGTCGACCTCGCGGGCCGGGCCCGTCAGCCCGTAGGTGACCGCGAGGACGACGACCACTCCGCCGAAGAAGGTGGGCGTGGGAGGGACCTCGTCGAACCACAGCCAGACCCACAGGGAGGCCGCCACCGTTTCCACAGGTGTGAACATGCAGACCTCGGCGGCGGGCGCATACCGGGTGGCGGTCGACATGCACAGCCTCGCCACAGGGCCGAACAGCCCTCCCATCAGCAGCGTGGCGAAGAATGCACGCCGGTCGACGAGGGTGAGGTCGGCCGGCCACGCAGTGAGCAGAGCGGTCATCGTGGCAGCCATGGCGACCACCAGGGTCCGGGGCAGGTCCGGGTAGCGCCGCCAGATGACCAGATTCACGCTGAACCCGAGGATGGCCAGGAGGGCTGTGAGGTCGCCGCGGACACCACCGCCTGACATGGAACCACCCACGATCACGGTGATCCCGCCGAGGGTGCAGGCGATGGCCCGCCACGTTCGGCCGGAGGTCCGCTCGTGCAGGGTGATCCGGGCCAGGACAGCGGCGAAGATCGGGCCGGCGGCGATGATGGCGACCACGTTGGATACGGCTGTGAGCGTCACGGCGGTGAGGAATGCGGTGGTGCCGATCGACGACACGATGCCGGTGGCCAGCAGCTGGCGTCGCCACAGAATTGACTCGGCGAGGACCCGGCGGCCGAGCGCCCGGGTGGCCATTGACCATGCCACCGGCGTGGAGAAAAGGCCGACCATGAAGGCAATGGTCCAACCGTCGATCTGCGAGTCCCGCTCGGCCACCCGTATGAGCAGCGAGTCGGTGGAGACAATGAACATCCCGGTGAAGGCCAGGAGCAGACCCAGTTGGCGTCCTGAACGTGGGATCGAGGCGAGGGGGCGGAAGGCCATCGCCGGACACTAGTTGTGGGGACTGGCAGGATGACCGAACGGAACCCGGACATGGGAGGAGTTGTAGTGCGTCGTCCGAACATCCTGCTGATAACCCTTGACCAGTGGCGCGGTGACTGTCTTGGATCCGCCGGGCATCTGGTGGTGGAGACCCCGAACCTGGATCGCCTGGCTGCCGAGGGCGTCCGCTTCAACTCGCACTACTCCCAGACCGCGCCGTGTGGTCCCAGCCGGGCCAGCCTCCTGACCGGCACCTATCAGCACGTCCACCGGTCGGTCCAGAACGGCACGCCGTTGGACGCCCGGTTCACGAATGTGGCACTCGAGGCACGTGCCGCCGGCTACGACCCGCTGCTGTTCGGCCACACGGATACGACCGTTGATCCCCGGACTGTCTCCGACGATGACCCCCGACTCGAGTACTACGAGGGCGCCCTGCCTGGGTTTCGCGTGGTGCTGGATCTCCCCGAGGACCGGGATGCCTGGTACCGGTGGTTGGAGGAGCGCGGGCACGACGTCTCAGACCGGGAACGGTTCCTGCGTCCGAGGTCGGACATGGCGACACCGGAGGGGCGCGGCGCCAGCTGGCCGCCTCCACCGTTCGCCGCCGACGAGACCGAGACGGCCTTCCTGGTGGGCGAGGTGATCGAGGAGTTGGAGAGGTTGGAGGGCGACGGCAGCCCCTGGTTCGTACATGCCTCGATCTACAGGCCGCACCCCCCGTTCGTGGTCCCTGAGCCCTACAACGACCTGGTGGATCCGGCATCGGTTGCCGAGCCGATCGTCGACGAGGCTGTCGATGACCATCCTTTCCTCGCCGCTGCCAGGTCCTGGCGCCACACGCGACCGCCGCTCGACCCTGGCGATCTCCGACAATTGCGTGCCACCTACTACGGGATGATGGCCGAGGTGGACGCCCAGGTCGGCCGGTTGCTGGGGGCCCTGGACGACATGGGGGCGACCGACGACACGATCGTCGTGGTCACCTCCGACCATGGTGAGATGCTGGGCGACCACGGCCTCATGGGCAAGCTGGGCTTCTTCGACCAGGCGTTCCATATTCCGCTGGTCATCCGCTATCCGCCTGTGACCGGCAACTCCGCCGGGACCGGCGCGGTGGTCGAAGCCTTCACAGAGAACGTGGATGTGATGCCGACCCTGCTGGACCTGGCGGGCATCGAGGTGCCGCGCCAGTGCCAGGGCTCGACGCTGCGGCCCTGGCTGGAGGGCACCGTTCCCGACGGATGGCGGACGGCTGTGCACTGGGAGTTCGACTTCCGCCTCTTCGCAGGCGCTGTCGGCCTGCCCGGTCACCTCTGCAACCTGGCGGTCCACAGGGACCAGAGGGGCAAGTACGTGCACTTCGCCGGTTGGCCTGCGGTCTTCTACGACCTGGAGGTCGATCCGGCCGAGCAGCGACCCCTCGGGGAGCACCCCGCAATGGCCGGCTACGCGGCCTCTCTACTGGGTTGGCGGATGTCCACCGACGACGAGGTCCTGGCAGATCACATGGCCCTGCCAGGCGGCATGGTGGTTCTCGACGCCTAGTCGTTGCCGCCGTTTCTGCGGCTGGTTCCGGACCGCAGCGGCATTCCATGACCGTGGTCACATGTGACCACAGTCGCCGTCCCGGAACGCCCGCGTGGTGCCAGAATATGTCCACGGCCGAACCGGTCGGTGGGTTCCATCCAGGTGATCCACCGCCTCCGGCCAGACACGCAACCCAGTTGGCCCGGGAGCCCCCGGAAGCTCCGGCTGGAGCCCTTCAGACAGGAATCCATATGCGATTCAGTACCCGTTCAATCCACAGCCTTCGCCATCCGCAGGATGACGTCTACCGGGCCGTTTCCACGGCCGTGGGCCCCGGCTACGCCATGGGCTCCACCGATCCCGTGCTTCGCACGGTCCTTGATGGAGCAGGTCAGATCGCCGCGGACCAGCGCCTCCCCGTGGACCCGGTTGCCCAGATCGCCGACGTCGAATCCGAGATGGACCTGATCGCCTAGGCGGCCCCCAGCGGCACCTGACAGGTGCCGGACCAGCACGCAAACGAACCCGGGGCCTGTGCCCCGGGTTCGTCGCGTCCGTGGCGTCGGGCCTTGTGGGCGACAGGGCGACGCGACTAGGCATGGCAGGCCCGCCACGGGGATCGTGTGCAGGCACCTCGTCTCCTGGAGGCGTCGGTTAACCGGAGGGGAACGGGACATGATCGGTAGGCACGAGACTGCCCGTCCTGATGGACGCCAACGATTCGATCTGGCCGATGCCTACGCCGTCGAGACACCGGATGACAACCGTGGCCTTTACGCCCGCTGGGCCTCCACATACGAGTCTGGGTTCATCGCCGGCAACGGGTACGTGTACCACCTCGGCGTGGCCGGGGCCTTCGCAGAAGCGGCGACCGTCGACGATGGCCCCGTGCTGGACGTGGGATGCGGCACAGGCCTGGTGGGTGAGGCACTGCGGTCCTTCGGGCCCTGGGTCGTGGACGGCCTGGACCTGTCGCCCGAGATGCTCGACGAGGCCCGTGCCAAGTCCACCGGAGACGGAAGCCCCGTCTACGGCGACCTCCATGTTGCGGACCTGACGGCCACCCTCGATCTCGCTACCGGCGGCTACGGGGCGGTGGTCAGTTGCGGGACCTTCACACACGGGCATGTCGGACCGGGTGCGTTCGACGAACTCCACCGCATCGCCCGCCCGGGTGCCCTCTTTGCCATCGGGATCAACCCCGAGCACTTCACGAACCTCGGCTTCACCGCCCGGTTCGCCTCGGACGTGGCGGCCGGTCGGATTACCGAACCGGTCGTCCACCGGGTGCAGACATATGCCTCGGGTGACCACGTCGGGCAGGTCTCCCCGGTGGTCGTCTTCCGGACGCTCTGCTGACGCCCGGGATCAGGCCCGGTTCAGCCCATCGCGCACGACATGTCTGCACCGCAGCACATCGGAGACTTGATCTTGCCGTGGTCGTTGGGGCACTTCGATACCTGCACGGTCGAGCCGTCGTCTCTGGTGAGGGTGGCGTTAACCAGCGGGGCGTCACACGCTCCGCAGGTGGCGTTGACTGACATCCCGCAGGACGCGCATTCGTAGGTGGCCATAGTGGGTTCCTCCCGTGGAACGATCGGAGTGGAGCCTGACACAGATGCCAACTGGATCTGGGGCCGGGAATGGCCGCCTCCCGGCACTCGAGACCATCGGCAAACTTCCAGAAGTGCCGGACCCACCCCCCGCCGAGGGATGCCAGGGGGGGGGTGAGTCCTGCTGGCCGGCCCGTAGCGTGGGCGGCGTGGATCGAACCCTCACCCGCTTCCAAGGGTCGATGCTGGTCCTGGTTGCGGGGGCCACCTTCAGTTTCGGACCGCTGACCTTCCGCGCCCTGCTGGAGGCCGACGCCTGGCAGTACCTGTTCTACCGGAGCTTTTCAGCCGCTGTGGTCGCCACGTTGACCATCATGATTCTCGGTCGGAACCCGATCCGTTCGATCGTCCAAGCAGGCCCCCGGCAAGCGGTGGCCGGCCTGGCTCTAGGAAGCTGCTTTGTCCTGTTCATCTTGTCGCTCAGCCGGGCCACCGCTGCGTTCGTCCTGTTGTTGCAGTGCACCAGCCCGTTCGTGGCGGCGATCCTTGCTCGTGTGTTCCTCCGGGAGAGGGTCGGACGGGACACGGCGACAGCCATGCTCGTGTCGTCGATCGGTGTGGTGATCATGGTGGGAGGAGGGCTTGATGGTGGTGATCGCCTCGGAATCCTGTTCTCCCTCCTGCTCCCGGTCTGCCTGGGCGGATACACGGTCCTGATCCGTAGTTCCCCGGCCCGGGACCCGGGGGTGCCGACTGTGATAGCGGGCTTCATGGTCGCCATCGTGGCCGGCCTGGTGTCACTGGGTGGACCGGGCCTCGACCTGCCGATCCGGGACGTGGCTATGGGTTTTATCGGCGGAGGACTACTGATCGGCCTGGGCACACCGGTGTTCAACTACGCCCATCGGTTCGTGCCCCCGGCGGAGACCTCTTTGCTCCTGATCTCCGAGATCGTGCTGGCGCCGCTATGGTTGTGGGCATGGCCCGGCGAGGTCCCGGCGGCCAGCACCCTGGTCGGGGGTGGGGTGGCTCTGTTCGCCGTGGTATGGCTGACTGTCCGGACTGCGCTCCGGGAAGGTTCCACTCGCGGCCGATGGTCGCATGGCCTCCACGCCGGAGCGGTAGTTGCCGAGCCTGATCACCTAGACCGGTAGCGTCAGGACAGCGTGAACAGCCGAGTCGATTCCCTGACCCGTTGAGTGGTGCGCCCCCCGGCGCAGGTGCCCGGGTACGTAGGCCTCCCGATTGAACGAGTGGCAGCTCTCCTCCGGCAGGGGGAGATCAGCTGGGTAATCCGGGTTTGATGTAGGCGGTACGTGTCCGGGTGAAGAATTCCCGGGCGGTGTCTCCGCGTGCCGCGTGGCCCGACGATCCGCAGGACGGGTTGACCAGGGCGGCTAGCGAGCCACTCCCTGAGTGTCCGTCTCGAGGACGAAGACCTGGATAACGCGATGGTCGGCCCTCTTGCGGTACTTCGCGTAACCGGGGTAGACGGTGCTGGCTAGATCAAAGATCCGGTCCGTTTCGGTTTCGTCAGCCCGACGGGCCACCACTTCCACAGTGCAGCCCCGGTGTCGGATAGTTGCCGACGGATCGGCTTCGAGGTTGTACACCCAGCTCGGCGTGTGCTTCTGGCCGTAGTTGGATCCGATCACCGCCAGGTCTTCTCCCACCGGAATGCCGAGAAGTGGCATGGTTCGGCGTTTCCCGGTCTTTGCCCCAGTTGTAGTCACCATGATCACCGGCAGTCCAGCGACGAGGGTCGGGATGGTCAAGCGACCTCCAGTGGCCTTGAACAACACCTTGTCTGGTTGGTAGAGGATTCTGGAAAACAGCCACGCCCCTGGTCGACTCGATCCCACCGCCTGGACAAGCCGTTGAAAAGCGTTGGCCGGCTTCACTTCGAGGCCCAACTCGCGTAGTGCACTCATGGCTCACCTCCCGGTAAGAAGTTAACCACAGGGTGGTCCCGCCAACCCGAGGAGGGACTCCGAGGCCCACGAATCATGTCGACCGTTTTACCCACACTGAAAGTGGAGGCCTTCTCAGTCGTCCGAACACGCGGCGTAGAGCCGGTTCTTGAAGGCAGCTTCGTCGACACGCCACACCACGCGGATGGTCGGGGGCTCGGACTTGATCCGACGATCAGGGAGCGTGGCGCCGCGGGTGGGTCCGTCGAGACCGACCACTAGCCGTTCTTCGGTCGCCTCGGTGATGATCGAGTCATCGAGAGCGACGGCCATGGCCACGGGATCGGGGAAGTCCATCCCCTCCAGACCATTGTCACGACAGAACTTGTCGACGTCCACGTTGATGTCCACCGCAAACCGGCCCAGTCGACCGCACGATCGCAGTCGTTCCGTCTCCGGAGGAGTCATCACCGCGTAGGTCCGACTGATGTTCCACCCGATCATGGTCTTTGCCCCGGCAGCATCGAACACGGCTGTGGCTGCTTCGGGATCGGCCCAGACGTTGTACTCCCCGACGGGGTTGACGTTGCCCACCCCATCAGGCGAGCCGGCCATCAGGTAGGTGTGCACAAATCGGGAGAGGAAGTCAGGATCCTCGGCGAGGGCCAAGGCGATGTTGGTGAGTGGGCCCAGGGTGACCAGCGTGTGCCGGT
>JAAZXC010000025.1 GCA_014240365.1 Acidimicrobiales bacterium | reverse complement strand
GCGCTCAAGGCCGCGGGACAGAAGGGCCGCTGACCCTGCCAGTTTACTCGATCTCTTGGCAGAGCTTATACAAAGCGCGAGCGAGCAGCTTCCTGACCGCCTCGGCGCTGCGCCCTCCGTAGATGGCATTGATTCCCGTGCCCATCAGGGCGTACATGGAGTCGAGGCTTATCAGCCTCCCAAGCTCTGCCACCGGTCTGTCATGGTCGTCCACCCGAAGGTCCACCAGGCGCTTCCACGGCGGCAGGGCCGGGTCGTGGTCTGCGATCAGGATCGCAGCGGAGCTGGATCCGCGAAGATCCCCTCCCGCTGCGTGCCCTTCCGCGAGTGCTGAGCACAACATCTTGGCCAGGGCCCCTTCGGCACCCTCGAACTCATTGGCCATCACCGTCCACACGCCGCTGGTCTCGGCCATGTTGGCGAGGGCCGCGTGGCCGTCACCAATGGCATGGCCGGCCGCCCCGATGCAGTTCTGACCGGTGTGGGCGGCGACACGGCCCGCTGCGTCGACTACGGCAACCTGACGTGATTCCCTCAGAGGGTCCTCGGCCAGGAGCTCTGAGAGGGCTTCTTCCGGGTGGTAGCCGAGCCGGAGGAGGTTCAACAGGCGGGGGCCGTACGAGGCCTCGGTGATCGCCTGCGTGACCACTGCGCAGACGCCGGGCTCGACCCAGGGAACCTGTTGGCCCACTGCGAGGTAGCCCGTGTGCGCTGCCGCACCCAGGTGGCCTGTTTCTGGGTGTCTGGCGATCATCGAGAGCGTCAAGGGGGACTCCTGACTGGGTTCGGGCGCAACGCTAGTTGGGGGAGTGGAGGCGGTATGGCTGGCCGCTCGAAGGCTCTGGCCCCGGTGGTACCAGCGAAACCGCACCAGCGGGTTGGGTGGGGCCGGTCGATGTTCTGACCGCACCGGTAGCCTCATCGCCCATGGCCCCGCCCCAGGATCGACGGTCGCCCCGTCAGGGCGGTGGCTCCGGCGGCAGGTCTGGCGGTGGACGTGGTTCCGATGGCCGGTCTGGCGGCCGGTCCGGCGGTGGTTCCGGTGGTGGACGCGGTTCCGATGGCCGTTCCGGCGGTGGTTCCGGTGGTGGACGCGGTTCCGATGGCCGTTCCGGCGGCAGGTCCGGCGGTGGACGTAGTTCCGATGGCAGGTCGGGGGGGCGTCCCGACGGTCGACGTGACTCCGGTGGACGGTCCGGCGGCAGGTCTGACGGCAGGTCGGGCGATCGAAGCGGTTCAGGCAGCAGGTTCGACGACCGACCCAATCTGGATCGTCGACGCCGGGGGCCCGACGCTGCAGGTCCCACGAGTTGGGGCGGGGTGGCCCGGCGTGGCGCCGGCCGCCTGAAGCGCGAGGAGTACGAGGACCGTCCCGAGCGGGCCGAGATGACAGCCGAGCGGACCACCCGCCCGCGCCGTCCCGAAACCGAGCGGTCGGACCGGCTCCGGTCGGAAGCCGCCGAGGCGATCAACCGGGGTGAAGCCGGACGTAGGAGTGAGCGCTCTCCCCGGGCGTTGGAGCGGATCCCACTTCCAGATTCTCCGCTCCGACTGCCGGACGCCGATGTCCTGTTCCGTCGGGCCTTCGGTGATCGGGCTGGCGGCCGGGCACTCGGGCGTCTCGAGGAGGCGGCCCGGGCATTCTCCGACGAACGTTTCCAGGACGCACGACGAATCCTCAATCAACTCGTCGAGCGGACCTCAGTAGTGCCGGAGGTGCTCGAGCTACTGGGCCTCGTGCACTACCGGATGGGCCACTGGCGGGCGGGAGCCAAGCGCCTGGAGGCCTTCCGGGAGCTCACCGGAAGCACCGAACAGCACCCCGTGCTGGCTGACTGTTACCGCGCCCAGCGGCGCTTTGATGATGTCGCTGCCCTCTGGGTCGAGTTGCGCGATGCCTCTCCGAGTGCCCCGCTCGTCACCGAGGGGCGCATCGTGGCGGCCGGAGCAATAGCCGATCAGGGCCGCCTGGCTGAGGCCCTCCAGCTCCTCGAGAAGAGTTGGAAGATCCCATCGCGCCCGCGGGAACACCATCTGCGACGGGCCTATGCCCTAGCCGACATGTATGAGCGGTCCGGCTCCGCTCCGCGGGCAAGGGAACTGTTCACCTGGGTGCGGGGACATGACGGCGGGTTCGCCGACGTCGCCGACCGGGTCCGGTCCCTGGCCTGAACAACGCCCGTCGGCCCGTTCCCGACCGGGCTTAAGGCAGCGCGACCCGAATGCGCGCCGCCTATGGTGAACTGAGACCGCGGCCATGCAGCCGCCCGCCGTACCAGGAGCCCCGAAGGTGGACATCGCATCACTGCTAGGTGACGACGCCGCATACCTGCTCGACCACGTGTCGACGACGATCAGCGCCGACCAGCTGACCACGCCCGGCCCGGACTCGGTCAGCGAGGTGTTCGCTCAGTCGGATCGGCCGCCCCAGGTGCTGCGCAACCTGCAGTCCCTGCTCGACCACGGCCGCCTGGCCGGGACCGGCCACGTGTCGATCCTCCCGGTGGACCAGGGACTCGAACACAGCGCAGGCGCCTCGTTCGCACCCAACCCCCTCTACTTCGACCCGGCCAACATCGTCGAGCTGGCCCTGGAGGGCGGGTGCAACGCCGTGGCCTCCACGTTCGGGGTGCTCGCCTCGGTGTCGCGACGCTTCGCCCACCGCATCCCGTTCATCGTGAAGGTCAACCACAACGAGCTGCTGACCCTGCCGAATCAGTTCGACCAGGTGATGTTCGGCTCGGTCGCCCAGGCCTTCGACCTGGGTGCGGCCGGTGTGGGCGCCACCATCTACTTCGGCTCTCCGGAGTCCACCCGCCAGATCCAGGAGGTCAGCGACGCCTTCGCCCAGGCCCATGAACTGGGCATGTTCACCGTCCTGTGGTGCTACCTGCGCAATCCGGGCTTCAAGGTGGACGGCGTGGACCACCACGGGTCGGCGGACCTCACCGCCCAGGCCAACCACCTCGGCGTCACCATCGGTGCCGACATCATCAAGCAGAAGCTTCCCGACACGAACGGCGGCTACAACGCCCTGCCCGGCTACGGCAAGACCCACCCGCTGGTATACGACGAGCTCACCACCGACCACCCGATCGACCTCTGCCGGTGGCAGGTCGCCAACTGCTACATGGGCCGGATCGGCCTCATCAACAGTGGTGGGGCATCGTCGGGTGCGGGCGACCTGGCCGAGGCGGTCCGCACGGCGGTCATCAACAAGAGGGCCGGTGGGCTGGGCCTGATAAGCGGACGCAAGGCGTTCCAACGGCCGATGGCAGAGGGCATAGAGCTCCTGAACGCCATCCAGGACGTCTACCTGGACGGTTCGATCACCCTCGCCTGAGTGTCGGGGTTCGACTTCAGACGACAGGAAACCGGATAGGGGCGAAACGACGTGGCCGACGATCTGATCCTGGTCGACGAACCGGCCAGTGGCGTGCGACGGATCACCCTGAACCGTCCCGAGAAGCGCAACGCCCTGAACCACCCTCTACGGGGCGCCATCCTGGATGCTCTGGCGGACCACGACGTCGACCCCGACGTGCGGGTGACGATCATCCGGGGCGCCGGGACGTGCTTCTCCTCGGGCTACGACCTCGGCGGCGGCAGCGACGGTCACGAGTTGCCATTTCCAACCGCTCCGGGCGAGGGGCAGTGGCCCCGTCACGTGACCGACGGTTGGATGGGAATCTGGGACCTGGCCAAGCCGGTGATCGCCCAGGTCCACGGCTGGTGCCTGGCCGGTGGAAGTGAGCTGGCCACAGGCTGCGACCTCGTCTACGTGGCCACAGATGCCCGCATGGGCTATCCGGCCGTCAGGTTCGGAGTTCCGGACATGCACTTCCACGCCTGGTTCCTGGGCATGCGCCGAGCCATGGAGATGATGATCACCGGTGACGCCATCACCGGTGTGGAGGCCGTCGCAGAGGGCTGGGCGAACGCCGCCTGGCCGGTTGACGAACTGGACGAGGCGGTGCTGGCGGTAGCGCGCCGCGTGGCCGACCTGCCGACCGAGATCGTGCAGATGAACAAGCGGGCCGTACACACACAGATGGAGTACATGGGAATGAGGGCGGGGATTCGGGCCGGTACCGAGCTGTGCGCCCTCGGGACCCACTCCTCGGCAATGGCCGGGTTCCTCGAGAAGGTCCGTGGAGAAGGGTTGACCGAAGCCCTTCAGGCCCGGGACGAGCCCTTCGGCGACTACCGCGCTGACGGCCCCGGCGAGGTGTGACCGATTGCACCGTCGGGTTCGGTGCTGATCATCACCCGCTGCGGCACGCGCGGTTAGGGTCGAAGCGGTCTAGTAGCGACTGCAGCAACGTCGCCCGGGTGGAGGATCTGGCATGACGGACATGGTCGAGGCAACTGGGGTTGCCGACGTCCGCGAGTTGGACGAGGTCATCATCCGCTTCGCCGGCGATTCCGGCGACGGGATGCAGCTCACCGGTGACAGGTTCACCAACGCCAGTGCCCTCTTCGGCAACGACCTCTCCACCCTTCCCGAGTACCCGGCCGAGATCAGAGCGCCGGCCGGCACCCTGGCCGGGGTGTCGGCCTTCCAGGTCCACATCTCGAACTACGACATAACCACCCCGGGTGACGCCCCGGACGTGCTCGTGGCGATGAACCCGGCGGCCCTTCGCTCCGACCTCCACACCCTGGTGCCAGGTGGCACCCTCATAGTCAACAAGGACACCTTCGACGAGCGGAACCTGGCCAAGGCCGGGTACGACCACAGTCCTCTTGATGGCGACGAGCTGGCCGGTTACAGCGTTATCGAGGTGGCGATGACCAGCATCACCAAGGACGCCTGCAAGGACCTCGGGGTAAAGCCCCGGGACGCCGACAGGTCCAAGAACTTCTTCGCTCTGGGCCTGCTCTCGTGGATGTATTCGAGGCCCGTGGAGCCGACGCTGGACTGGATCGACTCCAAGTTCGCAGGCAAGGACCTCGTGATCGGGGCCAACAAGGCGGCGTTCAACGCCGGACACGCATACGGCGAGACAACGGAACTGGGCGCCCAGCGGGTGATTGTGAACGCGGCCTCGCTGAGCCCTGGCACCTACACCAACATCAATGGCAACATGGCCCTCTCCTGGGGACTCGTCGCAGCATCCCAGTTGAGCGGCCTGCCGCTTTACCTGGGCTCGTATCCCATCACGCCCGCCACCGACATCCTTCACGAGTTGTCCAAGCACAAGGCCTTCGGTGTCACCACCTTCCAGGCCGAGGACGAGATCGCTGCTGTCGGTGCGGCGATCGGGGCCTCCTACGGTGGTTCCCTGGCTGTCACCACCACCAGCGGGCCCGGCCTTGCCTTGAAGGGCGAGGCGATGGGTCTGGCCGTCAGCCTGGAGCTTCCGCTCGTGGTCGTGAACATCCAGCGTGGCGGGCCTTCCACCGGGTTGCCCACGAAGACCGAGGCCGCCGACCTGATGATGGCCATGTACGGGCGCCACGGAGAGTCTCCGATGCCGATTGTGGCGGCCCGCACACCGTCGGACTGCTTCGATACCGCTATCGAGGCGGCCCGCATCGCCCTCACGTACAACACGCCGGTGCTGCTCCTGTCGGATGGCTACCTGGCCAACGGGTCCGAGCCGTGGCTGCTGCCCGAGGTGGAGGACCTGGAACCCATCGTCGTGAAGCACGCCACCGAGTTCAACCAGACGAACGAGGACGGCGACGGCGTCTTCTGGCCGTACCTCCGCGACGAGAACCTGGTCAGGCCCATTGCCCTGCCCGGCACGCCCGACCTGATGCACCGGATCGGCGGTCTCGAGAAGGAGGACGGTAGCGGCAACGTCTCCTACGATCCGGAGAACCACGAGCGGATGGTCCATCTGCGGGATCGTCGGATCGCCTCCATTCCGGTCCCCGACGTCGTGATCGAGGGCGACGAGGATGCCGACCTGCTGGTGGTCGGTTGGGGTTCCACGTGGGGTGCCATCACCGGAGCGGTGCGACGCGTCCGGACCAGTGGCCGCAAGGTCGCCAGCGTCCACCTGACCCACCTCTACCCGCTACCTGCCAACCTCGGCGATGTGCTCCGATCGTATGAACGGGTGCTGGTTCCGGAGTTGAACCTGGGCCAGCTGGTGCGGATCCTGCGTGCCGAGTACCTGGTGGACGCGGAGCCGCTCAGCAAGATGAGGGGCCAGCCGTTCACCGCTGGCGAGATCCAGCATGCCATCGGGGAACGCCTCGTGGCGCTGGAAGGAGATCGGTCATGACCGACGTGCTCGACCCGGGGACCGAAATGGATCTCGGTCCCGTTCCGGAGACCACCCGTGCCGACTGGTCCAGCGACCAGGAGGTCCGCTGGTGCCCGGGATGTGGTGACTACTCGATCCTCTCGGCGATGCAGATGCTCATGCCGGAGTTGGGCGCCCGGAGGGAGAAGACGGTGTTCATCTCGGGCATCGGCTGCGCTGCCCGATTCCCGTACTACATGGACACCTACGGCGTTCACACCATCCACGGACGGGCGCCGGCGGTGGCCACCGGCCTGGCCATGGCGCGCCCCGACCTGGACGTATGGGTGATCGGCGGCGATGGCGACATGCTCTCGATCGGCGGCAACCACCTCATCCACGCCCTGCGTCGCAACATCAACCTGAACATCCTTCTGTTCAACAACCAGATCTACGGGCTGACGAAGGGCCAGTTCTCGCCTACCAGCCAGAAGGGCAAGGTGACCAAGTCGTCGCCGGTGGGCCTGGTGTCCCGTCCGTTCAACCCGATCAGCGTCGCCCTGGGGGCGGAGGCCACATTCGTGGCCCGTACGCACGACATGGACCGTCGGCACATGCAGGAGGTGTTCCGTCGCGCCTACGAGCACGAGGGTTCAGCCTTCGTGGAGGTGCTGCAGAATTGCAACATTTTCAACGACGGCGTGTTCGCGAGCATCACGAAGAAGGACGTCCGGGAGGACATGCTGATCGACCTGCAGCACGGCAAGCCGATCCTGTTCGGCTCCGAGAAGCAGTTCGGGGTGACACGTGGTCCAGAGGGCGTGGTGATCGTGGAGGTGGCCGAGGTGGGTATCGAGCACATCCTCGTGCACGACGAGACCATCCGTAACCCGTCGACAGCCTTCTCCCTTTCCCGGCTGGCCAAGACGCCAGCCACACCCACCCCGGTCGGGGTGTTCCGCGCCATCGACAGCGGCGAGTACTCGACCTCGGTGGCCGCCCAGATCCGTGAGGTCCAGGCCCAGTTGGGCAAGGGCGACCTGGCGGAGCTGCTGCGTTCCCAGCCGACCTGGAAAGTCTGAGACCAGCCACCGCAGTCCGCTGCGTTCGCTGATCGACTGGATGTAGATGGCCTGGGCGCTTGACCTGGATGGCGTTGTCTGGCGGGGGACCGATGGGGTTCCCGGTTCGGCCGAGGCTGTGCGCCTTCTGCAGGAATCCGGCGAGCGGGTCCTCTTCGTGACCAACAACTCGGGCCGCCGGGTTGTCGACACTGTCGACAAGCTGGCCGGCCTGGGTATCGACGCCAAGGGTGGTGTGGTCACCTCCGGGATGGCTGCCGCACGTCTGGTGGCTCCGGGCGAGCGGGTGCTCGGGATGTGCGGTCCGGGTTGCCGAGATGAGCTCGAGGCCCGTGGAGCCGTGATGGTCGACGCCGGCCCTGCCGACACGGTGGTAGTCGGATTCCATGAGGAATTCGACTACCTGGGCCTCACCGCCGGCATGCAGGCGGTGCTTGGCGGGGCGCGCATCCTGGCGACGAACGACGATGTCAGCTTTCCCTCCCAGGACGGCCTACGGCCGGGTGCCGGGTCCCTGCTGGCGGCGCTGGTGGCGGCCACCGGTGCGACCCCCGAGATAGCCGGCAAGCCCTACGCACCGATGTGCGACCTGGTTCGGGAACTGGCTGGTGAGGACGGTGTGATGGTCGGCGATCGACCCGACACCGATGGTCGTTTCGCCCGGGCAATGGGGTGGCGGTGGTCCCTGGTGCTGTCCGGCCTGATCGGGCCTGATGACCTGCCGGTTGATCCTTCGCCGGACACGGTCCATGACGACCTGCTGGGCGCTGTCACGGAGCACCTGGGGTGAGCACCCGCCGGCGCCTCGACCTCGAGCTGGTCCGGCGCCAGCTGGTTTCGGGCCGGACGGTGGCCCGTGAGATGATCGGTGCGGGTCGGGTAACAGTTGACGGTGCGCCGGCGACCAAGGCGTCACGGATGGTCTCGGCCGGTGAGGCCGTGGTCGTGGCGGGGCCGCCGCAGCGTTTCGTCAGCCGGGGCGGTCGCAAACTGGAGGCGGCGCTGGCTGGCTTCGGACTTGATCCCGACGGCATGCGGGCCATCGACGTGGGATCCAGCACCGGTGGCTTCACCGACTGCCTCCTGCAGCACGGTGCGGCATCGGTGGTGGCCCTCGACGTGGGGCGCGGCCAGCTCCACCAGCGGCTCCGGGTAGATCTGCGGGTGGACGTCCACGAGCGGACCAACGTGCGCGGGATCGACGGGGCCTCGGTCGGGGCTCCCTTCGACCTGCTCGTGGCGGACCTGTCGTTCATCTCGTTGCGTACGGTCATGGCCGACCTGGTCGGGCTGGTCCCCGATGGTGCTCCGTTGGTGCTCCTGGTCAAGCCACAGTTCGAGGCGGGAAAGGCCGAGGTGGACCGGGGGAGTGGCGTCATCCGGGACCGTGCCGTGTGGGAACAGGTGCTCATCGAGGTGGAACGGTCGGTTCGGGCCCACGGAGCGGCCATCATTGGGGGTATGGCCTCTCCGATCACCGGTGCCGACGGCAATGTGGAGTTCCTTCTCCACGTGGTGGCCGGAGCGGCCGGTACCACACCGATCGGTGTCTTTGACCCGACGGCGCTCGTGGCTTCGGCGTCGTCGGTGGCGGACGGGGTGGGAGCCTGATGGCCGTCGTCCTGCTCGTGGTGCACGAGGAGCGTCCGGAGGCCGTTGCGCAGGCGGACTCGCTGGCAGCGACGCTGACCGCTCAGGGACACTCGATGGTCCGCTCAGATGCTGCCGGATTCGACGGGAGTGCCCCCGTTGGCGACCTTGATCTTGTGGTGAGCCTGGGTGGGGATGGATCCATCCTGAGAGCCGTGCACCTCCTGGATGGTCATAGGGCGCCGGTCCTCGGCGTGAACCATGGCGAGCTGGGATACCTGACCGCCGTCGAACCCGACGACGCTGACGCTGCGGTCGGGCGGACGCTGGCCGGCGACCATGACATCGAGGAGCGCATGATGCTGCGCATCGAGGTCAGGCGGGCCGACGGCACGCCCGTTATCGTCGATCACGCCCTGAACGAGGTGGTGGTCTCCAGGACCGCTGCCAGCCAGACGGTGCGCCTCGGGGTGTCCCTGGACGGCGAGTTCCTCACCTCCTATGCGGCCGATGGCCTCATCGCCGCCACGCCGACGGGCTCCACCGCCTACGCCTTCTCGGCACGCGGCCCGATCGTGGATCCGGTCCACCGGGCGATCCAGCTGACACCGGTCTCGCCGCACATGCTCTTTGACAGGACGATGGTGCTGGACCCCTCCACCGAGGTTTCCATGGTCGTGCTGGGACAGCGGGAGGCCACCTGCTCGGTTGATGGTCGGGAGTTGGTGGTCCTGGGTGAGGGTGATTCGGTGGTCTGCATGGTCTCTGATCGGGTCGCCCGTCTGGTCACATTCGGACCCCGTGACTTCAAGCACCTCCTGGCTACCAAGTTCGGCCTCGAGGACAGGTGATCACTGGAGATGTCACAGCCCGGTGGCAGGATGCCGCCATGAGCCATCCAGCCCTTCGCCGACATTTCGCCGGTTGTCGGCGTTGCCCGGCCGGGGGGTTGGGTTGAGCGATGCTCGTTGAACTCCGCATAACGGGCCTCGGGGTCATAGACGAGGTCAAGGTCATGTTCGGCCCCGGGCTGACAGCCGTCACCGGTGAGACCGGTGCCGGCAAGACGATGCTCATGGGTGCTGTAGACCTCCTGCTGGGCGGTCGTTGCGATCAGTCGATAGTGCGCACCGGCGCTGCCGAGGCCGTCGTTGAGGGACGCTTCGTGGACGGCGACGAGGAGATCGTGCTCCGACGGGTGGTGCCGGCGGACGGCCGCAGCCGCGCCTACGTGGATGGGCGCCTCGAGACGGCCGTATCGCTGGCGGCACACGGGCGTCGCCTCCTCGACCTCCATGGCCAGCACGCCCACCAGCGTCTCCTGGCGACCGCAGCCCAGCGCGAGGCCCTGGACAGGTTCGGCGCCGTCGACACCGCTCCGTTGGCCGACGCAGTGCGGGAGCTGTCCACGGTGGGTGCCGAGCTGGCCGCCATGGGCGGCGACGAACGTGCCCGTGCCCGGGAGATAGACCTGCTCCGCTTCCAGGTCTCCGAGCTCGAAGCCGCCGGTCTGACCGACGGGGACGAGGACGATCGCCTTGCTGCGGAGGAAGCTCTGCTGGGTGACGCGGTGGCACACCGTGAGGCGGCCCAGCTGGCCCTCAGCCTCCTGGACGCCGACGGGCCGGCATCCGATGCCCTCACCGCTGCGCTGATGGGCCTGACGGGGCGTTCACCCTTCGGTCCCCATTCCGAGCGGCTGATCGGCCTCATGGCCGAGTTGGGTGACCTCGCCGGCGAACTCAGGGGCGTTGCCGAACGCCTCGAGGAGGACCCGAATCGTCTCGCCGCGGTGAGCGAACGGCGGCGCCTGCTGGCCGAGCTCCGCCGGAAGTACGGCGAGCACCTCTCAGCGGTGATGACCTACCACGCCGAGGCCGCCGGTCGGCTCGCCGGCCTGGAGGACCATGAGGCGATCGCCGCTGCGCTCGATGCCCGCAGGACAGCGGCAGAGGCCGCCCGGGTGATCGCCGCTGCCGCCCTACGAGACGCCCGGAAGCGTGCCGCTCCCGTGCTGGCCGCCCGGATCCAGGAACACCTGCGTGTCCTGGCGATGGCCGCTGCGACGGTGGAGGTGACCGTTGACGGTGACGCCGGCGCAGACGTGGTGCTGTGCCTCTCGCCCAACTCGGGGACGCCGATGCTGCCGGTGGCTCGGGTGGCTTCGGGTGGAGAGCTGGCCCGGACGATGCTGGCCGTGGGCCTCGTCCTCACCGCGGCGCCGCCCGTCCAGGTGTTCGACGAGGTGGATGCCGGCGTCGGGGGTGCGGCGGCCCACCGGATCGGCGAGGCCCTCGCCGCACTCGCCAAGGACCGTCAGGTGTTGGTGGTGACCCACCTGGCCCAGGTTGCCGCCTACGCGGACCACCAGATGGTGGTCGTCAAGGTGGATGACGGTCACAGCACGATGGCCACCGTGTCGACGCTGGACGCCGACGGGCGTGTCGTCGAGCTGTCACGGATGCTGTCGGGTTCACCCGACAGCGACACCGCCCGCGGCCATGCCGAAGAGTTGCTGCAGGCCGCCCGTGGTCATATTTCCTGATCCCCGGATCCATCTCCGGTTCCCCCGCAAAGCCCGGAGGGTGACCTCCGACCTCGCGATCTCGGGTTGGCTCCGCGCGCGGCCCGCCCACTCCGGATAGATTTTCCCCCCGTGACGAAACACATCTTCGTGACGGGGGGCGTGGCGAGTTCGCTCGGCAAGGGCCTCACCGCAGCATCCCTCGGACGGCTCCTCAAGCAGCGTGGCCTCAGGGTCGTGATCCAGAAGTTGGATCCGTACATCAATGTCGATCCGGGCACCATGAACCCGTTCGAGCACGGTGAGGTATTCGTGACCGACGACGGTGGCGAGACCGACCTGGACCTCGGCCACTACGAGCGCTTCATCGACGAGAACCTGACGCGGGACTCCAACACCACCACAGGTTCGATCTACTCGGCTGTCATCGCCGCCGAACGTCGCGGCGAGTACCTGGGCAAGACGGTCCAGGTCATCCCGCACATCACCGATGAGATCCAGCGGCGGATCCGACGCCTCGCAGGCGATGACGTGGACGTCCTGCTCACAGAGGTGGGCGGCACGGTCGGCGATATCGAGATCCTTCCGTTCCTGGAGGCCATCAGGCAGTTCCGTCTGGATGTGGGCAGCACCAACGTCTGCTACGTACACGTGACCCTGGTGCCCTACATAGGCCCATCGGGGGAGCACAAGACGAAGCCCACGCAGCACTCGGTGACCGAGTTGCGAAGCGCAGGGATCCAGCCCGACGCCATCGTGTGCCGTAGCGATGAGCCGATCGGCGACGATCTGGAGCGCAAGATCTCCCGGCTCTCCAACGTGCCGTTCAGTGGGGTCGTGAACTGCCCGGACGCCGACAGCCTCTACGAGATTCCACTCGTCATCCACGACGAGGGCCTCGACCAGTTCGTCTGCGATGCACTGCACCTCATTACGGACCCGCCCGACCTGACCGAGTGGCGGGACCTCAACCGGCGGGTGTCGGAGGCCGCCAAGCCTGTCCGGATCGGGCTCATCGGCAAGTACGTGAGCCTGGTTGACGCCTACCTGTCGGTGGTCGAATCCCTCAAGCACGGCGGGATCCACCACGGCGCCGACGTCCAGATCGAGTGGATCCAGGCCGAGGACGTGGAGGGCCTGCTGGGCGAGAACCGGCTACGCGACCTGGATGGCATTGTCATCCCGGGAGGATTCGGCGAACGGGGCGTGGAGGGCAAGATCGCAGCCGCCGGCTACGCAAGGGAGAACGAGATCCCGTGCCTGGGCCTCTGCCTTGGCCTGCAGTGCATGACCGTTGAGTTCGCACGCAACGTGCTGGGCCTGGAGCGGGCCAATTCCACCGAGTTCGACCAGTCGTCTCCGCACCCTGTGATCGACCTGATGGAGTCCCAGCGCGACATCACGGACATGGGCGGCACGATGCGCCTGGGTGCCTACGTCGCACAGTTGCAGGCCGGTTCGCAGGTGGCTGAGATCTATGGCACCGACGTCGTGTCGGAGCGGCATCGCCACCGGTACGAGTTCAACCCCCGCTACCGGGCCCGGTTCGATGGTTCCGGCTTTGTGTGTTCAGGCGAGTCGCCCGACGGTCGCCTCGTCGAGTTCATCGAGTTGGAGGGCCACCCGTTCTGGATCGGCACCCAGGCCCATCCCGAGTTCAAGAGCCGGCCCGACCGTCCGGCGCCGCTGTTCCAGGCCTTCGTCGGCGCTGCCCTGGAACGTGCCGCCGGCCGGAACCCGCAGCTCATCCCGGTCGACGTCGAAGCCGCCGGCTGAGGTCGGTCCCCCCGTGGGCCACGGCTTTGTCAAGACCGGTGAGAGGGTCCTGCATGAGGGCTACGTGATCACGCTGGCCACGGCGACCTTCGAGGGTCCCGCCGGTGAGGTGATGGAGCGAGACGTCGTCCGGCATCCCGGAGCGGTGGCCGTGGTGGCCATCGACGGCGACGAGGTTGTCCTCGTGCGCCAGTACCGCCCGGTGATGGACCGCGAGATGCTCGAGATTCCCGCCGGAAAGCTCGACGTGGAAGGTGAGGACAGGCCGTCGGCCGCCCGTCGTGAGCTCGTCGAGGAGGCCGGGTTGTACGCCAACGACCTCGTAGAGCTGGGCCGCTTCCACAATTCGATCGGCTTCTGCGACGAAGAGACCACGATCTACCTGTCCATGGACCTGGATCCTGCGGCCTCCGAGGCCGTCAGCGTCGAGGAGGAGTACCTGACCGTCGAACGTGTCCCCCTGGACGACGTGGAGTCGATGATCGCCAATGGCACCATCACCGACGCCAAGACGGTCATCGGCCTCCTCCAGGCTCTACGCCGGCTGGCCCGCTGAGCATGGCCCGGTCCGGGCGCCTGCATCGAACGGGTCACCTGGTCCGCAGGTTCTGCGGGTCGCTGCGGCCCGGTGGACCGTCGTCGGTTGACGAGGTGTGGGTGGCCGGTCTGCTGGGAGACGCCGAACTGGACCTCTGGCTGCAGATGTCCGACGCCGACCGGAGGCACGCGGTAGGGGTGGCCCGACGGGTCGCCGGTCTCCTCGACACCTCAGAGGGCATGGCGCCGGATGCCCCGGTGATGGCAGCGGCGCTGCTCCACGACGTGGGCAAGGTTCGGAGTGGCCTGGGGACCTTCGGCCGGGTGGCGGCGACCGGCTTGGCAGCGGTTACGCCGGGCCGGGTGAATGGGTGGCCTGATCGTGGAGGGTTCAGGGGGCGCATCGGCCTGTACCTGCGGCACCCCGAGGAGGGGGCTGCCCTGTTGTCAGCGGCCGGAAGCGCCCCGCTCACGGTGGCCTGGGCGCTGGAGCACCATCGGCCGGCGGACCGCTGGAGCATGGACAGGCGCCTCGCCGACGTGCTCCACGCCGCTGACGACGACTGAGTTCAGATCTGCCTGACCGGACCCGTAGGGCCCGGGCAATCGCCGGGGTTCAGCGCGAGAGGAGTCCCAGGTTCGAACGCATCCGGTCGAGGGTGGCTGACGCCACGGTGCGGGCCTTGTCCGCACCGAGTGCCAGCAGGCGGCTGGTCTCAGCCGGGTCGGCGGCCAGCTCGTGGTAGCGGGCCTGCAGGGGCCGCAGCAGCTCGATGACCGCCTCGGCGGTGGCCTCCTTGAGGTCGCCGTAGCGTTCGATGCCGTCGGCGGCCGCCTCGGGCCCACGGTCGGTGGCGGCTCCGAGGATGGACAGCAGGTTGGACACGCCCGGCTTGAGGGCCGGGTCGTAGTGGACCTCGCCGTCGCTGTCGGTCACCGCCCGCTTGAACTTCTTCTGGACGACCGACGGTTCGTCGAGCAGCAGGATCGTTCCCTGGGCGCCGTCGTCGGATTTGGACATCTTGTTCTCGGGATGCTGGAGGTCCATGACCCTTGCGCCGGCCGGAGGGATGACAGCCTCGGGCACTACGAACGTCTCGCCGTACCGGCTGTTGAAGCGCGTCGCTATGTCCCTGGTCAGCTCGATGTGCTGGCGCTGGTCCTCGCCCACCGGAACCTGGTCGGTGTCGTAGAGCAGGATGTCGGAGGCCTGCAGGGCCGGGTAGGTGAGCAGTCCACCGGACACGAAGTCGGTTCCTTCCGACTTGTCCTTGAACTGGGTCATCCGCCGGAGTTCCCCGAACGAAGCTGTGCACTCCATCACCCAGGCGCATTCGGTGTGCTCGGGTACGTGTCCCTGCACGAACAGGGTGCAGCGCTGTGGGTCGATGCCACTGGCGATGAGCATCTGGGTCAGCGAAAGGGTGGCGGCCCGCAGGTCGGCCGGGTCGTGGCGGACGGTGAGGGCGTGGAGGTCGACCACGCAGTACACGGCGTCGGCCTCGTCTTGCATGATGACCCAGTTGCGAAGTGCGCCCAGCAGGTTGCCGAGGTGGACGGAGCCTGTGGGCTTGATCCCGGAGAAGACGCGTGTCATGGCGGATCAGGGTACCGGTGCCACCACGGCTAGGCGGGATGGTCGGTTTCGGCCTCGAGCGGGGGAATGCACCGCGCGGTCGTCTCGACTCCCTAGGGTCGGTCGGATGAGTGTCACAGTCTCAACCTCGGTCTACGAGGGCCCGTTCGACCTGCTGCTGAACCTCATCCTGAAGGAGGAGGTCGAACTCTACGAGGTCTCGCTTTCTGCCATCGTGGACGCCTACCTGGCCGAGATGCAACGCCTCGATACGTGCGACCTGGAGGCGGCCACCGAGTTCCTCCTGATCGCCTCGATCCTCGTCGAGTTGAAGACCCGGCGCCTCCTGCCGGTGCATGAGCGGGCCGAACACGACGACGAGTTCGGCCTCTGGGAGGAACGCGACCTGCTCCTCGCCCGCCTGCTGGAGTGCAAGACGTTCAAGGACGCAGCCGTCTCGCTTCGGCGTATGGCTGCCGAGGCGTCGCTGTCACGGCCGCGCCGCGCCGGCCTCGAGGACCGGTTCGCCCACCTGGCGCCCGACCTGCTGGAGGGCGTCACCACCGACGACCTGCGGGCGGCCTTCATGGCTGCGATGGCGCCCCGGCCGTCTATACACGTCGACACGGAGTCCATTGCGCCCATCCGCATCAGCGTGGCCGAAGCCGTGGCCAGGGTCGCTGACAGCCTGCCGGAGAGCGGTGTCGTCACATTCCGATATCTCACCATGGGGCTGGTCGACCGGATCGAAGTGGTCGTCTGGTTCCTCGCCGTCCTGGAACTCTACAAACAGGGCGTGGTGGAGTTGGACCAGTTGGACAGCTTCGGCGACATCCATATCGGCTGGCGTCCCGGAGCCGACCGGGGAGACGTCGACCTGATCGACGCCTACGAGGGCTGACATGGTTGATGGAGTAGCGGACAGGGCTGAAGACATCGACGTCGAGGCCCGGCGGGCCGTCGAGGCGATGCTGATGGTGGCGGTGGATCCCGTGCCGCCGAATCTCCTGGCCCAGTTGCTGGAGCTGCCCACGAAGCGGATCGAGGCGATCTGTGTGGGTCTCGCCGCCGGGTACGAGGCCGAAGGCCGGGGGTTCGCCCTGGTCCGTGTGGGCGGTGGCTTCCGGTACCAGAGCCATCCTGACCAGGCTCCGTGGGTGGAACGTTTCGTGGTGGATGGCCAGACCAGCCGGTTGACGGCCGCCGCCCTGGAGACGCTGGCGATCGTTGCGTACAAGCAGCCGATCTCACGGGCGCAGGTCTCGGCGATCCGCGGGGTCGACGTAGACGGCGTGATTCGCACCCTGCAGCAGCGGGGTTTCATCGACGAGGTCTCCAGGGACTCCGGTCCCGGCAACGCTGTCCTTTTCGGCACCACCCGGGAGTTCCTGGAGCGGATGGGGCTCGATGGTTTGGCGCAGCTGCCGCCTCTGGGCGACTTCGTCCCGGGCCCGGAGGTAGTAGAGGCGCTCGAACGGGGTCTCAGTTCGGATCCGGACCCGGTCGCGGCCGAGGTCCTCGACGACGGCCCGCCAGCCGCTGCGTCGGAGGCATCGGGGCCTGTAGCCCCGGAAGGCTGACAGGTGGACGCCGCGTCCCATGAGGGCGATCGGCTCCAGAAGGTGCTCGCCCGTGTCGGCATCGGCAGCCGCCGGGTGTGCGAGGACCTGATTGCCGAGGGTCGGGTGCTGGTTGATGGCGAGGTGGCCGTGCTGGGTCGGCGCATCGACGTGGAGACTGCCCTGATCGAGGTGGACGGCGCGCCTGTAGGAGTGCGACCCGACCTCGTCCACTACCTGTTGAACAAGCCGGCAGGCGTGGTGACGACGGCGGACGACCCCCAGGGCCGGCCGACGGTGGTTGGGATGGTGCCGACCGAGCCTCGCGTGTTCCCTGTGGGGCGCCTGGACCTCGACACGGAGGGGCTCCTGCTTCTGACCAATGACGGTGAGCTGACCCACAGGTTGACGCACCCGTCCTTCGGGGTGGAGAAGGAGTACGTGGCCGAGGTGCTCGGTGAGCCGTCGCGTGGCGCCCTACGGCGACTCCGGGAGGGCATCGAGTTGGATGACGGAACCACGGCTCCTGCCCGGGCCGCCCTCCTGGATCCATCGGTGCTCCGGCTGACCATCCACGAGGGCCGGAACCGACAGGTCAGACGGATGTGCGAGGCCATTGGACACCCCGTGGTGCGTCTGATCCGTACCCGCATAGGGCCGTTGGCAGACCGGTCCCTGGCACCCGGTGCGTGGCGGGAGCTGACCGGCGACGAGCTGCGGTCCCTTCAGCGTGCCGTGGCCGGTCCCGGGGACCGTTCCGGGGGCTGAGTCCGCCGGGCATCGGCTCCGTAACTCTGGCTGATCGGTTGGCGGGTGGCCGGTAGCATCGTGCCTCATGGCGACTCCAGGAACCGTCGCTCCGGCACGGCCGAACGCATGAGCGACGGCACTGCCCGGAGGGCAACCATCGTGGGTGTCGGCCTGATCGGTGGGTCGATCGGCATGGCGCTGCGAGCCAGGGGCTGGCACGTCCATGGCGTGGATCCAGACTCCGAGCGTCTCGCCCGGGCTGTCGAGCTCGGAGCCCTGGACGCCACTGGTTGGGATCCGGATGCCGAGCTGACCTTCGTGGCGACCCCGGTGGGCCAGCTCCCGGATGCGGTGGTCGAGGCCCTGGCCGCCGCCCCCGAAGGCCTCGTGACCGATGTGGGAAGCGTCAAGGCGCCACTGGTCGCAACAGTGGACGATGCCCGTTTCATCGGCGGCCATCCGATGGCCGGCTCCGAGCAGGAGGGTGTCGACGGTGCTGATGCTGAAATGTTCGTCGACGCCATCTGGGTGCTCACTCCGACCGATGCAACCGCCGGTGATGCCCTTGCCCGGGTGCGTTCGGTGGTCTCATCTATGGGGCCTGAGATCCTGACCCTTCCACCCGAGCGCCACGATTCCCTCGTGGCGCTGGTCTCCCATGTTCCCCACCTCACGGCCGCAACCCTCATGGGCATCGCAGCGGCCCGCTCCGAGGAGCATTCGGCGGTGCTGCGCCTGGCAGCCGGTGGATTCCGTGACATGACCCGGGTGGCCGCTGGCCATCCCGGTATCTGGCCTGACATCTGCAGCGGCAACGCTGCTGCCATCGACGGGGTCCTCGAGGAGTTGATACGTGCGTTGAGCGCTGTGCGCGCCGAGATCGCCGGTGGCGACAGGGACGGCCTGCTGAAGCGCCTCGAGACCGCCAGGTCCGCCCGCGTGAGCCTTCCCACCGGGGCGCCGCGCCCGTCGGAACTGGTCGAGGTGCGGGTGCCGGTGCTGGACCGTCAGGGCGAGTTGGCTTCCATCACGCTGCTGGCCACCGACCTGGATGTGAACATCTACGACCTGGAGATCGCCCACTCGGCCGAGGGCGACCGCGGTGTCGTACTCCTCATTGTCGAGTCCGACATGGTCGAGCGGCTCAAGGGCGGGCTGATGGCCAACGGCTACCGGCCCACCTCGGCTCCGCTGGCGTGAACGTGTCGTGGGTCTCGTGAGCCACGTGGTCGACCCTCCGGACGGATCCATGGCTGTGGTGCCGGGCGGCCCCCTGGTGGGTCGAATCAGGGTGCCGGGTGACAAGTCCATCTCCCACCGGGTGCTGATGCTGGCGGCGCTGGCTGACGGGACATCGACGGTGCGAGGCCTCAGCGACGGTGGGGACGTGGCGTGTACCCGCAGGATCATCGAGGCGCTCGGTGCCGACGTGGTCGATGTCGCCGACTCCACGATCAGCATCCGGGGCGGACGCCTGGAAGCGGTCGACCATCCGTTGGACGTCGGCAATTCCGGTACAGGGATCCGCCTGTTGGCCGGTCTGCTGGCCGGTCAGCCGTTCCGCTCGGTGCTCGACGGTGACGCCTCGATCCGACGTCGCCCCATGGATCGGGTGGTGGATCCGCTGCGCCTCATGGGGGCGACGGTCACTGGTCGCGACGGCCTGTCCCTGGCACCGCTGGTGATCGACGGTGGCGGGCTCAACAGCATCGAATACCGGTTGCCGGTCGCCAGCGCCCAGGTGAAGGGCTGCGTCCTGTTCGCCGGCCTGTCGGCCGATGGCCCGACCACGGTGGTCGAGGACCGTCCCAGCCGGGCCCACACGGAGGAGCTCATGACGGCGTTCGGTCTCACGCTGGACCATGGGTCCGATGGCGACCTGACGAGCGTGACGGTCCAGCCGGGTCGGCCCACGGCAGTCGACCATGACGTGGCGGGGGACCCTTCGCAGGCGGCCTTCTGGGCTGTTGCCGCCTCGATCCTGCCCGGGTCCGAGGTGGTGGTCGGCAACGTCTACGCCGGCCCTGCACGTTCCGGATTCGTGGACGTGCTTTCGCGAATGGGCGCCGACATCACCCATGACCCGGCCACCGGTGATCTCACGGTGCGCCACTGTGGGCTGACGGGAACGGTGGTGAGCGCCGAGGAGGTGCCGGGCCTGGTCGACGAGGTGCCGATCCTGGCGGTGGCTGCGGCCTGCGCCGACGGCGAGACGAGGTTCGAGGGGGTGGGCGAGTTGCGTGTCAAGGAGAGCGATCGCCTCGCCACCGTGGAATCAGAGTTGGGCCGGATGGGTGCCGACGTGCGGGTCGATGGCGACACCCTGGTGGTGCGCGGGGGCGCCCTGACCGGAGCCGGCGTGGATTCCCACCATGACCACCGGATCGCCATGGCATGTGCGGTTGGCGCCCTCGTCGCTGACGGGCCGACGACCATTGACGGCTGGGATGCGGTGGCCACCAGCTACCCGACCTTCATAGCTGACCTCGACCTCCTCCGTGGCGGGACCTGAGCCTGTGGCATACAGGGTGATCGCCATCGACGGTCCGGCCGGGTCCGGCAAGTCGACGGTGGCACGCGCCGTAGCTGACCGCCTCGGCCTCGAGTACCTGGATACCGGGGCGATGTACCGCGGTGTGGCGTTCGCCGTCCTGCAGCGGGGAGTCGACCCGACTGATGTTGCGGCGGTGGCCGACGTGGCGCGCTCGGTGACCCTGGAGGTCACCCGTTCGGCATGCATTGTCGACGGCGAGGACGCCTCTGCGGCGATCCGCGGTGCCGAGGTGACCACCGCGGTGACCGCAGTGGCAGCCAATCCGGAGGTCAGGGTCGAGATGGTGGCCCGCCAGCGGTCATGGGTCGTAGAGCGGGGAGGCGGCGTGATGGAGGGTCGCGACATCGGGTCGGTGGTATTCCCCGAGGCGGAGTTGAAGGTCCACCTGATCGCATCGCCGGAGGTCCGGGCACAGCGCAGGGCCGCCGAGACGCCGGGCCTCGACGTGGTTGCCGTGGCGGCCGACATCCGACGCCGGGACGTCGCCGATTCCAGCCGTGCGGCCAGCCCGCTCGTGGAGGCGTCCGGGGCGGAGGTCATCGACACCTCGGACCTGGCGATCCCGGAGATCGTGGATGCGATTGTCGGGTTGCTGTCGTGAGCGAGGATTTGGGCCGGCGCATGTCTCTCCTGGACCGTGTCGCCTACAGGTTCTTCTGGTCGCTGTTGTGGCTGGTGTGCAAGTTCTGGTTCCGGTTCCGGGTGGTCGGTGGGGAGAACCTGCCGGCTGAGGAGGCGTACATCCTGGCGCCGGTCCACCGGTCCTACCTGGACACGCCCGTGGGCGGAATGGTCACGGCGCGGCGCCAGCGGTTCCTGGGCAAGGAGTCGCTCTGGAACAACAGGGCGGCCGGGCGGTTCCTGACCATCGTCGGGGGCTTCCCGGTTGAGCGCGGCACGGCGGACCGTGCGGCGCTGCGTGCCTGCCAGGAAGTCCTGGAGCGTGGTGAGCCAATGGTCATGTTCCCCGAGGGCACCCGCCAGTACGGCCCGGTGGTGGAGCCTGGGCTGATGCACGCCGGGCCGGCCTTCGTGGCCGCAAGGGCCGGGGTGCCGATCATTCCGATGGGAATCGCCGGCACGGACCACGCCATGCCGGGCGGTTCGATGTTCATTCGTCCGATCAGGGTGGTGATGGTGGTCGGCGAGCCGATCCGACCGCCGGTGGTCGAGGGGCGGGTTCCCCGTCGCGTGGTCGACGAGTTGACCGAACAACTCAGGGTCGGCCTGCAGGAATGCTTCGACGAGGCCCAGCGCCTCGCTGGGAGGCCGGCGTTGCCGGCTCCCGGCGGCGAACAGCCCGGAGACTGATCTCTCAGCCGACCGGCTGCGGCCCACCCAGTGCGGTGAGGGCATCGGAGGCGTCAATGGCCCTGTCGTCGAGATGACGGGGTGGCGGTGGAGCGCAGAAGCCCAGCCCGGCGAAGGTCCGGATGGCCTGCAGCAGGTCCCGGAGGTTGCGGGGCGGGGGAAAGTACTCGTCCTCGTCGGTGTGACGCACGGTTTCGACGCCGTTGACGGGCGCCAGGGCCTCGACCACGGCGGTGACGACCTCTTCGGGCGCTGATGCGCCGGCTGTCACGCCGATCGTGCCTGTCAGGTCTTCCGGGAGTTCCTCGGCACGGTTGATCCAGACCACCCGGTCGCAGCCGGCCTCTGAGGCCAGCTCCACGAGGGCACGGGTGTTGGAGCTGTTCGTGGAGCCGATCACCACCACTGCGTCGCAGCGGTCGACGAGGTCCAGTAGGGCGCCCTGGCGGTTCGTCGTGGCGAAGCAGAGGTCCGAGCGCCCGGGGGACCAGAGGTCGGGCCAGCGCTGCGAGGCGGCATCCACGACGCCGGCCCAGTCGCGGTGGCTGAGTGTGGTCTGGGCGAGGATCGCTACGTTGTCGCCCAGGTCGGGGAGGGCGTCCACATCCTCGGGATGCTCGACGCGGTGCACAGCATCGGGGGCCACGGCGATCGTGCCCTCGGCCTCCTCGTGGCCGGAGTGGCCCACGTAGACGATCTGGTAGCCCTTTTCGGTGCGGGTCTTCACCTCGTGGTGGACCTTGGTCACCAGCGGGCAGACGGCGTCGACCGTGTAGCCACCCACCTCGCGGGCCCGTCGCACCACCTCGGGGGCCGAACCGTGTGCGGAGAGCATCAGGGGTGCCCCGTCGGGGACGTCGGCTATGTCGTCCACGAACACCACGCCCTGCGCCTCGAAGCGTTCCACCACCAGCTTGTTGTGGACGATCTCGTGGTAGCAGTAGACGGGTTCGTCGAAGGCCCGGACCAGCCAGGTGAGGGCCTTGATGGCCATCTCCACACCGGCACAGAAGCCGCGTGGCTCGGCCACGAGTACCCGGTCGACCCGCCCGCCGGCAGCGGTGGTCAAGGTGGCGGATGGCATGTCCGGACCCTAACGGGTGCGTCCTTCGAGGTCGGTAGCCTTGTGGACATGTCGACCCCCGTGGTCGTTGCCGTCGCCACCGGATCACCCGCTGAACGGGCCGGTGTCGTGCTGGGCGACCGGATCCTGAGCATCAACGACCGCGTGCCACGCGACGTCATCGAGTACCAGCTGCTCGTGGACGAGCCGGTGCTCGCCCTGACGCTGGATTCCGGAGGGATACAGCGTGAGGTGGAGGTGGAGAAGCCCGCCGGCAGCCCTCTTGGCGTCGAGGTGGACAGCGCCCTGTTCGATCGCGTCCGGACGTGTGACAACCACTGCGAGTTCTGCTTCATCTACCAGCTTCCGCCCGGCCTGCGCCGCAGCCTCTATGTGAAGGACGACGACTACCGGTTGTCGTTCCTGTACGGGAACTTCACGACCCTGACCCGTTTCACCGAGGCGGACATGGAGAGGGTGCTGTCGGAGGGCCTCAGCCCCCTGTACGTCAGCATCCACGCAACCGATCCGGACAAGCGCACGGAGATGCTGCGGAACCGGCGCGGTGCCACGAGCCTTCGGTGGCTGCGTGCACTGCTGGACCACGACATCACGGTGCACGGCCAGGTGGTGGTGTGTCCCGGCCTGAACGACGGGCTCTGGCTGGAGGACACGCTGGCCGGCGTGGCCGACCGGTTCCCCGAGCTGGCCAGCATCTGCGTGGTGCCCCTCGGCGTGAGCCGTTACACCGACGAGGTCCGCATGCGGGCCCACACCCGGGACGAGGCCTGCGCCGTCGTCGACGTCGTGGAGGCATGGCAGGAGCACCTACTGGGCTCCCTGGGGCGCCGGATGGTGTTCGCCGCAGACGAGTACTACCTGCTGGCCGGGCGGCCCTTCCCGCCGGCGGAGCACTACGACGACTTCGAGATGCTGGAGGACGGGATCGGCATGGCGCGGGCATTTGAGATGGAGTTCAGCGGATCTGCGGCTGGGCGCGAACGCTCGCCGGGGTTCTTCCAGTCGGTGGATGGCGCACCCGCCCTCGGCTATCGGGCTCCGCGGACCGGAGCCGGCCATGAGGGGTCGGGTTGTGGTGTCGGTATCGCGGTCGCCGGGTCTGTAGTCGAAGGTGAAGCCTCGACGGGCACTTCTGTGAGTCTCGGGGCGGGGGTCCGTCCGTCGCGTAGTGCGCCGGTGGCGGTGCTCACCGGCGAGCTGGGCGCACCCATCCTGGCTCCTCTGGTCGAATCCACCGGTCGGACCGACGTACGTGTGGTTGCGGTCGAGAACCGGTTCTTCGGCGGCAATGTGGGCGTCACCGGTCTGATGGTCGGCGAGGACGTGGCAAGGGTCCTGGCCGATCAGCCGACCGGGCACCGTTATCTGCTTCCGGATGTCTGCCTCAGCAACGGGCGGTTCCTGGATGGGATGGAGCCGGCGGATCTGCCGCTGGCGGTCGAGGTGGTCTCGACCGATGGAGTGTCACTGCGTAAGGCACTTTCGATGGTGGGAGCGGGTCGATGAAGCATTCGGTGGCGATCGTGGGGCGACCCAACGTGGGCAAGTCGACCCTGATGAACAGGATTCTGGGCCGCCGCGAGGCAATCGTGGAGGAGCGGCCCGGCGTAACCAGGGACCGCAAGAAGGTCGAAGCGAACTGGCAGGGCCGGGAGTTCACCCTCGTGGACACCGGAGGCTGGATCGCCGACGGCGACACCCTGGACGAGAAGGTAAGCCGCCAGAGCGAGCAGGCCATTTTCGAGGCTGACGTCGTGCTGTTCGTGGTGGACACCACGGTCGGGGTGACCGAGGACGATGCCAGGGTGGCGACCCTCCTGCGCGGTACCGACACGACGGTGATCCTGATTGCCAACAAGGTCGATGACCGGGTGCATGAATCTTCGATATGGGAGCTCATGTCGCTCGGGCTGGGTGAGCCGATGCCGGTGAGCGCCCTGCACGGTCGGGGTGCCGGCGACATGCTGGACCGCATCGTGGCTGCCCTTCCCGATGTCGTTGACGAGGTACCGGACGAGGTCGAGACCGACAGTGGTGACCCCAGGGTGGTGGGGGTGGCCCTGGTCGGCCGCCCGAATGTCGGCAAGTCGACGTTGTTCAACCGGCTCACCGGCGAGGAGCGGGCGGTGGTTCATGATCGCCCGGGAACCACGCGTGACACGATCGACACCATCGTGGAGACGCCGCACGGCCCGGTCCGATTCATTGACACTGCGGGGATGCGACGCAAGGCGCGCATCGACGAGGAGACCGAGTACTACTCACTGGTCCGGGCCCTCAAGGCCGTGGACACCGCTGACGTGGCGCTGTTGATCATCGACGCCACCCAGGGCGTCACCCATCAGGACCAGCGTCTGGCTGAGCGGGTCGACGCAGCCGGCTGCCCGATCGTGGTGCTGCTCAACAAGTGGGACCTGTGCGACACCGAGCAGCGCGAGGACGTCTCGATCCAGGTGGGCGACAAGCTGCACTTCGTGGGCGAGGCGCCTGTGATCCGTATCTGCGCTCTCAGCGGTAAGAACGTGCACCGTCTCTGGCCGGCCCTGGAGGACACCATCCGGGACTACCAGACACGTATCCCGACCCGCCGGGTGAACGATGTGATCAGGGCGGCACAGGCGGCCCAGCCGGCACCTGCCGGCGTGCGGATCCTGTATGCGACCCAGGGGGCGACCGATCCGCCGACCTTCACCCTGTTCGCCAACCGTGAGGTTCCACGCACGTGGCTGCGCTATCTGGAGCGACGGCTGCGCGAGGACCTGAAGCTCGGGTCTACGCCCATCAAGCTGCGGGTGCGTAGCCGCTCCGAGTGACCGCCCGGTTGCGGGTGTGTGGCAGTGGTGTGTGGCAGTGGCGGGTGGCCGACGCTTGTCGGTTGGACCCACGAGTACGCTGAATGGGCATGCGGACGCCTGTCCTGACCCTTCTGGGCATCATCTGCCTAGCGGCCGCCTTGAGTTGGGCCCGCTCGGCACGCCACCGTTACCGGCTGCTGGGCCGTATCGACCCGGAGACGGCACCGGACGCCTACACGCTGGCGTGGTCCACCTTCCGCAAGGAATGCCACTCGTCGTCCCTCTACGGACTGCTGGCGCTGGCTTCGTTCGTGAATGCCGTGACCGAGGGGGCCTGGGGTGCACTGGTGTTCTCGCTGGTGGCGATCCCCGCCCTGGTGTCCACGGCGTGGGCCAGGCATGCCGTCCGGGAGGCCCGGATGGCCCGCCAGGGCATCGACATCGAGCGACGGGCCCAGGAGGCCCTCGAGCAGGAGGACCTGGCCCCCAAGGCGTGGGCTGGCCGTCTCGCGCCTGAGGACCTCCCCGAGTTCTCTGGTTTCGAGGTGGGCCGGGT
>JAAZXC010000024.1 GCA_014240365.1 Acidimicrobiales bacterium | reverse complement strand
CCAACAGCGCCAGGAATGTCGCAAGCACCACCGCTGTGATCCACGGCAGGCAGCGGTCCCAGACCGGGGAGTCCATTCGGGCCTGCCATCGGAGCATGGCAATGTCCATGCGTCGTCTGACCGACACCACCGTCGTCACGACGGTCTCCCCGGTGCGTTCCAGGGATTTTGCGGTTCTCTCGAAGGCCGGGGTGGTCTTCACCAGAGGGCCTCCTGGTCGCCACCGGCGTCGACCAGCTCGGAACCGTCCATCGGGGTGGTCAACCCTGCTCCCTTGCGGCGGGCGTCGTTCACGTCCCGGGCCACCCTGTGGCGCTCGAGTAGCCCGTCGGGTGCAGACACGAGGAGCGAGTTCAGCGAGGAGCGGTCATGGTCCGAAGGATCCAACCACTGGGCCCACTGGCACTCTGGCAGCAGTGCCGGCATCCGGTGGTGGACCGGGGCAAGGTCGGCGTTCGCATCCACAGTCAGGATCGTGCACGTCCTCAGAACCGAGTCGTCCCCGTCGGCCCGGGCCTCGAAGAGTCCGGCCAGAGCCAACGGTGCCCCATCAGAGCGCTGCACGAACCAGGGTTGCGAGGCTGAGCCGGCAGCGGAGGGGCTCCATTCGTAGAAGCCGTCCACCGCAACGAGGCACCGCCTGTGTCGGAATGCCGCCCGGAAGGAGGGCTTGGTGGCCGCTGTCTCAGCCCTGGCGTTGAACATGCGGCCGCTGGGCGACGGGTCCGTGGCCCATTCGGGGAGCAGCCCCCATCGGGCGGTCCCCAGGAGGTGCTGGCGGCCACCTGTCGGATCGACCCAGACAATGGGCAACCGGCCAGCTGGAGCAACGTTGTGGTCGGGACCGTCCAGGACGCCAACGATGGCGTCCGCTCCCAGGTACTCGCTGAGTTCTTCGGGTGACGATGTCGTCACCACCCGGCCGCACATGCCATAACCGTACCGGCCGCGACCTCCCGGCTCGGTTGCACGTCCGGTGATTCACCCCAGGGTGCAGGCGCCCACGAATGGCCCGGTCGGCCCGGATCCAAGGTCGACGGTGATCTCATCACCCGGAGCGCCACCGAATCGGGGCACGGCCACGGTGGCGCCTTCCGCCGCCACCGTGATGGACCCCCTGACGGCAAGTGTCTCCCAACGCGAGTCTGGTTCGGTGGCGGTCTCCAGACCGAAACGGATCGTCTCGGCCCAGCCGGAGCCTCCCTCTATCAGGGCCACCTTTCCCTGGGGGATGTCCACCGTCAGCACGAGGACCCTCCTGCCTGAGCAGGTGACCCGTGCGACCCGACCGACCATCTCCGGCGGGCACGCACCGTCGGAGTCCTCGTACAGGACGACGTCCAGGGGGCGCAGGAACTCCGTCGCGACGACGACCCGTACGCACCCCGCCACCCACCAGTCCACCGGTCCGACGAGGGCCACCTGACCGCCGGCGTGTTCGAAGACCGTTCCGGCGAGGGCGCCGACCCCTATGGGCAGGTCTCCGGCGGGCACATCCAGGCGGATCCGGTCAACCGAGTGTCCGTCACCGCGCAGGACGGCCACGACGCTGTCTGCCGTGCTCACAAGCGACGGCTCGGCCACGGGCGGCCCCCCGGGTACGACGCCGGTTCCGTCACCGGAATCCGGTGTGTCGAGGGTCGTGGAGAACCGGAGCGACCGGTCGGTCCTGTCCACGGCTTCATCTGAGGTGACGACACGGGCCAGTACCCCGACGGCTCCTACCGCCAGGAGCACGAGCAGGGCTCCGATGATCCTCTTGCGGAGCCCGACGTGCAGGGAGCGCACGATGGAGGCCTCGTCCCTGCGTTCGGAGCGCGACCTCGGACCGAATGCCTCTGAGCGATCCCCCCCGCTGAGCAGCGTCGCCCAGCGATTCACCGTCTCCTCCGGGAACCTGAGCGCAAGATCCGCGAAGGCCTCCTCTTCTTCCGGGCCGAACAGGAGCAGCAGGTCGTTCTCGCGCAGGAGTTCCACCGGGTCACTTCGGTGCACGAGGTGGCGCCCCCCGGCGAGGGTTGTCAGGAATGCACGGATCTGACGGTCCGCCTCCAGTTCATTCCAGCGTCCTCCGGTCGGAGCAGGTACGGACGACACCGGCGAGGCGGCCGTCTCGCTTTCGCGAAAGAAGCCCGTCCGGCGGTCCCGCTGCTCGTCGGAGACATCAGTCCCGGACCCGGCCTCACGGCGTTCGGGCGCCAGCGACGACCCAGCGCCGTCGTCGCCATCAGCGGCCGGGTCGACGGCTGTGGGGTCATCTGGCTCCGACACGCCGCCGAGGCTACGCACCGCGGCGGCCCCATCCCGGGCACCCGCGCCGTAAGCATCCGATGTGCCCCATAATGTCCCCCGGCCGATCATCACAACAGTCGGCAACCGTCCTACACAATGTCTCGACCCCGACTCACCACCCCCGCCCCCGCTCTCTCCATGGCCGTGGCTCTGGTCATCCTCCTGACCGCCACAGCCTGCACCCTCGACGCGCCCACCGCCCAGACCCAGAGCCCCGTAACACAGCCCACAGAGGCAACCCCCACAGTCCCCAAGTCCAACTCCGACGCCGCTACAACCACACACCCGTCAGAGGCAACGCCGACAGCCCCCGATACAGCCGCCAGCACCTCAGGCGCCCAGCCCTCAGATACGACCCCGTCCGACCCCGGTACCGCCGCCAGCGACCCGGACACGCAAACGTCAGAGGCGACGTCTACGGTGCCGGCGTCGACCGTAGCGAAGCCTGTCGACGACGGCACTGGCGACGGTGCCGGCGATGCCGGTGGCGGCGCCGTCGGAGCCGAAGAAGACGACAGACCCCTTCCCAGAGGAACGCTCACCGGGGACGGTCACTACACCGACCCTCGCGGCGAAACCTATGAGGAGTTCCAGGCCTCCTTCGACCGCACGCACCCCTTCCAGGGCCTCGGGTCCTTCTGTGAACCGACCCAACCGCCGGATTCTGTCCCGGTTGCAACCGAGCCGGGCATAACCGCTGACTCGCTGACCATTGTTCACCTGAACACCCGTCTAGATGAGTTGGAGAGGATCGGCTTTTACACAAGGGCGGGCGACATCGACGAGATGGTCCGGTCATTCGTAGACATCGTCAACGGGTGTGGCGGCATCCACGGACGCCTTCTGGACCTCCGGACCGTCGACATCTCAGGTCTGGGCGGTGGCGGCCACGACATAGACACCCGGCGCGAGGCCGCCTGCCTGGAAACCCGGGAGGTCCACCTCGCCGTGGCCGCTCTGGCTGTCGAACCAGTTCCGGGAACCGCTGCCGGCTGCCTGACCTGGTCAGGTCGGACATCATTCCTGAGCGTGCGGGGCACATCTGATAGTGACGACCGTCGTGCCGGCGGGCTCCTGCTCGCCCAGGAGCCAGGAGCCCGGACCGCATTGGAAGCCATGGTGAGCATGGCCGACGAAAAAGGCCTCCTCATGGACCGAACCGTCGGCCTGGTGGTCCCGGATGCACCCCAGCGTTCCGACGACATCGTTGATGTGCTGGTTGAGGCGCTTGAGGCTCTGGGCCACGACCCGACGATCCATCTGGTGGGTTGCGAGGGAACGACAACGTGCCGGGTGGGGATGGACACAGCGGTCGCAGCCATGGTCGAACGGGGCGTGGACGTGGTGTTTCCTCTCCTGAACCGGACCTCGTTGCCGTGGCTGGTGCTCGAGATGCTGGATCAGGCAATGCCGCGGCCCACTTTCATCCAATCCGGCCTAGACGCGCAGGGCCTCGACTCGGTGTCGTCGGAGGTGGCCGAGTTCGGAGGTACGCCTGCCGGTGCGTACTACTCCGGTGCGTGGATCCTGGATGCGTCGGCGACCGGCAGCCACCGTCTGGACGGCTTCGAGACCCGACCGTTCGACGAGATGTGCAACCGCTCCTACGCGGAGGCCGCCCAGCGTCGAATCGCGACGGTCGACGATCCAACGACGGACGTGTATCGAACGGTCACAGACGCCTGCAGCCTGGTGAGGGCCGTGGCACGCGCCGTTCATGATGCCGGGACGGACCCAACGAGGCTGGGCGTCCAGGTGGCCCTGGCAACCCTCGGGTCCATGGACGTGTCCGACATGCGCCCCGCCACCAGCTACGACGGACATCTGAGCGTGCAACTCAGGCGTTACGAGTACCCGTGTGACCACGGTCCGGGGTTCGGCGACACCGACGGCTGCCTCCTGCCGGTATCCGATCCGCAGCTACTCGGCTGACCGGGCTCCTCGGGGCCGATCCGAGGCCGGGGAGTCAGTCCTCAGGGACGCACCTCGTAGTAGAGGTTCGTGGGGTCGTCCACCTTGTGCTGGACGAAGCGGCTGAAGCCGGCTTCGGTGACCATTTCCTGCAGCGTCTCCGGATCGAGACCAAGGGTGCCGAGGCCCATGCCGTCGGGGGTTGACATGGCCGACGCCATGCAGGTCGCCACCGACGTGGAGTACATCATCGCCAGCATCGGATTCCGGAGGTTCTTCCCCCACTCCGGCGATGACCTGATCTCCTTGACCAGCCACGTTCCATCGGCGGCGATCGCCCCACGGATGGCAGCCATTGCCAGGTCAGGCCTGGGCATGTCGTGCAGACAGTCCAGGGTCATCACGAGCTCGACGTCTTTCGTGGCCGGCAGGTCCTCACCGCCGGCAAGGTGGATGGTCACGTTGTGGCTTCCGTCGAAGCGCTGGCGGGCAGCCGCCACGGCTCGTTCCGACACGTCGTAGCCCTCATAGGTCGAGTCAGGGAAGGCAGCGGAGATGAGCTCGAGAGCCAGTCCTGTGCCGCAACCGACGTCGACGACCTTGATCCCAGAGGCGAGCCGATCAGCAACCCCATCGAGCAGCGGGATCACAGTTGAAACCAGCAGGGCTCGCGCCATTGGGGCCAGCATCGCCTCTGTGTGCTGCTCAGAACCTTCACCCTGGTCGTCGTAGGTGAGGCCCAGGCCGGTGCGGAAAGCCTCCACGAGGCCATCAGCCACCCTGGGGTCGCGCTGGCGGGCGAACACGGCGGCTGCGTAGGTGGGCTGGTCCACCCGGGCCAGCACGAGGGCGGCCTCCGGTTCCATCTCGAAGGTCTCGCCGTCCGTCGTGACCAGAAGTTCGGCCGCTGCCTGGCTCCGGAGCCATTCGCGCAGCCAGCGCTCGTGGAGGCCGGTCGCGGCAGCCAGGTCACCGGAGGTGACGGGTCCGGCCCCGTCCAGGGCCTGGTAGATACCGAGGCGTACGCCCAGGTGGATCATCAAGCCCACCATCTCACCCTGCTTGTAACCCCAGGTAGTGAGGGTGTACCTGCTCAGGAGGTCCTTATCAATCGTCATTACTCTCCTTCCGTCATACCCCTTGGGCGTCGTGCGTGCCGGGTTCGCGTACCCAGATGGCTCCATCGTGATCCAGGCACGGCAGGATCGCCAAGTCCCCTTTCCGGTCCCGGCGACCGTTCACGTTGGCCTTCCATCCGGCACCGTTGTTTCCAAACCGCCAGAAGTGGGTGAGGCAGACGAGCTCCTCGCCGTCCACGACCCCCTCGTGTGCAAGGTGGGACCACTGGTGCGGGCAACGGGCCTCCGAGACGCAGGGGACCCCGGAGACGCTGCGCCACACCACCAGGTCCTCGCCGTCCAGGGTGGCCTCCGCTATGCCGCCGGCAGGAACCTCGACGTCGAGGAGTCGGACCCATCCGGGACCGGGCGTTTCGGAGTCGGCCCGGTCGGCCACGACTCAGACGTCCGTGAAGCGCGTTACCGCCACTGCTGAGCCGATCATCCCGACCACTCCACCAATGACAAGCAGCCAGATGCTGGTGTCCCAGACGAATCCATCGGGCACGGCGAAGCCACGGAACAACGGAACGGCATCGGACTTCTGGAAGTACGCCAGGACCTGGGAGTCGACAACGAACAGGGCCGGTACGGCGAGGGCGGCACCCGCCAGGCCGTGGATCGTCCCTTCCAGCATGAAGGGGATCCGTATGAACCAGTTCGTGGCGCCGACCAGCTTCATCACTTCTATCTCCTGGCGGCGGGCACCAATCGCGGTGAAAACCGTGTTCAGGATCAACAGGGTGGACACACCGACCAGCACGACGGCGGCAACCAGGAGTGCCTGGCTAACCCGTGTGGAGAAGTCCTCGATCTGGCGGATGGCCTCTGTGGCCGTCGCAACCTCCTTCACGCCGGGTTGCTCCCCGAATTGGCGCGCCATCTCTGCGACGTTGCCGGCATCCGGATTGGCCGGCACGATCCGGTATGAGGGCGGCATTACCGCCGGGGTGACGCTCTCGATCAGCTCAGGTTTGTCGGCGAAGAGGCGTTGGAACTCCTCGTAGGCGGCCGCCTTGTCGACGTAGGTGTAGCCCGACACCGCAGGGCTGGAGTCCAGGACATTGCGTATGGCGGCGTCCTGTTCGGGCGATGCATCGGCCACCATGAACACGATGAACTCCACGCCCTCCTGAAACTGCGCAGTGGCCCGGGCCGCCCCCTCGCGGATCAGTAGCGAGGCACCGACCAGGGAGAGCGAGATCGCCACGGTCAGGATGGCGGCCAGCGTGAGACTCAGGTTCCGCCAGAGACTGACGAGCGTCTCGCGCACGTAGTACCAGAGTCGATAGAGCACCTCAGGCCACCGGCCCTGTCACGTCAGGACTCATTCGTAGACCCCGCGGGACTCGTCACGCGTGATCACGCCGCGGTCCAGCTCGATCACCCGGCGACGCATCGTGTCCACCACACCCCGGTCGTGCGTAGCCATGACGACCGTCGTACCGCTGCGGTTGATGCGATCCAGGAGGCGCATGATGCCAACCGATGTTCCGGGGTCGAGGTTTCCTGTGGGCTCGTCGGCCAGCAGTATCAGCGGACGGTTCACGAAAGCCCTTGCGATCGAGACCCGCTGCTTCTCGCCGCCCGAGAGCTCGTCGGGTAGGCGCTCCGCCTTGCGCGCCAGACCCACCAGTTCGAGGATCGCCGGCACCTGTTGGCGTATTACCTGGCGTGGGCGGCCGATCACCTCGAGTCCGAACGCCACGTTCTCGTAGACGGTCTTCTTCGGCAGGAGCTTGTAGTCCTGGAAGATATAGCCGATGTTTCGTCGGAGGTACGGAATCTTCCAGGAGCTCATCGATCCCAGGTCCTTGCCTGCGACCATGATGCGACCCTCGTCGGCGACCTCCTCGCGGTTCAGGAGTCGGATGAAGGTGGACTTGCCTGAGCCCGACGGGCCGACGAGGAAGACGAACTCGCCCCTCTGGATCTCGGCCGTGGCGTTCTTCAACGCAACCACGTCGCCCTTGAAGATCTTGGAGACGCCCTCCAGCTTGATCATCTACGACCCCCGGGCCGTGATGCTTCGATCAGAACGGGTCGTGACGGCACGGCGCGGACGGTACCAGAAGGCCGTAAGCGGATCGCGGCGCCTCCGGAAGATCTACCCCGGAGGTGGAGCCGTTGTCAGTCCTCGTCGCGTGAACGGGCCCACCGAAGGTAGGCCTCCATGAACCCGTCGAGGCCGCCGTCCAGCACGCCGGCGACGTCGCCGACCTCGTGCCCGGTCCGGAGGTCCTTCACCATCTGGTACGGCTGCAGCACGTAGGAACGGATCTGACTGCCGAAGTCGACACCGCGCTGCACCCCACCTATCGCTGCCAGCTCCTCATCGCGCTTCTGGCGTTCCAGGTCCAGGAGGCGGGCGGCGAGCATCTGCATTGCGCGGTCCTTGTTCTGGTGCTGACTGCGTTCGTTCTGGCAGGAGGTGACGGTCCCCGTCGGTAGGTGGGTGATTCGCACAGCAGAATCGGTGACGTTGACGTGCTGGCCCCCCGCCCCGGAGGCCCTGAAGGTGTCGATCCTGAGGTCTCCCTCGTCGATGTCGACCTCGTCCACTATGGCGTCGAAGAAGGGGACGACCTGCAGGGATGCGAAGGCGGTCTGCCTCTTGGATTCCTTGTTGAACGGCGAGATCCTGACAAGTCGGTGCACACCGCGTTCGCTCTGGAGGAGGCCGTAGGCGTAGCGGCCCCTGACGACGAACTCCACAGAGCTGATCCCGGCCTCGGTGCC
Source organism: Acidimicrobiales bacterium (assembly GCA_014240365.1). Lineage (GTDB taxonomy): Bacteria > Actinomycetota > Acidimicrobiia > Acidimicrobiales > MedAcidi-G1 > UBA9410. The sequence goes on along the minus strand of JAAZXC010000024.1, from coordinate 18,699 downwards.
TTCCGATACCGATTCGACGACCAGGTCGAATCCCCGGCGGTCGGCCCACCGGCTGTACATGCGCAGGAGCATCTCCGCCCAGTCCTGAGCGTCGGTGCCTCCGGCTCCGGACTGAACGTGGCAGACCGCATCGCCCTCGTCGTGCTCGCCCGAGAACAGCGACCGGACCTCCAGGGCATCCAGGCGCGTGGACAGGTCTCCAACAGCGTTACCGATCTCGTTGTCCAGGCTCTCGTCGCCCTCTTCGGCCGCCATCTCAGCGAGAGTCTCGGCGTCCTCGAGACGCTGTGTCAGGTCTGAATGGAACTCAAGGTCCTCCACGACCCCGGAGAGGTCCTTCTGGACGCGGCGACCGCGGTCCTGGTCGTTCCAGAGTTCAGGGTCGGCCATCTCGGCTTCCAGGGCCGCCCGGCGTTCGAGCTGTTCGCTGATTCTGAGATAGCCGAACGCCTCGTCCAGCCGGGCCCTGAGCAGTACCAGTTCCGTTGTGAAGTCCTGCACCTCAGCCCCCGTGGCACTGCTTGAACTTACGGCCCGAGCCGCAGGGACACGGGGCGTTGCGAGAAGTGTTCTCCCATTCGGTATTCACCTTGGTGGCAATCTTCAGCGGCCTCGACTCCTCGACCCTGGCGGGCACACCGGCAGCCGCTGCGGCCCCGACCACCGGGCCCTCCGGGCCGCTCGTGGTCACATCGGACGGCTGGCTCGACTCGTCGGCCTGGACGATCCGTATGCGCATCACGTAACGGAGGAAGTCCCGGCCAATGAGCTCGTCAAGTTGCCCGAACAGCTCGAAGCCTTCGCGCTTCCATTCTGTGGCCGGGTCCCGCTGGCCCATTGCCCTCAGGTGGATTCCCTCCCGCAGGTGGTCCATCTCGTAGAGGTGCTCGCGCCACCTCTGGTCAATTATCGTGAGCATCACCTGTCGCTCGACCTCGCGCATCGCCTCGGTGCCGAGCTCCTCCTCGCGACCGGCGTAGACCGCCAGGCCGTCCGCCTCGAGGGTCTCGTAGAGCGATTCGGTGCTGTGCTCGGCTGCCAGGGCTTCGACGGTGAGCCCCAGCGGCCAGTAGGTGTCCAGCTCGGCACGCAGGCCGTCGAGGTCCCATTCCTCCGGGAGGCCTGAACCGCAGTGGGTCCGGACCGTGTCGTCCACGACCGAGGCCATCACCTCGCGGACCTCGTCACGCAGTTCAGCTCCGGTCAGCATCGAATCCCGACGCCGGTAGATGACGTTGCGCTGCTCGTTCATCACCTCGTCGTACTTCAGGACGTTCTTGCGCACCTCGGCGTTCTTCTGCTCGACGGTGGTCTGGGCACGCTCGATCGCCTTCGTCACCATCTTGGACTCGATCGGGACGTCCTCAGGTAACGCCCTGTCCATGACACCCCTGATGGTGTCCGAGGCGAAGAGGCGCATCAGGTCATCCTCCAGCGACAGGTAGAAGCGGCTCTCGCCCGGATCCCCCTGGCGGCCGCTGCGACCCCGGAGCTGGTTGTCGATCCGACGTGACTCGTGGCGTTCGGTACCCAGCACGTACAGGCCACCGCTGGCCCTCACCTCGTCGCCCATGGCCGCGCATTCCGGCTCGAAGCGCTTCACGAGCTCGGCCAGGCGTTCGGCGCCCTCGGGTGTTGATGGCTCCAGGCCGGCCGCCTTCAGCTCACGTTCGGCAAGGTTTACGGGGTTGCCCCCGAGCAGGATGTCCACACCGCGTCCCGCCATGTTCGTGGCGACGGTCACCGCTCCGGGTCGTCCCGCCTGGGCAACCACATCGGCCTCGCGGAAGTGCTGCTTGGCGTTCAGGACCTCGTGGTCGATGCCGCGCTTGTCCAACTCGCCCGAGAGTCGTTCCGAGTTCTCCACCGAGACCGTGCCCACAAGCACCGGCTGGCCGGCCTGCCGACGCTCCACGATGTCCTCGACCACGGCGTCGAACTTGCCAGCCTCGGACTTGAAGATCAGGTCGCTCCTGTCCAGGCGCACCAACGGGCGGTTCGTGGGGATCGGCACCACCTGGAGGCCGTAGATTCCGGCCAGCTCTGCGGCCTCGGTCTCTGCGGTTCCGGTCATGCCGGCCAATTTCTCGTAGAGGCGGAAGTAGTTCTGGAGGGTGATCGTGGCGAGCGTCTGGTTCTCCTCCTTGATCGACACCCCCTCCTTGGCTTCGACCGCCTGGTGGAGGCCATCGGACCAGCGCCGACCCTCCAGCACCCTTCCGGTGAACACGTCGACGATCCGGACGTCGCCGTCAACGACGATGTAGTCCTTGTCCCGCTTGTAGAGCTCCTTGGCCTTCAGGGCGGCGTGGAACTGATGCACCAGGTTCGCCGATACCTGGTCGTAGAGATTGTCTATGCCCAGGGCCGCCTCGACCGCACGCACGCCGTCCTCGGTAGGGGCCACGATCCCCTTCTCCTCGTCCACGTCGTAGTGGTGGTCGGGTTCCAGACCGCGTACGACGGTCGCGAATCGCTGGTAGAGGGCCGCGGCCTCGCTGAGCCGTCCGCTGATGATGAGGGGCGTCCGTGCCTCGTCGATGAGGATCGAGTCGACCTCGTCCACGATGCAGAAGGCGTGGCCACGCTGGGCCTTCTCCTCATCAGACATGGCCATGTTGTCGCGCAGGTAGTCGAAGCCCAGCTCGTTGTTGGTGCCATAGGTGATGTCAGACGCATAGGCGGCCCGCTTCTCGACCCTGTCACGGGCGTCGGGCACCACCAGTCCCACCGAGAGTCCCAGCCAACGGTGGATCTGGCCCATCCATTCGGCGTCACGGCTGGCCAGGTAGTCGTTGACGGTGCAGAGGTGCACCCCGCGTCCGGAAAGGCCGTTCAGGTATGCCGGCAGTGTCGAGACGAGGGTCTTGCCCTCTCCGGTGCGCATCTCGGCGACCCATCCCAGGTGGAGGGCCATGCCGCCCATCATCTGGACGTCGTAGTGGCGCTGGCCAATGACTCGCCACGCCGCCTCACGAACCACTGCGAAGGACTCGACCAGGAGGTCGTCGAGGTGCTCGCCGTTGTCGAGGCGTTGCCGGAACTCGCCGGTCCTGGCACGTAGCGCATCGTCGTCGAGCGCTGCCGTGGAATCGGACAGGGCATTGATGTCGGGCACGATGGCCCCGATGGCCTTCACCTTGCGGCCCTCGCCGCTGCGCAGCACGCGCGAGAACAGACTCATGGTCTGGCTGAGGCTACCGTCCCGCGCCCTTGGCGATGGCGGCCGTGACGGGTGCCCGGAAGGCTCCGGATCAGGTCTTCAGGAGGTGGCAGGTGGGCGGAGCAGGCCCATCGTGGCCAGCTCGCCCGGTGCGTCGTCCATGCTGGTTCCGAGAATCGCCGCCAGGGCCTGGAGGTCATCGCCGCGGATGGTAAGGACCCTTCCGTTGAAGTCCTGTCGCTTGACCTGGATGATCTCCAGGTAGCGGCGTATCAGGTCGACATCAGGTCCCGAGGCACCCGCCAGGCCAACCAGGTCGATGACCACCTTCTGACCTGGAACCCATGCTGACTCCTCGGCCACCTCGGCATCGCCGGCACCGTCGGCCCTTGGCAGGAGTTGGTCCACCGGCACGTTGTAGAACGAGGCCAGGCGGTTCAGTCGGGGCATCGAGACGGATCGTTCCCCGCGTTCGTAGGCGCCCAGGACCGAGGCCTTGAACTCCGATTCCGACCTGGCCTCCACGTCCTGGAGGGAGAGTCGCTTCTGCCTGCGGATCAGGCGGATGCGTTCGCCCAACCGGTTGCTGTACTCGGCCTCATCCCGGTCGGCTTCGCCGCGTGCGTTCATCACCACAAGAGGTGACCGTATCGACCGCGCTGCGTGGTGGACAACTTCCCTCAGAAACCGCCCGGTCCGCAGACTGCACGGGTCCTCTCAGGAGCCCGCCGACACCCTCGCATCGCGTAGCGCCACCATCAGTGCGCCTGCAGCGATGGCTGCCGTCTCGGCGCGCAGCACGGTGGAGCCGAGGCCGACACGCCTCCGGTCGCCCAGCTCGGCCTCCGTCCAGCCACCCTCCGGCCCGATCAGGAGAACTCCAACATCACCGTCGAGGCCTGATCCACCGGGCTCGGCCATGGCCACGGTCGGGTCCCGGGCCACCACCGAGGCCTGCCGCAACGGCTCCAACACGGGGAGGCGGACCCGTCGGGACTGCATGCCCGCCTCACGGACCACCCGGGTGAGCCTGTGCAGCTGGACCGCCGCCTTTCCCTCGTCCCACATCACCACAGACCTCTCCGCCGACAACAGCAGGATCCGGTCGACACCCAGCTCGGTGAGCTTCTGTACCACCAGCTCGGGCCTCCCCGACTTGATGAGGGCGAACCCGACCGCAACCTCACGTGCCGGTGGCGGCACCTCGACCACATCGCCGGTGACCACCAGAAGATCACCGAAGCTGGCCGGGCGCCATCGACCCGCTGCATCGCAGACTGTCAGGGCGTCGCCGTCCCTGAGGCGCAACACCCTGGACAGGTGATGACGATCGTCGGCGGAGAGGACCGGATCCTCCACGTCGTCCATGAATACATGGGGCCCACCGCGGCCATCGGGCGGCGCTCCGATCATCATCACGAGGCCAGCTACCGGAGGGCCGACCTGATCCTGGAGATCAGACCGTCCCCCGGCTCCCGGACCGTCTCGCCGCGCTCGACAGCAAGCGATCTGAACAGCTTGTCTTCTTCAGCGCTGAGATCCGTCGGCGTGTCCACGACCACCTCCAGCACGATGTCGCCGCGCCCCCTGCCCTGCAGGTGTGGCACGCCGCTCCCCCGGAGGCGGAACACCTCCCCGGTCTGCGTCCCGGCGGGGATGCGAACCTCGACGTCCCCGTCAAGGGTTTCGTAGTCCAACTCAACGCCGAGGGCCGCCTGTGTTACCGGAAGGTGCAGTCGGTGGTAGAGGTCGGTTCCGTGGCGCTCGAACACCGGATGCGGACGGACGCGGACGCTGACGTAGAGGTCCCCGGTCGGCCCGCCACGAGGGCCGACCGCGCCACGCCCGGTGAGGCGCAGGGTCGTACCATCGTCGACGCCGGCCCGGACGTTGACTGTGAAGGAACACTCCTCCACCCGCCTCCCCTCGCCACGGCAATCGACGCATGGATCCGGGAACACCTCGCCACGACCGGAGCAGGTTGGGCATGGCGCCGCTGTGACCATCTGTCCGAGCACGGACTGCCTGACCTGCCGGACCTGACCGCTCCCCCGGCAACCCCCGCACTGCTCCGCCGAGGTCCCCGGCGTCCGACCGGTCGCCTCACAGCTCGTGCATGCAACGGCGGTCCGCACGGTGATCTCCTCCTCCGAGCCGAACACCGCCTCTTCGAAGTCCACGAGGATGGTCGTCTCGAGGTCCTCCCCGGGCCTGGGACCAGACCTCCGACGGCCGCCACCGCCGACTCCTCCACCGCCGAAGAAGGACTCGAAGATGTCGTTGATGCCCCCGAACGGATCACCGGCCATGCCAGCCGATGGGCCGTCGTGTCCGAAACGGTCATAGGACTGCCTGGCCTCAGGATCCGATAGGACCTTGTAGGAGGCGGCTACGGCCTTGAACTCCGATTCGGCAGCCGAGTCACCGTCGTTGGCGTCCGGGTGATGCTGGCGGGCCAGGCGGCGATAGGCGGACTTGACCTCGGCGGCGTCTGCATCCCGATCAACGCCAAGCACCTCATAGTGGTCGCGCTCCATGACTCAGCCTTCGAGAGGGGCGCTGGAGACCCCGTAGGGGGCACGCGTTGCGGCCGCCGTCAGGGACACGTGGCATTGCCACCGGGCGCACCTCCGCCATACGGATACACAGATCATCGGCGTACAACGGTACCGGCAGGAGGAGTCGACCTAATGGGCCGTCGTGGCCCGGCCACGCCATCGCCGTAGGGCATCAGCCCCACCGGTTCAGGTTCCGATCTGGTCGAACGGGACGACCTCTGCGACCAGTGGCTCCACGACCCCCTCGGGCAGGAAGAAACGGAAGAAGAGGGTGCAGAAGGGATGACCCTCGGTGTCGATCCAGTTGGGGACGCCGGCCTCGGTCGGCACCGCCAGCGACGCCGACCAGCCGGCACGCGTCTCAGACTTCTGCTTCCCTTTGGTCAGGCCACCCTGCGATGCTGCTCAGCATGGCCCGACTCCCGGGCGCTGACCCCGCCAGAACGGATCAACCCTCGGTCAGGCGGTCTCCCAGGCGACGGCCCACCACCGCCACGGTGGCCATTGCCTGCGAGTAGTCCATGCGCGTCGGCCCGAGAACCCCTATGGAGCCGGCGGGCTGGCCTTCGATCTCGTACGGAGCAACCACCAGCGAACATCCGGCGAGGGTCTCGAGGCCGGTCTCAGCACCGATGGCCACACTCAATCCTCGGTCGATCACATCCTTCACCAGCGTCACGACGACGAACTGCCTCTCCAGGACGTCCAGCACCCGACGGACCCGCTCGATCTCGTCGAAGGCCCCGACAACCAGGGCGGTTCCGCCCACCCAAGCCTTGTCGGCGCTATCGGAACGCTCCGCCAGGATCACCTCGGCGGTCCGCAGGACTGCGTCCACCGATGGCTCACCCGTCGCCGGGACCGGTAAGACCGCACTCAACCGTCTACCAATCAGGGCACCCGACAGGTACGCAGCGGCCACGGCCAGGGTGGCCTCGCTCGGCTCCGCCGCATCACCCACCAGGTCCAACGTGTGCTTCTCGACGGTGCCGTTGGCCATGACCAGGACCAGGAGGGCGAGGTCCGGCGTAAGGCCGACCACCTGGACGGATCGCACCTCCAGCTGGTCGCGGTCCGGGGCCAGGACCACCGCAGCGCTGCCGGTGAGGTTGGCGAGCAGGCTGCTCGTGTCGGCGAGCATCTGTTCCATCTCGCTGTGCGAGCGGCTGAAGAAGGCCTGGACCTGCTCGCGGTCCGCCGCATCCAGGGTGCCCGGAGTGTCCAGGTGGTCGACGAAGAAGCGGTACGCCTTCTCGGTCGGCACCCGACCCGCCGAGGTGTGCGGCTGCACCAGGTATCCCTGGTCCTCGAGGTTCGCCAACTCGCTGCGGATCGTCGCAGAGGAGACCTCCACGGCGTGCGAAGCAGCCACGCGTTCGGACCCGACAGGCTGCGCGGTGTGGATGTACTCCTCCACTACGGCGCTCAGGATCGCCGCCTTCCGGTCCTCCAACACGGTCCTGATGCTAGCGGTAGGACCACGGCCGTCCGGGGCCGGCTTCGGGACCTGGACAACCACCGCCGGACTCAGTCGCCCAGCCTCAGAGCTGAGACGAAGGCCTCCTGGGGCACCTCGACGCGCCCGATGGACTTCATCTTCTTCTTGCCTTCCTTCTGCTTCTCCAGCAGCTTCCTCTTGCGGGTGATGTCACCGCCATAGAGCTTCGCAGTCACGTCCTTGCGGTAGGCACGCACGGTCTGGCGGGCAATGACCCTGCTTCCGATGGCCGCCTGGATGGGCACCTCGAACTGCTGGCGGGGTATCAGCTCCTTCAGCTTGGCGGTCATCTTCCGCCCGTACTCGTCTGCCGCCGTCCGGTGGATCACCATGGAGAAGGCATCCACCGTCTCGCTCTGGAGGAGGATGTCCACCCTCACGAGGTCGGAGTCCCGATAACCCTCCGTCTCGTAGTCGAGGCTGGCATAACCCTGGGTGCGGCTCTTCATCTGGTCGAAGAAGTCAATGACCACCTCGGCCAGCGGCAGGTGGTACTTCAACTCGACCCGCTCGGGAGACAGATACGTGATTCCCTCCAGCTCGCCGCGGCGTTCCTGGCAGAGCTCCATGAGAGTGCCGGTGTACGCGGACGGAGTGATGAGCGTCGCCAGCAGGAACGGCTCCTCGATGCCACGTATCTCGCCGGCCGACGGGAGGTCGCACGGATTGTCCACCTCGACGATCTCACCGTCGGTCCTGGTCACCCGGTACTCCACCGATGGCGCAGTGGTGATCAGGCTGAGGTCGAACTCACGCTCGAGGCGCTCGCGGACGATCTCCATGTGGAGCAGTCCGAGGAAGCCGCACCGGAACCCGAAGCCGAGGGCTCCCGAGGTCTCCGGCTCGTAGGTGAAGCTGGAGTCGTTCAAACGGAGCTTCTGGAGGGCGTCGCGAAGGTCGTTGAACTCGTCCCCGTCGATCGGATAGAGGCCGGAGAACACCATCGGCTTCGGTTCCCGATACCCCTCGAGGGCCACGTCCGAACCGTTCCGGCTGGTGGTGACCGTCTCTCCCGACCGGGCCTCGCCGACGTCCTTGATTCCAGCGAGCAGGTAGCCGACCTCGCCCGGACCCAACTCCGCGACCGGCGTGAGGCTGGGACGTCTCACCCCGACCTCGTCGAGTGAATGGATCGCACCGGTCTGCATGAAGCGGAGTGACGAGTTGGACCTGAGCCGGCCGTTCATCACACGGACCGAGGAGACCACACCGCGGTACTGGTCGAAGTGGCTGTCGAACACGAGGGCCTGGAGGGGGACATCAGGATCGCCGACCGGCGGTGGTGTGCGTTCCACGACCACGTCGAGGAGGGCGGCTACTCCCTCGCCGGTCTTGGCACTGATGTGGAGCACCTCCTCGGCCGGGATGCCGAGGACCTGTTCGATCTCCTCGGCGCAGCGTTCCGGCTCCGCAGCTGGCAGATCAATCTTGTTCAGCACCGCGATGATCTCAAGGTCGTTTTCGAGCGCCAGGTAGCAGTTGGCCAGGGTCTGGGCCTCGATCCCCTGTGCAGCGTCGACCACGAGGATCACACCCTCACAGGCCGCCAGCGACCTGCTCACCTCGTAGCTGAAGTCCACGTGACCGGGGGTGTCGATCAGGTTGATGACCGCGTCCTTCCAGTCCAGGCGCACGCTCTGGAGCTTGATGGTGATGCCCCGCTCCCGCTCCAGGTCCATGGTGTCGAGGTACTGGGCCCGCATCTCACGGGGGTCGACGGCACCGCAGAGCTCGAGCATCCGATCGGCCAGCGTGGACTTGCCATGGTCGATGTGGGCGATGATCGACGTGTTTCGCAGCCTCGAGATGTCCATGTCACCCGAAACGGTAGCGGCGGTCGTGGATTCCCGAGTGGGGACACACGTTCACCGGACGGGCAGGCGTCACGTTCCCAGTCGAACCATTCCAGCGGTGCCAACGCTAGGATCGTGGCTCGTGCCGGTCGGCAATCTGACCGTGCCCCGCCCTCACAGGCGACCAGTACCCGTCGACCAACAGGGACCCATCCCGTGGCGAATATCAAGAGCCAGATCAAGCGGAACCGTCAGACCGAGGTTCGGCGCGTTCGCAACCGCGCCGTGCGTACCGAGCTGAAGACCCGCATCAAGAATGCCCTTCAGGCTGCCGAGGATGGCGAGAACGCTTCCGAGGCTGCGGCCATCGCCATGAGCCGTATCGACCGGGCCGCCAACCGTGGCGTCCTGCACCGCAAGACCGCAGCACGCCGCAAGGCGAGGCTCCAGAAGCGGATCAACGCCTCCTCGAAGTAGGTGCGGTCCGGCCTAGCGCCGGGCGAGGCTCGCCAGACGGGCCACGAGCACCTCCACCACCAGTTCCGGTGGCCAGGCTGATCGACCCCTAAGGTCCAGGTCGGCCGATGCCAGAAGGCGGATCGAACGGGCGGTCTTATCGGGCCCCAGCCGTCGGCTGGCCTGTAGTGCCTTCTTGGCTGGAAAGCCTTTGATGCCCAGGGCATCTGCGGCGCCTACCTCGTCGGTCACCCCGGAGCCATCCAGCCTCAGCAGCCTCCCGAAATGGGAGTTGAGCGACGCCATGACCACCAGCGGATGCCGACCACCGGCATCGAGCATCCGGCTGAGGCAGTCCAATGCAACGGGAACGTCGCCCTTGTCGATCGCGTCCGTCAGATCCCATGGCGCCACGTTTCCGCCTGAACCCAGGAACGCCTCGATATCGGCCGCCCCCAGCTCCGAACCGGCCCCGAAGACCGCTTCGAGGGTGTCCAGCAGCGGCACAACCTTTGCCCGGTCCTCACCCATCCGGCGGGCAATCAGGGCACGCGCCGGCCTGTCCAGATCAACCGACGCATGGTCGAGGCGTTCATCCAGCCAGCGGTCACCGTCGCGGCCACGACCCGTGCCCACCTTCTGGACCTCCCCGCCGGCAGCTGCCACCGCCGTAACGAGGTCCTTGGGTATCGGGTTCAACTTCTGCTGCGTCGGAGCCCGGCCCTTCTCCCAGACCACCACGAGTGAGGTGGTCTCCAGCGGGGACTCCAGGTACGCAACGAGTGGCGCCACCGCTTCGCGGTTCGTGAACCTGCCGAGGTGGCGGCCGACCACGACCCTGCGTCCCGTCAGGAACGGTGGCGTCTGGGCGGCATCCACGAGGCGGGCGATCTCGAAGCCGTCGTCGGTGCGGTATTCCTCCTCGGTCAGCTCCTCGAGGGCGAGACTGCGGTCCTCTGTGCCGAGGGCCGCCTCGACCGCAGCCCTGACAGCCTCGGCTATCAGGCTCTCGTCGTCTCCAGAGATGATCGTGATCGGTGGTGTCATATGGAGGTTCCGGATGCTGGTGAACCGGCGGCAAGGACTGCTGCCATGGCGTCGGCGACGCGGCGGCCGCCGAGCACGTCATGTGCCCGGATGATCCGGCACCCGAGGGCGATCCCAAGAGCGTGGGCCGACCATGACGATTCCACCCTCTCATCGATCCCGGCACCGGTGAGGTCACCCAGGAAGCCCTTGTTGGATGCCGACAGGAAGACCGGAAGACCAATGGACACCAGGCCGTCGGTCCTGCGCAGAAGGGATGCCGACATAGCGGGGGTCTTGCCGAGGTCCAGGCCGGCATCGACCATGATGCGCTCATCGGGGATGCCGGCGGCACGCGCCATTTCAACCCTCGCCACCAGGAAGTCCCTGACGTCAGCTACGACGTCGACGTAGATCGGCTCAGGGTCCGGCACGCGAGGCCCGATCCTGACGTGCGTGGCCACCACGGCGGCCCCATGGAGTGCACACGCCGGCAGGAACGTCGGATCGGCGAAGCCGCTTATGTCATTGCCGACCGAGGCTCCCGCTGCGAACGCCTCGGCCGCTACGCGACCCCTGAAGGTGTCGACCGAGATCGGAAGTTCGAAGCGCGAGCGGAGGGCCGCTATAGCGGGCAGCACCCGGTCCATCTCCTCGGCCTCGGTCACCTCGGGGCCGGGGCCGGCCTTGGAGCCGCCCACGTCGAGGAAGTCGGCCCCATCGGCGACATGGCGTTCGGCAAGTCGCAGGAAATCGTCGAAGCCCCAGAAGCGACCCTGGTCCCAGAACGAATCCGGAGTCCGATTCAGGATCCCCATCACGAGTGTGCGGGTCGTGCAGTCGTAGCGGTGGCCGGATCCCAGCTCGACGATCACCCGGCCGACGGTACACGCGGCTCCACCCCCGCGGGTGCGCGTCTGACCATCAACAGGCCGTGATCCAGGTGCACCACCCAGGTCGTGCCACCAACCATGAACCGGGTGCCGCTAGCCGGGACGACGGCACCCACCGATGCCGGTGGCCCCCAGCGCTGATGGGGGTCGAAGCGCAGGTCCAGGGTGCTACCCACCCCGGCCGGGACCGGTTCTCGAAACACGATGAGGAGAGGTTGGTCCACGCCGCGGCGCCTCAGGTCCCCGAGGAGTCGTCGGGTGGAGCCGAGGCGATCCACCACGACGACCTCCCCCTTCCCCAGCACCCGGATGCCGCCGTCCGCTCCGGCATCGGCCGAACCGACAATGGTGCTGGTAGCCACCGTCAGGAGGACGATGAGGGTGCCCAGCAGCGCTCCCATCGCATGCCGGGAGCGACCCCGGGCCGACAACCAGGCTGCCAGGGCCACGGACCCGGCCACCAGCGATCCCACAACGGTTCCCATGTATCCCGTCGGATGCGTTGCCGACCATTCTCCGACGTTCGCGATCCAACGCAGCCCCACACCTGTCGGAGCGTGGATCACAGCGTCCACCGGCGACCCGAGGATTCCTGCGACGAGGCCGCCGGTTACGCCCCACACCATCAACGGACCCGCTACCGGAGCCGCCAACAGGTTCGCCGGCAGGGCCGCTACAGGGACCGGCCCGAAGCCGGCCAGGAGCAGCGGCGTCACGGCCGCCTGGGCGGCAAGGGTTACGCCAGCCGTCTCACGGAACAGCCGTGGACCGGGGATGGCGCCAGCCAGGGCCCCGGCGGCCACGAGGATTCCAGCCGAAGCGGCCACCGACAGCCTGAACGCTGCACGGTGCACGAGGAATGGATCCAGCACCACGAGACCGGCCACGGTGACAGCCAGGAGGCGCGCCCCTCCCGCCTGGCGGCCCCGGGCAGCCGCCAGCGCACTACCTCCGGCCATGACGGTGGCCCGCAGCACCGATGGCTCGAACCTGGTGACGATTGCGAAGAATCCGAGGAGCAGCAGGGTGAGTGGAAACCGCCAGCGGTATCGCAGTCGGCCGAGCGCCGGGGCGGCCGCAGCAAGGACGAACGCCACGTTCTGGCCCGAGACCGCCAGGAGGTGACCCAGACCCGCTGCCCGAAAATCATCTGCTGTCGAGGCGGACTGGGCTCGGTCGTCTCCAAGCACCAGTCCCGCCAGCAGTGAGGCTTCCCGTTCGCCCAGCGGGGCACTCCCCTTCCAGAGGAGACGGCGTAGGGCGTTGGCGGCCCGGTAGACGGGCCCGGCAGGTCCCGTGGAGCCCACCTGGTCGACTTCCATGGTTCCCGCCACGTGACGGAACCGCTGCCATCTACGCGCCGGGCGAACGCTGCTGGCCGTGACGTGGATGGTCGTGCCCGCCAGGAGATCGCCCACTTCCATATGGGCGCCTCCGAACTCCGCGTCCAGGCGACGCCCCCCGTGGCGGATCTCGACGCGCCATCCCCCACCTTCCATGGGACTCGGATCGCCAACCAGGCGGACCACGCCGTCGATCGGTTCCGCAGGCGGATCCCGGGTCGCCCGCCAGGCGGCATCGGCTGTCATGGAGGTGAGGACACCGACCACCAGTGCTGCCGACACCCACCACCGCAGGCCGGCCATCCGCAGTCCAGCGGCCACCATGAGGATGGCTCCACAAACGAGGCCCGGTGAAGTGGGCGCAAAGGCCCCCACCACGGCTCCGCCTGCCAGCACCACCGCACCGATCGTGTCGGCCCGACGTGGCACCTCTCAGAGCACCACGCGGTCCAGGAGCCCGGCCAGCTTCGCCGGACCGATACCCGGGACACCCAGCAGGCCGTCAAGCGATTCGAACGACCCCATCCGGTCCCTGTGCCGAACAATGGCTGCGGCCAGCGAAGGCCCCACGCCCGGTAGAGATTCCAGCTCGGCGGCCGTGGCCCGGTTCACGTCGACCATTGCAGGCGCTGTCGAACCATCGTCGACCGGTCTCGGATCGGTCATCTCGGAACCCGAGGGCACCCAGATCCTGGTCCCGTCGCGCAACCGAGCTGCGAGGTTCAGGAGATCGGGTCGGCCACCCTCGACAACACCACCTGCGGCTGCGAGGAGATCGGCAAGCCGGTCATTGGCCGGCCGCACGTACAACCCCGGCCGCACCACCGCACCGGCGATGTGCACCACGACCTCGACCGGCTGGGTCGTGGTCACCGGTGGCACCGTCACGAACGGCAGCCGGGACGGGTCGGATCCGCCCGATGGCCACCAGATGAGCGCCGCCAGCCCGATGCCGGCGAGAAGGAGCAGGCCGGCGACCGTGAGGCGCGCAGGCGTGGGAGGACGTTCGAAAAGCAGGTCCTCGATTCGGCGTCGTATCTGTTCACCTGGCCCGGACATGGACCACCCCCGGGGGGTCGCTGTGGTTCCGGGGAGGTGGTTGGTGCTCGCTGCCTATGACCGCAGGGCCTGTAGGTGCCCTACGAGCAGGTCAGGAGGTCTGGTGACCTAAAAGAGTGCCGAGGTGAGGCGGCGACGCCACACAGAGGTCCGGGAATCCTCCGGACCGAGCAGCTCGAGGAGGTCCAGGAAACGTTGGCGGGAAGCCTCGTCCTCCTTCACCAGGCCCAGGAGGTGCGTGAGGCTGGCGTCGACGTCGTCCACTGGCTCGGTGCGCGCCATTGCTGCGATCCGACGGGTATCCGATGATTCCGGGATACGCGGCAGCAGGTCGAGGGCCGCATCCCGGTCACCATCGCCCGCCCTCTCGACGAGCAGGAAGGCCAGTGCGGTAACTGCGGCCACGTTGTCGTTCTCGAGTTCCAGGGCAGCGATCAGGGAGGCCTCGTCGCCGAGCGCCACGAGGCGATCCATCTCGGATACCTCCTCGGCGGGAAGGAGACCCTCCACGAAGGCCCTCACGGCATCCTCGCCCTGGGCACCCACGAAGCTGGCGGCAACCTTGCCATCCACCATTCCGAATACGGCCGGTATGGACTGGACCTGGAAGGCCTGGGCCGCCGACGGGTTCTTGTCAATGTCCAATTTGGCCAGGACGACCCGGCCGTTGGTGGCGGCAATGACCTTTTCGAGGATCGGTCCCAGCGACTTGCAGGGCCCACACCATTCGGCCCAGAGGTCGACGACGACGGGAACCTGCCGTGACCGTTCGATCACCTCGGCCTGGAATGTGGCGTCGGTTACGTCCATGCCGGTCAGGGTAGGGAGCCCGACCGGCCACTCCACTACCGTCCACGTTCAATGGAGGAGACAGCGGGAATCGACCACGACAGTCTGGTCAGGTGGTTCGACGGGCGGGTCGGAGGCATCGATGGTGGGTTGGAGTTCAAGCTCATAACCGGTGGACGCTCCAACCTCACGTTCACGGTGACCGACGAGCATGGTCGTTGCTGGGTGCTGCGCAGGCCGCCGATGGGCCACGTCCTGGCGACCGCCCACGACATGGCCAGGGAACACCGGATCATCTGCGCTCTGGCTGACAGCGGTGTGCCGGTTCCGGCAATAGTCGGGCTCTGCGAGGACGACGACGTGAACGGCGCCCCGTTCTACGTCATGGACTTCGTGCCCGGTCTCGTGGTCCGCGACGTGACCATTGCCGAAGGCGTACCGGTTGAGGTACGTAGGCGGATGGGCGAGTCGTTGGTCGAGGTTCTGGCCCGCCTCCACGACGTGGACCTCGACGCCGTGGGGCTCTCAGACCTCGGGCGCCACGGGGGCTACATCGAACGCCAGCTGAAGCGTTGGCGTACCCAGTTCGTGAACGCCACGACCCGCGACATCCCACGCGTCCTGGAGGTCCACGAGCTGTTGGCGGCCCGGGTGCCGGTCCAGCAGGGCGTGGGCATCGTGCATGGGGACTACCGACTGGACAACTGCATGATGTCGTCGGAGGGTGACGTGGCCGCCGTCCTGGACTGGGAACTCTGCACCCTCGGCGACGTGCTGGCCGACGTCGCTGGGATGATCGCCTACGGCGACGCACGCACCACCGGGGGCACACCCCCACCGACCACGGTCGAGGGGTTTCCCGATACCGACGAGGTGAGAGAGCTGTACGCCACCCACAGCACACGCGATCTCGTCGACCTGGACTTCTACGTGGCCTTCGCCTGCTGGCGGATGGCCTGCATCGTGGAGGGCGTCTACACGCGCTACAAGGCGGGTGTGATGGGAGACCAGGACGACCCGCGCCTCGTCGAGGTGTTCGGCCAGAGAGTCGGAGATCTGGCGGACCTGGCCCACGAGACCATCTCGAAGCTTCCGAAGGTCCGCTGACGTGCCCGAGCGGCCCCTGGTGGAGATCTTCGAGACCGTCCGCCTGGAATCACCCGTGCTCGTCCTGGCCCTGGATGGCTGGATCGACGCTGCCGGCGCTGTCCGCGATGTCCGCCAGCAGCTCATGGCCGGCGACCCGGGGCGGCGCATTGCCAGGTTCGATACCGATCGACTGCTCGACCACCGGGCCCGGCGGCCCACCCTGCACCTCGTTGACGGGGTGAGCCGGCGGATGGAGTGGCCGTCCATCGACCTGTTCCTCCTGGAGTCCACGTCGGACAACGACGTGCTTGTGCTGCATGGTCCCGAACCGGACCATGAGTGGCGGGCCTTCTCCGATGCCGTTCTGGACCTCTGCCAGGACCTCGGCGTGCAGATGGTCGTCGGCCTGGGTGCGTACCCGGCGGCCGTGCCCCACACCCGCCCGACCCGCCTCGCCTGCACCGCCGGCAGTCCGGAGATGGCAGGGCGGCTGGACTTCCTGACCGCCACCCTCGAGGTGCCCGCCGGCGTCCAGGCGGTCATCGAGATGGCGACCAGCACCGCCGGCATCGCCTCCACCGGACTGTGGGCCCAGGTCCCGCACTACCTGGCGGCCTCCTCCTACCCGCCGGCCGCACTGGCCCTGCTGAACGGTCTGGGCGAGCTCACCGGAGTCTCCTTCCCGGACGGTCCGTTGGCCGAGTCGGCGCTGGCCACCCTGGCCCGACTCGACGACCTGGTGGCCCGCAATCCGGAGCACCTCACGATGCTGGAGAAGTTGGAGTCCGCCTACGACGACCTGTATGACCTTCGTGGCCAGCTTCCGGACGGCGAGCAGTTGGCCGCCGAACTTGAGCGGTACCTCCGCAACCACGGCGACAGCTGACCACCTCTGCCGATACCGGCCGGGTACGGCCAATGTGTCAGACGACGATGTTCACCAGCCTCGGTGCCCGGACTATGACCTTCCGGGGTTCGCCACCGGCCAGGGCGGCGAGCACCTTGTCCGACGCAAGGGCGAGGGCCTCGGCGGCGGCCTCGTCCAGGTCGGCAGGCACCTCCACGCGATCCCTGACCTTGCCGTTGATCTGGATGACCATGGTGACGGTGTCGTCGACCAGCTTGGCCGGGTCGGCTTCGGGCCATGGTTCCAGGTGGACATGACCACCCCGTCGCATCTCCCAGAGCTCGGCGCAGAGGTGTGGCGCTGATGGAGCCATGACCTGGAGGAGGGCGTCGATGGCAGCCTCCAGCGTCTCGGTGTGCGGTCCGTCGTCGGCCTGCACGTACCTGTAGAGGGTGTTCGTGAATTCCATGAAGCCGGCGATCGCCGTGTTGTAGGACCAGCGGTCGTACTCGTCGGTGATGCGGGCCACGAGGCGGTGGGTGGCCCTGTCGATATCGACATCGGCCCCTGTCGGGTCGCCGGCACGGGCGTCGCTCCACAGGTCTGAGCCGGGTACGGCCAGGCGCCAGACCCTGACCAGGAACTTGGCACACCCGTCGATCCCGAAGTCCTCCCAGTCGACGTCCTCCTGTGGGGGCTTGACCTGCAGGTGGGCGAGGCGCAGGGCGTCGGCCCCCTGGCGATCCAGGATCGGTTCGGGAGCGACGAGGTTGCCCTTCGACTTGGACATCTTGGTGCCACCCAGACGGATCATGCCCTGGGTGAAGAGCCTCTGGAACGGCTCCCTCAGACCGGGAGGTGCCACGCCAAGGTCGCCCAGTGCCTTCGTGAAGAATCGGGCGTACATGAGGTGGAGGATTGCGTGCTCCACGCCACCGATGTACTGGTCCACGGGCAGCCAGCGGGCCGCAGAGTCGGGAGAGAACGGGGCCTCTTCGTTCCACGGGTCGGCGAACCGCAGGAAGTACCAGGAGGAGTCCACGAAGGTGTCCATGGTGTCGGTCTCGCGCCGCGCCGGGCCTTCACAGGACGGGCAGGTGGCCGACAGGAAGCCATCGTGGGTGGTCAGCGGAGACCGGCCGGTCGGCATGAACTCCACGTCATCGGGTAGCTCCACCGGCAACTCGTCCAGCGGGACCGGCTGTTCGCCACATGCATCGCAGTAGACGATGGGAATGGGGCAGCCCCAGTAGCGCTGCCGGGACAGCAGCCAGTCGCGGAGGCGGTAGTTGACCTTCCGGACGCCCAGGCCCTCGGCCTCCAACCAGTCGGAAGCGGCCGTCTTGGCCTCGCCAACGTCCATGCCGTCCAGGAAGCCGCTGTTGATGGCCTGTCCGTCGCCGAGGTAGGCGTCGCCGTCGAAGTCGTCGGGTGGCTGGACGGTCCGGACTATGTCGCAGTCGTGCGCCTTGGCGAAGTCCCAGTCGCGCTGGTCCTGCCCGGGCACAGCCATGATCGCCCCGGTGCCGTAGGTCATGAGGACGTAGTCGGCCAGGAAGATGGGGATGGCCATGCCGGTGAATGGGTTCACGACCCGGCCGCCGGTGGCGACGCCGCGCTTGTCCAGCGCTGCGCTGGTGGACATGCGGTCGATCTCGCTGCGGCCTGCCACCTCTGCCCGGAAGGCGTCCACGTCGGCCCTACGGTCCTCGGTGGTCAGCTCGTCGACGCGGGGGTGTTCCGGTGAGATGACGGCGAAGGTGATGCCAAAGGAGGTATCGGGACGCGTCGTGAACACCATGAGCGGTTCGACGTCGCTTCGGGTGTTGCCGTCATCGTCGGCTACTGCGAGGCCGAACTCGGTACCTTCGGAGCGTCCGATCCAGTGGCGCTGCATGACCTTGACCTTTTCGGGCCAGTCCACGGTGTCCATGTCGTCGAGCAGTTGCTGGGCGTAATCGGTGATCCGGTAGAACCACTGCTCCATGTCGCGGCGCTCGACCAGGTCTCCCGAGCGTTCGCAGGTGCCGTCTCCGAGTACCTGTTCGTTGGCCAGCACGGTCTGGCACCCGGGACACCAGTTCACCGGGGCGGTGTCGCGGTAGACGAGGCCGGCCTCGTAGAACTTCAGGAAGATCCACTGCGTCCAGCGCATATAGGACGGATCGTGACTCCGCACCACCCG
>JAAZXC010000023.1 GCA_014240365.1 Acidimicrobiales bacterium | reverse complement strand
GAGCCGTGATCGCGACTGCTGCGGCCCTGAACATCGAAACACCGGGATGGTCGACGTGGGCCCCGGTCCGGACCTTGGCGAAGGATCGGAGCAGGCTGAGGCGACCCACCTCGCCTACGACGCAGACGTCCAGCAGGCCGTCGGTGGGGTCGGCGTCCGGGCAGATCCGCATGCCGCCACCGAAGAACGCCGTGTTGGCCACGACCACGACAGCGGCGGTCAACTCCACGACCTCGCCGTCCAGGGTCAGGCGGTAACGGCCGGGTCGCATGGCGGGCAGCTCGGCCAGGGTGGCGAGCGTGTAGCGCGACGGCCCACGGGGAAACCGCATCGCCTCGGCCCTTACGTTCACATCGGCTGGAAAGCCGGCCACGCAGCGCGTGACCGCATGGCGTTCTCCGGTCCAGATCAGGTCGATGGGAACCGGGTCTGCGAGGGCCCGATCCACTCGATCTTCCAGCGAACCAGCCCGCAGCCCCAGTGCCTCGGCGGCGTCGTTGCCGGTTCCGCCGGCGACCAGGCCCAGGACCGTGTCCGAACCGGCCGCTGCATTGGCGCCGATCTGGACGATGCCGTCCCCCCCGAACACCACCAGTCGGTCCACCCCTGAAGCCACGGCGTCTGCTGCCACCGTGGCCGCCTCGCCTGCGGAGGTTGCGTTCAGGAGTAGTGGCTCGACTTCGTGGGTGCGTAGTCGGTCCAGCACCGTCTGGACGGCGCCTGCGGCCCGTCCGGACCGCGCTGCGGGGTTGGCCAGGAGTGCCACCTGTGACATGGGGCCATCTTCACCCATCGGTAGCCTCGCAAGGGTGACCGACCCCAGCCGGCCAGATTCGACAGGAGCCTCCATGCGACCGAAGACACCCATTGTCAAGCCCATCGGACCCATCGGGGTGATAGTTGCCGCCTCGCTGCTGGCAGGCGCCTGCGGTGGCGGTTCGGGCGGCCCGGGCGCTGCAGCTGAGCCGGAGGACGGCGTGCTGCGGATCGTGGCCGACGACACCAATGACTTTGATGCCGACACCTACGTGGTCTCGGCGGGCGAGATCCGGGTCGACTACGTACATTCCGGCTTCCAGAACCACACCCTGGTGATCGAGGGGATTGAGGATCAGTTGCGCCTCGAGGTGGAGAACGGTGGTCGGGACTCCGGAATTCTGACGCTGGCGCCGGGGCGTTACATCATCTACTGCGACGTGGCCGGCCACCGTGACGGTGGCATGGAAGCCCGGTTGCTCGTTGAGTAGCCAGTTGCTCGTGGAGTAGGGGGGACTGCTTCGGGTTGGTGCCGACCGGTCAGCCCCGCCACCCCGCTGACCGGAACGCCCCGGCGTTCGTAGTGTCCAGGACCTGGTGTCCAAAACTGAAACGACCCGCCCGTGAGGGCGGGTCGTTTTGCGTTCAGGGTTGCCTGATCAGGCGAGGATCTCGAAGAGCAGGTAGAGGACCAGCGTGATGCCCAGCCCGTATCCGATGGTGTGCCGGTGCTTGTCCAGGACCGTCTTGTTGAGGAAGCCGTCGTAGCCGCCCAACTTGCCCAGGGCAGCGAGTTCCATGGCCACCCAGATAACGAAGAAGACAATCCAGATCGTGATGCGGGCGCCCGGATCCAGCGTCAGGGAACCGGAGCTCCCGAAGTTCATCGAGAAGTGGCTCGGGAACATCATGAAGAAGACGAGCGGGAACGAGAACAGGGTGTTGACCCGACTGGCGCGTGCCGCCCGCTTGGCCGCCGCTGGGGCTGCCGGATCGGCCTCGCCGCCCTCGGACACCGCCACCGATGAACCGATTGCGATCTGCTGTGCAGGCCAGATGACCATCCACACGTTGGCGGCCATCGTCGTGCCGAGGAGGAAGCCGAACGAGATACCCATGCCGGCGGCGGAGCGGAAGTAGTCGCCGCGTACCTCCTGGGCAATGAGGATCCAGATTCCAGTGACCCAGGTCCCGAGGGCTGCCCAGCGGAACCACCACAGCGTTCGCCATGTGATCTTCCGCAGGGCCTCACCGCGTGCTCCGTCGCTCATTTCAGCGAAGGCGGAACCCTGGATGAAGTTGAAGAAGTAGAGGAGACCGATCCAGGTGATCCCTGTCAGGTAGTGGGCGTATCGACCAAGGGCCTGACCGCCTCCGGTCATTCCCATGAAGTCACTGAACAATTCCACGAAGGTCTCCCTCGAATCGGTGTGGCCTGACGACCAGAGCATGCCACGACCAGCGCGCGGCGACAACGATCCTGCGCCGGTCACCCCACTGTGTGACCGGCGCAGGATCGACGCAGGGGCGCCCGTCCGGCTGCCGGTGCCGGTGGTAGGACGAATGGATTCTCAGTCGACGGTCAGGTCGGCGAACCGCTCGCGGAGGGTCTTCTTGGAGAACTTGCCGACCGATGTCTTGGGAACCTCGTCGATGAACTCGACCCGGTCCGGCATCCACCACTTCACTACCCGACCGTCGAGCCACGTGAGGATGTCGTCCGCTGACAGGTCGGCACCCTCGGCGGCCACGACACACGCCATTGCGCGCTCGCCCCACTTGGTTGAAGCGATGCCGATGACTGCGGCCTCCACCACGTCCGGGTGGGCCATGATCTCGTTCTCCAACTCCACCGAGGAGATCCATTCACCGCCCGACTTGATGAGGTCCTTGGTGCGGTCCACCAGGCGGATGTAACCCTCGGCGTCGACTGTGGCCACGTCACCCGTTCTGAGCCATCCGTCGGCGGTGAACGACTCGGCCGAGCGCTCATCGTTGTAGTAGGTGCTGGCGACCCAGGGCCCGCGGACCTGGAGCTCGCCACGTGACGCTCCGTCCCACGGCTGCTCCTCGTCGGTCTCCTGGTCGGCGATGCGGAAGTCCACTCCCGGGGCGATCAGCCCCACGGACGTGCGTATGTCGGCCTTGGCGTCGTCGTCGAGGTGGTCCAGTGTCGACTTGATGTTGCATGCAATGGCCAATGGGCTGGTCTCGGTCATTCCCCAGGCCTGTTGCAGGGGTAGCCCGGTCATCGCCCGGTAGCCCTCCGACAGCGACCGCGGAACGGCCGAGCCGCCACATGGGATTGCCCGCAGAGCGGAGACATCACGGCCATCGAGCTCGGGCAGCACGCCCATCCAGATCGTGGGCACCCCGGCAGCGACGGTCACGCCTTCGCTCTCGATGAGGTCGGCCAGTGCCGTGGCCGAGAGGTCGGCACCCGGCATTATGAGGGTGGCTCCGGTCGCCACCCCTGCGTGTGCGAGGCCCCATGCGTTGGCGTGGAACATCGGGACGACCGGAAGGATGACGTCGCGTTCGTTGATGCCCAGGGTGTCGGCCATCATGGCCCCGAAGGTGTGGAGGACCATCGAGCGGTGCGAGTAGACGACCCCCTTGGGGTTCCCGGTGGTTCCGGACGTGTACATCATCGATCCGGCCCGGTTCTCCTCCACCCGGGTCCAGTCGATCGCCGATGCCGCACCCAGTAGGTCCTCGTAGTCGTGGACCTCGACTCGGACGGCATCGTGATCCGGGGCTGGGGCGCCGTCGTCCATCAGGACCACATGTCTGACGGTTTCGAAGCCATCCATCAGCGGCCAGATCAGGCCGGCCACCGAGTGGTCCAGGAAGATCACCTCGTCCTCGGCGTGGTTCACGATGTAGTTGAGCTGCTCGGGGAAGAGGCGCAGGTTGAGGGTGTGGGAGACCCGGCCGCTGCACGGTGGGGCGAAGTAGAGCTCCAGGTGGCGGGCGGTGTTCCACGAGAAGGTGGCCACCCGACCGCCCTCCCTGATGCCCAGGTCGTCAAGGACGCCGCCGAGTCGGCGGGTCCTCTCACCCCATTCGGCGTAGCTGACCCGTTCGCGTCCGGTCGGGGTGGCGGTGACCACCTCCTTGTCGGCGAACAGGCGGGTGGCGCGGTCGAAGATATGGATCAGCGACAGCGGTGTATCCATCATCAGGCCATCCATCAGGGGGTTCCTTTCGTTGGAGGTGGGTTGGTTGGTTCCGTGGTCCAGGCCGGCTGCGGCTGCCCTCAGGCGGTGTGGGCTACCGCCGACTCAGCGACCGACACCAGTTCGGCCCGCTCGTCAGCGGTGAGTACGTCGAAGTCGGTGCCGTTGGCCAGGTCTGTGGCCGAGTCGACGGCCAGTCGGGTGGCATCGGCGGCCTCGTCGGCCGAGACGTCGCCCATGACCCCGAGCCGGCCCTGCACGTAGCCGGCCATGCCGGATGGAAGGCCCAGATCGGCGCACCTTCCGAAGGTGGTGCGATCCAGCATGAACCTTGCTCCGAGGCTTCCGATCGGGCCGGCGAGGCGTCGGGCGGTTGTGAGGGTGTCCACGGGTGCTGCTTTCTGGGAGTGGGTTCGAGCGGCGGGTTGTGTAGCCGCGACTGCCGGAACGGGCCCGCAGACGGTACCAGTCGGTCTCGCAGCTCTCGGAACCGGGATCCTCAGCCGAACGCTGCGGCGACGCCGAGGGTGATCAGCGAAGCGTTCCGGACCAGATCGCGCCACGACAACGGCCGCACCCGCCACGTGCCGAAGCAGCCGCACGACTCCCGATGCCCGGCCAGCAGGCGACCCGCTATGAGGGTGGTGAACGCCACAAGGAGGGCAACGGCACAGGGGCCTCCGGTACGGGGGTCCACCACGAGGAGGGCTGCGGTGGCCATCTCGGTCCCGGGTACGGCCACTGCCAGCAGGCCGGCATTGGGAAGGCCGAAGTTCGACATGGACCTCCGGGTCGCCGCCGGATCCCGGAACTTCGCCACTGCGGCCACCACGAAGATGACCGCCAGCACGGTGGCGGAGATGGTGGCGGGACTCGGCATGGCCTGGCCCTCAGTAGCCGAGGGCGACGTCGACGCCGGCCAGGAGGTCGCGCCCCTCGCAGAACCGGCGGACGTTGTCGGCCACGAACGGCTCCAGGAGCCTGATCCCCATCTCGGGGGTGTTGCCGATGTGCGGGGTTATCAGGCAGTTGGGCAGGGACCAGAGCGGGTGGCCGTCCGGGAGCGGTTCCGGGTCGGTCACGTCCAGGGCTGCGGCGGCG
Source organism: Acidimicrobiales bacterium (assembly GCA_014240365.1). Lineage (GTDB taxonomy): Bacteria > Actinomycetota > Acidimicrobiia > Acidimicrobiales > MedAcidi-G1 > UBA9410. The sequence goes on along the minus strand of JAAZXC010000023.1, from coordinate 21,834 downwards.
ATCCGGCCACCTTGAAGGGCGTCGACCAGATCACTGGTCACCACATGACCGCCGCGCGCCACGTTGACCAGCATGGCCCGATCGGGGAGGGCATCGAATTCGGGCCGCCCGATGATTCCTGTCGTCTCGGCGGTGAGGGCCAGCGCCACGACCAGCACGTCGGTCATCGGCAGCACCTCGTGGAGTCGGGCCGATGTGATGGTCCGGTTGGCGCCGGGTAGAGGCGTGACCGAACGCCTCACCACGGTGACATCGCATCCCCATGGGGCCAGCAGGGGCAGGAGGTGGCTGGTGATTCCGCCGCCACCCAGGATCGTGATCCGACTGCCGGCCAGGATCCGCCCCTCGGGCCCGCTCCATGACTGCATGCGCGCGTAGCCGTGAAGGTTCTTTCCCAAAGCCAGGATGAGTGACAGCACCGTCTCGGCCACCGCCGGGGCGTAGACGCCCTTGCCGCACGTCCACGTCCAGCGGTAGTCCAGGTGGTGGGCGAACGGTTCGATGCCGGCGTAGGGGAGTTGGATCCATGAGAGCCGCTCAGCGTCGGCGACGATCTCGGGGAAATCCTCGGTTCGCCCCGGGTCAGCCCAGATCAGGCCCTCGGCCTCCCGGGGTTCCACCAGAGAGGCGCCCGCCGCTGAGACTGCGCGGCACATGGCCTCGTACATGACCGGTCGGGTGTCGGGTGCTACGGCGATCGGTCGGTTCATCGGGCGGTGGGCAGCGTGGTCAGGTCTGCAGCGGCAGGAGTTCGTCGGCGACCTCGACGACGGTGGCGTGCCAGTCGTCCGGCTCGTCGAGTGGAAAGGCCACGAACTTGGAGGCGCCTGCCGAGACGAACTCCTCGAGTCGGGAGCGCAGGCCGCTGATCCCGCTTGCCACGACCTCGGCAGGATCCATGTCCGGCTGGCGGGTGCGCAGGCGCTGGGCGAAGCGTTCCGGGATGGCGCCGTGGACGAACGGGACCAGGGCTCCGAAGTGGTCCGGGTCAATGGATCGCCCGTGGGCGGTGGCGGTTTCGGATACCAGGCGGATCCCGTCGGCGACCGCCGCAGGGGTGGTGAACGATGGAAGCCAGCCGTCGCCGAGCCTGCCGCACCGTCGGAGTTCCGAAGGTGCCTGTCCGCCCAACCAGACCTCGAATGGGTCCTGTACCGGTTTCGGCAGGATCCTGACGCCGTTGAGGCTGAAGCGTTCGCCGTGGTGGTCAACCACGTCCTCTGTCCAGAGCCGACGGATCAGCGGGAGTGCCTCGTCGAACCATGCGGCCCTCTCCGAGCGCTTCACCCCGAAGGCTTGTTGTTCGGCGTTGTCGGCGATGCCCAGTCCGAATGCCGGCAGAGCCCGACCGTTGGAGATGCGGTCAAGGCTGGCGAGCGCCTTGGCGCAGAGCACGGGGTTGCGGCCGGGCAGCACCATGACGGCCGGTCCGAACTTGAGTCGTTCGGTCCTGCCGGCGGCATAGGCCATTGCGACCATCGGATCCAGCGTGGCACCACCGGCCCGTTCGCTCACCCACAGGGAGTCGAATCCGAGCAGTTCAAGATTGTCGACCAGGTGGCCGAAGGTCTGGTGGTCGTCGGGGCGTGCCACCCCTCCGAAGCCGAAGCCGACACGGATGTGCACGGTGGCCGGCGGGTCAGCCCAGTGCGGCGGTGCCGGCGTATGGCGCCGGATCGCCGGCTGCGGGAATCTCCGGGCGTGACCACATGGTCATGTCGGCCAACTCTGTGGCAGCGAGGCGCCAGGCCTCGGGGTCCCAGCCTTCGGCGCTTCCGATGATGGACCCGTTCTGGCGGATCGCCACGAACGCCGGGAGTATTTCGAGGCCGAGGGACCGGACCATGGAGCGGTCCGGGTCGGCCAGCGTGAGGATCTGGTCGGTCAGCGGACCCAGGAACTGGCTGGCACCCTCGATGCCGGCTCCGGTGACCAGGAAGGCCACCCGCACGTCGGCTTCGCGGAAGATGGTCAGGATGCGATGGGCGGTGTCCAGCAGCCAGGAACTCTCGTGGGTGAACGGGTCCAGGACCACCGCAGCAAGGGGAAAGGTGGTCAGGAACTGTGACAACGGGCGTGCCTCGCCACCAACAGGATGCAGTTCGATCGAGAGGTCAGGTGCATTCGCCACGGCGGGTGACGCTAGCAAGGACTCGGGCCGTAGTCGTCGGTGTGTCGCTTCTGGCCAACCTGCACCGGCCCGACGGTTACTGCGTGACGGCTGGTGTGCTGGTCAGGGCGCGGGTCAGGGCATCGAGGGCTTCATCTGCCAGCGACCGCATCTCATCGTCCGTGCGGTCCTGGATCGGGTGCGCCACGAAGACCCTCGCCACGTCAAGGCCGAGAGCCCCGGCCTGGGTTTCGGCGGCCTCGGAGAACGGCTCGGACGCCACGAACACCCCCACCAGGCCCCGGCGTTCCAGATCGTCGATGTCGTGCACACTGCACGTCGTGCAGGATCCTCAATCGGCCAGCGCTTCGATCACTGCGTCGCACTGGGCGGCGATCTCGTGGCGCAGGTCCACGGGGGCCGGCTTGGTGAAGGTGGGCTTGGCGTAGCGACGGACCTTCGCTCCCTGCGCCGTGAGGCCCTCTTCTATGCGATCGAGGAAGACGTCGCCCCTCGGCTTCGAGATGTCCAGGAGCCCGACCGTCAGGCCGTGCAGCCCCGAGGGTCGTGGATTCAGGGACCGTTGGGTGGGGATGGCCTCGGCCGTCGGGTCCAGAACTGTCACCGGTTCGGTCATCGGATGATCTCCCTGCTGGTCGGTTCGCTACCCATCGGTCCGTTCACCCAGCCACCGATGATGGCTGAGAAGAGGCCGGCTGGTCCTCCTGCGTGGACGACCAGTAGACCTCCCGGTCGGAACTTCGGGAGGGTCAGCCCACCGAGTCCCTCCGGCAGGCCCTCGTCTATGCCGCCGGCGCCCGCCAGGATCGTGTCGGTCTCCACCAGGAGGAGCTTTCCGAGCTCCTCCATGAAGCGTGGCCGGTCCCAACCGGCATCACTGAACCGGGCCATGTGCTCGGGTGACAGGACCAGCAGCCCGTCCATGGCCATCACAGTACGCGGCGACACGCTGGCAAGCAGGCCCTCGGCCAGCATCCGGATCAGGGACTCAGCCGACCGGCTCTGCTGGTCGAGCAGTATCCGGGGCCCTTCACCGCAGAACGCGGTCACGACGCCCTGGGAACGGTCGAAGCCGCGATCCTCGGCCAGGGTCGTCCACGGGGAGCCAACCTCGTCCTCGGCGAAGCAGAAGCCGAGCTTGGACATGCTCCCGTGGGTGGCCCGGTCGATGCCTCCCGGGGCGCCTCCACCGACGTTGCGGACGACGAGCTGAACGGCACGGCCGATGGTGGCGTTGGCCCGGTTGCCTTGGCCTAGGACGTTCACGCCGCTGTTCATGCCGATCTGGGTGGCGATGGGTCCGTTGACGACCAGGACCGGTCCCACCCCCATGGTCGTGGCGAGGATCCCGTGCATGTTGAACTCGTCGCTGCAGATCGCTTCGAGGGAAGCCAGGACGACCGGCAGGTACTCGGGACGGCAACCGGCCATCACCGCATTTACGGCCACCTTCTCGACCGTGCACTCGACGAGGTTCGGTGGCATCAGCGCCACGATCTCATCGCCAGAGCGCGACGTGCCCTCCAGCATCCGGAGAACCCGCTCCCGGGTCGGCGCCACCAGCGGCAGGCCATCGGACCAGCCGCGGTCGTACATGGCCTCGGCTTCGTCCTCGAGGGCACCGATCTGTACCTGCCGAGATGTGAGGCCGGAGCCGGAGTAGCGGGCCCTCAGTTCGTCGATCCGCCCGGGATCGACCGTCAGGGATCCTCAGCCTGGTTTGAAGACAGGTAGGTCGGGTCCGAGGCCGTCGAGCTCTGTGAGGTTCTCCCACCTCTCGCGGTCCCAACCAGCGATCCTGGCGACCTCCTCACCATCCAGAATTCTGATGAGGGTCGGAACGGCATCGACGTCCAGGTGCCAGCTGACAGCCAGGTCCCTGTCGTCTACGACCCAGTCGGCCACCTCGGGAAATGTCGGGTCGTCCTGGGTGTAGACGGTCAGGCCGAGGCGGTCGGCGAGGTCCGACAGCACCGGTTGCACCAGTTGGCAGGCCGGGCATTCGGCCTTCACCACGGCCACGAAACCGTCGGAGATGCCTGCGGACCCCACGTCGGCTGCCATGTCCGGAGTCTCGCGCTCATTGCCGGTGGAGCCTGTGTCGGCCCGGAGGCGGTGGTGAGAGATTGGTCACAACCCCGCGGAGGCGGCCGGCGGGTTGTCTACCCTTTTCCCCGATGGACGATTCTCTGGACGTCACCTTCTATGGCGTGCGCGGTTCGACCCCCTGTCCGTGCGATGACAACCGCCGGTATGGAGGCAACACCTCCTGCGTGGTCATCGACGTACCCGGCGGGGAGCCGATCCTGCTGGACCTCGGAACCGGACTGCGTTTCTACGGTGTGGCCAACCCCTGCACCGAGAAGCCCTTCCGCGGTACGGCGCTGCTCAGCCACCTGCACTGGGACCACGTCCAGGGTCTTCCGTTCTTCCCGCCGCTGCACTGTCAGGGTTCCCGACTGGACCTCCACGGCCCGGTCGAGGCCGGCAGGTCGCTCGAAGCCTCATTCGACACGTTCATGAACCCGCCCTTCTTTCCGATCTGCATCCACGACCTCCCGGGTGAGATCACCTTCCACGACACCTCGCCCGGTTCGTTCGATGTGGGGCCGGCCCGGGTGACGGTCCGCGAGGTTCCCCACGTGGGGACCACGTTCGGCTACCGGATCGACTGGGGTGGGGTGAGCGTCGCCTACATCAGCGACCACCAGCAGCCCGTGGATGACCCGAAGAGGGTGGCCGAGGCGGCGCTGGAACTCGCCGACGGCGTGGACCTCCTGATCCACGACGCACAGTTAACTCCCGAGGAGTTCGCCGAGCGGTCCAACTGGGGCCACTGCACCGTTGACTACGCCCTCGAGGTGGCACACCAGGCGGCGGTCGCCGAACTGGTGTTGTTCCACCATGATCCTGCGCACTGCGACGGAACCATCGACCGGATCCTGGCTACGGCTGTCGAACGGGCGGTCGACCTGGACATTGGCTCGGTCACCGCTGCGATGGAGGGCCGGACGGTCCAACTCCACCCGACAGCGACGTCGGTCACCACCTCCTGATCCACATCCCGGGCGCAACCGGAACCGGGTCTCCCCGCTAACGTCCGGCCGGACCGCAATGACGATGGTGGAGTGAGGCTGAGAGTGGAAGACGGGATCGACGGCGACCTCTACCGCAAGGTTCTGGGGCGTTATCCCACGGGCGTGACGCTGGTGACCGGCATGGACGGCGACGAGCCGCTTGCCATGGTCATCGGCTCGTTCGTCTCTGTTTCGATGGACCCGCCTCTGGTGGGGTTCCTACCGGGCAGGAACTCGAACACCTGGCCCCTGATCCGGGCCAGCGGTTCGTTCTGCATCAACGTGCTCTCCGACGCCCAGGAGGACCTCTCCAATGCGTTCTTCCGGAGGGACGGGGACCCGTGGGAGGGAACGGGCTGGGTACCGGCGGCTTCGGGATCACCGGTGATTCCGTCATGCCTCGCCTCTATCGACTGCTCGATCCACGAGGTGGTCGAGGCCGGCGACCACCTATTCGTCATGGGGCTGATAACGGGACTCTCACACGTCGACGAGGGTTCGCCCCTGGTGTTCCTCGGGGGTCGGTACGGCCAGTACCGGGCGATGGCCTGATGGCCGTCTACGCCCTGGGCGACCGGGTTCCCCAGATCGACCCGACCGCATACGTCCACCCGCTTGCCGTGGTGATCGGCGACGTCGTACTCGGACCGGAGTCCAGTGTCTGGCCCAATGCGGTGATCCGGGCCGACGACAATCGCATCAGCATCGGAGCCCGTACGTCGGTGCAGGACAACGCCGTGCTCCACTGCACGAGCCACCTGCCGACCATCGTCGGTGCCGACGTCACCCTGGGGCATCTGTGCCACCTGGAGGGCTGCACCATCGAGGACCGTGCACTGGTGGGCGTGGGCGCGGTTGTCCTGCACGAGGCGGTGGTGGGCCGTGGGTCCATAGTCGGAGCCAATGCGGTAGTGCGCAATGGGCAGGTGGTGCCGCCGCTGTCCATGGCCCTGGGTGTGCCGGCGGTGATCCGTGAAGGCGTGGTCGCTGAAGACACCAACATGATCAACGCCCTGGTCTACGTCGAGCGGGCCCGCCAGTTCCGCGAGACGCTACGAAGGATCGACTGAGCGGATGGCCACCGCACGGGTGGTGGCCGCCGGAGCTGGTGAGGCCATCGAAAACCACCGGTTCGCCTCCGGCGACCTGACGCTGGCCGCGTACCTGGAGCGTCCACCTGGGGGCGGTACGGGTCTGCCCGGTGTCGTCATCTGCCACGGCTTTCCGAGCGGGCCGGATGGCGGTGCCAACTCGGTGGTCACCTTCCCGGAGTTGGCGTTGCGAATCGCCACCGAGATGGGCTGGGTCGCAATGGTGCCGTACCTCCGGGGCATGGACTGCTCCGAAGGCGATTTCAGCCTGGATGGGTGGCGCGACGACGTGGTGGCGGCCGTAGCCGACCTGAGGTCCCAGCCGGACGTGGACATGGTGTGGGCGGTCGGCTTCGGCAGCGGAGGCTCGCTGGCGATATGTGCCGCAGCGGTGGATGTCGAGATCATGGGGGTGGGAGCGCTTGGCGCCCCCGCCGACTGGTCGGACTGGGCGGCCAACCCGCGTCGCCTGCTACTGCACGCACGCGATGCCGGGATGTTGACCATGGAGCGGGCTTCGCCGGACTTCGGGCGCTGGTCGTCGGCTCTGAGCGAGATCTCCGCTGAGGGAGCGGTGGCGTCTATGGCCCAGCGTGACCTGCTTCTGGTGCACGGCACCGATGACGAGCTGGTGCCGCCGCTGGATGCCCGCGTAATCGCGGGCCGGCACGGTTCTGCCGACCTGCGGATGATCGCCGGCGCCGGACACCACCTGCGCCACGACCCCCGCGCCATCGCCACCCTCCTGGGCTGGCTGGACCGCCAGCGGCGCCGGTACGCCTGAGTCGGAGGGGTGATCGTCGGCCCGGCTGGCGGGTATCGGATATTCGGGCCCGGGGATTGTTACCATTTGCGTAGGAGAAATCCCTGAAGCGCCGGTGGGCGCCAGCCCGTCGGAGACCACTGGATGACCAGTCCAGAGGGATAGGAATCCAATGTCGGCAGCCGATCTCAGCCTAGACCTGACTCGCTACAAGCTCGGCTGGAGCGACGAGGAGAACTACGTCTTCAAGCCCAAGAAGGGCCTGAACGAGGACGTCATCCGCGAGATGTCGTGGATGAAGGGCGAGCCGGACTGGATGCGGGATTTCCGTTTGAAGTCCTACGAGAGGTTCGGCCGCAAGCCCATGCCGTGGTGGGGCGGGGACATGTCGGGTATCGACTTCGACAACATCTTCTATTACATCAAGCCGACGGAGTCGATCGCCGACGACTGGGACCAGGTGCCCGAGTCGATCAAGAACACATACGAGAAGCTCGGCATTCCCGAGGCGGAACGCAAGTACCTGGCCGGCGTCACCGCCCAGTACGAATCCGAGGTCGTCTACCACCGCAACCGTGAGGACCTTGCGAAACAGGGCGTCATATTCTGCGACATGGACACGGCTCTGCGGGAGTACCCGGAACTGGTCAGGGCCTACTTCGGTCGGTTGATCCCCCCGGGTGACAACAAGTTCTCAGCGCTGAACTCGGCGGTGTGGAGCGGCGGGTCGTTCATCTACGTGCCACCCGACGTGAAGGTGGAGATGCCCCTGCAGGCGTACTTCCGGATCAACGCCGAGAACATGGGCCAGTTCGAGCGGACCCTGATCATTGCCGACAAGGGCTCTGAGGTGCACTACATCGAAGGATGCTCGGCGCCCGTCTACAGCACCGATTCCCTCCACTCGGCTGTGGTCGAGATCGTGGTCAAGGAGTCGGCGAGGGTCACCTACACCACCATCCAGAACTGGTCGTCGAACGTCCACAACCTGGTGACCAAGCGTGCCCTGGTCGAGGCCGAGGGCCGCATGGAGTGGATCGACGGCAACATCGGATCGCGGCTGACCATGAAGTACCCGGCGGTCATCCTGGCCGGCCCGAAGGCCTCGGGCGAGGTGCTCTCGGTTGCCTACGCGGGCAAGGGACAGCACCAGGACACCGGCGCCAAGATGACCCACGCTGCACCTGAGACGACCTCCAAGATCGTCTCCAAGTCGATCTCCAAGGACGGTGGCAGGACCAGTTACCGCGGTCTGGTTAGGGTCGAGGACCATGCCTACGGCTGCAAGAGCCACGTCCAGTGCGATGCGCTGATCCTGGATGGCGACAGCATCTCGGACACATTTCCCTACATGGAGGTCGGTTCGGCCGATGCGGTGATTGGCCATGAGGCCACCGTGTCGAAGGTCGCCGACGACCAGCTCTTCTACCTGATGAGCCGCGGGCTGACCGAGGAGCAGGCCATGTCCATGGTCGTGAACGGCTTCATTGAACCGATCACGCGGACATTGCCGATGGAGTACGCCGTGGAGTGGAGTCGTCTCATCGAACTCCAGATGGAGGGTTCGATCGGCTGACCTGGCCCGTCCGGACTCATCCGGCCGGGGGGACGGTCACGCGCTCGACGATCCATGCGGGGCACACTTGGCCCATGCCGATGCGCCAGGACTGCAAGAACTTCGAGAGCCGGAGTTACCCCAACGGGGACACCGTCCGGAAGTGCAACCTGGATCTGGCCCCGGAAGCGCCATGGCGCTGCCCTGAGAACTGCGGGTCCTTCGCCAGGCGTTTAGTTGACGTGAACTGGAGCCACGGGACCCTCATCACCCCGGAGACCCCTGACGAGCCCGCCGGTCTGGGTGAGGACAGCAGCATCGCCGCCCTCCTGGACGCTGCCGAGGACATCATCAACGCCGCTGGGCCGCAGGTCGTGGCCGACCTCGAGGCCGAGCGTGCCGGAAAGGGCCGCTTCCGCCGGAAGAAGAAGGGCGGTCGGGGAAAGGGCCGACGCCGCAGGTAGGGCAGATGACTGGCGGCTGGAGGCCGGGACCGTCTCCGCCGGTAGGTCAACGGGTTGGAGGCCAAGGGCGCCGCCGTAGATCGCAGGTTCTCAGTTGTCGGTGAGGTGTACCTCGACGATGGCGATGAGCGGTATGTGCACAGTGGAGCCGTCGGGACACGACACCATGAGCAGGTCGACGCCCAGACGGGCGAGGGTGCCGGGCACGGGGTCGGGGGAACCATCCACCGTCACCCGGACGGCGGGCTGTTCGGCCACGAGTCGGTCCAGCGCCGAGCGGAGGTCCAGCCTGTCCACGGCATCGCCCACCGGGCGGTCGCCGACGAGGGCCGCGCCGCCGGGAGGAAGCCGGATGGCGGTGATGGCGCCTCGACTGAGGAGGCAGAGTTCACCACCGGTCAGGCGTAGCGCCACGAGGTCACTGCCCAGAGCCTCGATGCGGCCCGATCGACGCATCCCCGTGGTCAACGAGAGGGTCACCTCGTCGGAACGCTCGGCCAGGTCCACTAGCAGGCCCCCCAGATGTCCCGACTCCTCGGTGCGCAGACGGAGCCAGGCCTCCTGGCCTATGCGGCGCACGGCCTCCTCCGCATCTGCACGGGCGGCGAACAGGCGGAGGTCGTCGTCGGAGTCGATCCTGTCCGGCACGGATGCCGGGCCTTCGGGCGGAGGTGACGGCGGCACGACCATGACGGGAGGGTAGTCGTAGCCGTAGTGGGCCTGGTCTGGGCCGCAACGCCCGGTGGCCGGTGTCGGCGACGCCTGTCTGGCGGTGCCAGTACCCTGATGACCGCACATGGAGTCGACCGCCGTAACCGTCACCGTTCCCGGAAACGACCTCATGTCGGATCTTGTCGGCGAGAGCGACGTACTGCTCCGGCGCATCGAGGGGGCATTCCCCGGATCCGAGATTCACGTCCGTGGCAACAGGATCACCATCGACGGGCTGCACGCCGAGACCGTCCGTCGGGTGTTCGACGAGGTGGTAGCCCTCCTGCAGAGCGGCCTTCTGGTTGATGAGGTGACCCTGGACCGCACGATCGACATGGTCCGGGTGAATGAACGTCCATCCGAGGTGCTCACCACCGAGATCCTGCGATCAGCGCGCGGCAAGCCTGTAAGGGCTCGGTCGGCTGGTCAGAAGCGCTACGTGGAGGCCGTGACCGGAGGGATCATCACCTTCGCCATCGGCCCGGCGGGAACGGGCAAGAGCTGGTTGGCCGTGGCAATGGCGGTCAGGGCCCTGCAGGCCGGTCAGGTCGACCGCATTGTCCTGACCCGACCGCTCGTGGAGGCCGGTGAGCGGGTGGGGTTCCTGCCCGGCGACCTGATGGCCAAGGTCGACCCGTATCTCAGGCCGCTGTACGACGCCCTCTTCGACATGGTCGACTCCGAGTCCGCTCAGCGCCTTCTGGACCGTGGGCTGGTCGAGGTGGCACCTCTGGCGTTCATGCGGGGGCGCACCCTCAACAACAGCTTCATCATCCTTGACGAGGCCCAGAACACCACTCCGGAGCAGATGAAGATGTTCCTCACCCGGGTCGGCTTCGGGTCGCGCGTGGTGGTCACCGGTGACATCAGCCAGGTGGACGTTCCCGACGGGCGGAGTGGCCTGGAAGGACTGGAGCCGATGCTGGCCGGGATCGACGGGCTCTCCTTCGTGAGGCTCGGAGCCATCGACGTGGTCCGCCACCGGATAGTCCAGGACATCGTGGAGGCCTACGAGCGGGCTGGAACGCGTAGGTCGGGCGGTAAGGGGTCCAGACGATGACCCCCGGGCATGGTGACGGGCCCGTCTCAGAGCGCCCGACGGTGATCGTGGACGACGAGAGGGAATCCGGCGGCCCGGACCACCCCGTGGACCTGGACCGATGCGCCGGCCTGGTGACCGACGTCCTCGCCGACGAAGGGCTCTCCGGTCGACCACTGGAGGTGCACATCCACTTCGTGGACGAGTCGGCGATTGAAGACCTGAACCGCCAGCACATGGGTGGCTCGGGCCCGACCGACGTGCTGGCCTTCCCGGTCGACGACCCGGCGCTGGTTCCAGATGGGATCCCCGTGCTCTTGGGCGACGTGGTTGTCTGCCCGTCGGTGGCAGCCCGCCAGGCACCGACCCACGCCGGCGACCTTGACACCGAACTCTCGCTGCTCCTGGTCCACGGCGTCCTGCACCTCCTGGGCCACTACCACGCCGGGCCTGTCGAGACCGAGGTGATGCAGGCCCGCGAGAGGGAACACCTGGAGCGCCACGGGATGGTCCGACCGTGAGCCTCGGGGTCGGCCTCCTCGTCGTCGGGCTGCTCATGGCAGCCAGCGCCGTACTTGTGGCCACCGAGACCAGCATCCTGCACATTCGCCGTGCAAGGGCCGAGGTCCTGACCGGAACCAACGGCGACAGCCAGCAGACCGACGACCGGAGCGCGGACCTGCTCCGCCTGTTGGACGACCGTGTGCGCGGCCTTGGACCGGTGCTGTTCCTGTTGATGGCATTTCGCCTCGCCGCCGCCGGTCTGTTGGCCGTGCTGGTGGCCGGTGACCACGGTGCCGGGTGGGCTGGTGTGGCCCTGATGGTGTTGCTGGTTGTCGGTTTCACTCTGGCTGATGTGCTGCCCAGGACGATTGCGTTGCGATCCACCGACCGGCTGGTCCTACGACTGGCTCCCTTTGCCCTCGCCATCGGTCGGATCCTGCCTATCCGGTGGCCGGCGCTTGGTCTGGTGGGTCTGGCCGAACGCCTGCTGCCGCGCCCGCTCCGGACAGCTGCACCGGTGGTCTCCGAGGAGGAACTGCTGGCCGTCGCCGACCGGGCCCTGGCGTCGAGGTCCATAGATGCCGACGAACACGACCTGATCGAGTCGGTCATCGCCTTCGGCGACACGCTTGTTCGCGAGGTGATGGTGCCGCGACCGGACATGGAATGCGTGGCAGCGGATCTGACGGTCGCTGAGGCAATGGCGGTTGCCGCCCGCAACGGCCACAGCCGCGTGCCTGTGAACGGTGACGGCTTGGACGACATCATCGGTGTCCTCCATGCAAAGGACCTGATGCGAGCCCACCTGGAGGGTAGGGACGACGTTCCGGTGAACGGGTTGGCCCGACCACCGCGATTCGTTCCCGAGACCAAGCAGGCCGACGACCTCCTCCGCGAGATGCAGGCGGACCGGTACCACCTGGCCATCGTGGTCGACGAGCACGGCGGGACCGCCGGGCTGGTGACCATGGAGGACCTCCTCGAAGAGGTCGTCGGGGAGATTGAGGATGAGTTCGACCAGGCCGAACCCATTGCCCAGCCGCTTACCGGTGGGGGACTGCGGGTCCACGGTCGGATGCCGATCGACGAGTTGAACGACCTTCTGGGCGAGACCCTGCCTGCCGGCGACTGGGACACGGTCGGAGGCCTCATCTTCGACGCCCTCGGCCACGTACCCGTCGTCGGCGAAGGTATCGAGGTGGCCGGTCGTCGATTCGGCGTGGAGCAGGTCGAGGGCCGGAGGATCACCAGTGTCAGGATCGACGGACCGGGGGAGTCGACATGAGCCCGATTATCGGTGAGGTGCCGGACGGGTACCGGTCGGGCTTCGTGACGCTTGTGGGTCGACCCAATGTCGGCAAGTCCACCTTGTTGAACCGGTTCCTGGGGCAGAAGGTCACGATTGTCTCCGACAAGCCGCAGACCACCCGCAACGAGATCCGCGGGGTGCTCACCCGCCCCGGGGTACAGGCGGTGTTCTGCGACACCCCGGGCATTCACAAGCCCCGGACGCTGCTGGGCGAGAGGCTGAACAGGACGGCCCGGGCCACCCTCGGCGACATGGACGTGGTGCTGTTCCTCGTGGATGGTGACGGCGGAATAGGCAGGGGTGACGGGTTCGTCGCTGCCGGTCTGCCGGCGGAACGCACCGTCATGGTGGTCAACAAGGCGGACCGGGTTGATCGCGACCGTGTGGCTGAACAGCTGCTGAAGGCCAGCGAGTTCGGCTTCGACGAGTACTTCCCGATCTCGGCCAGGACCGGCGAGGGTGTGGATGCGCTGCTGGAGCACGTCGTGGGTCGACTCCCCGAGGGGCCACAGTTCTACCCGGATGACATGGTCACAGACGTGCCCGAAGCCTTCTGGGTGGCCGAGCTGGTACGCGAGCAGCTCCTGGCAATCGTGCGCGAAGAGCTCCCGCACTCCATTGCGACACGCGTGACCGAGTGGGAGTGGCCCCGGATCCGCTGCGAGATCCTCGTGGAGCGTGACTCCCAGAAGGGGATGGTCATCGGGAAGAAGGGCGCCGTCCTGAAGCAGGTCGGGATCGCAGCCAGGGAGCAGCTGCCTGAGGGGGCGTTCCTGGAGCTGGTCGTCAGGGTGGACAAGGACTGGCAGCGTCGCCCCCGGGCGCTGGATCGGCTCGGCTACTGACCGAGGTCAGCGCCTATTCGGCGGATCTCCGTAGGCCCTCCAGAAACGACACGACCTCCTGGGGATCCGACGTACGTGCCATGGGTGGCATGGCCTCCAACAGGTCCCAGCGGTAGGACCTGTTCGTGGCGAGTCTCCTGTCCAGGACAGCTACGACGCCGATGTCGTCTCCGGTACGGATGAGGCGCCCAGCACCCTGGGCCAGCTCGGTGGCGGCCCGCGGCAGGTCGATCTCCCGGAACGCCCCGTTACCCACCAGGTCTCGCCGGGCGCTCAGCAATGGATCGTCGGGACGCGGAAACGGGATCCTGTCGATTACCACCAGCGAGAGGCTTGTGCCGGGAACGTCGATGCCGTGCCACAGCCCTTTCGTGCCGAAGAGGCAACTCGTTTCGTCCTCGGCGAAGCGTGCCATGAGGAGCGGCTTGGGAAGGTCGTCCTGGTGCAGGACCGTCCACGGGAGCCGGTCCCGGAGCGCCTCGACGGCCTCATCCAGGGCCCGTCGACTGGTGAAGAGGGCGAGCATCCGCCCGCCTGCTGCGACGGCGAGCCGTTCGATCTCGTCGTGGCAGGCGGCCCTGTAGTCGGCTTCGCGTGGGTCGGGGAGCGAGGTGGCGCAGTAGAGGAGCGCCTGGCGATCGAAGTCGAACGGGCTGCCGACGTCCTCGAACCTGTGTGGGTGGTCGGTCATGCCGAGGCGGTCGGCGAGGTTGGCCGGCACCGTGGCGCTGGTGAGGATCACAGTGCGGTCACCCCAGAGCTTCTGGTTGAGCACCTCGCCGACCTCCACCGGAGCAACGTGGAGCACCGGTCGATCGGCTCGGCCCTCGACCCACGCCACCTTTGCCCCGGGCATGGGACCACCGTCCAGGTTCAGCGCAGCGTCGACGTCGCCTGAGAGCGTGCCGAGCGTCTGGAGGGCACGTGCCCGACGCGCCGCCACGTCGCCTGGGCCAGTGGTCGGGACGTTCATCAGCTCGGACCGGAGACCGGCCAGCCGGGACCGGGCGAGTTCGAGTGCGCTACGGAGATCCCCGTCGTCGGCCGGTACGAGCCTTCGGCCCACGTGGCCGGCCAGGGCGTCGACCAGATGGCCGACCAGGTTGTTGACGTCCTCGATAGCCCGGGATCCGGTCAGGATCGAGCGTGCGTTGCGCACCAGGGCGGTGAAGCGACCACCCCGCAGTTCGAATCCGCAGGCCTGGGCCAGGACGTCCTCGGTCTGGTGGGCTTCGTCGAGGATCGCCAGATCGTGTTCCGGAAGGATCATGCCGTCGGTGGCGACGTCGATCCCGTACAGGTGCAGGTTGGTGACGACCACGTCGGCCCCGGCTGCCGCAGAGCGGGCCTTCTCCGAGAAGCAGTCCCCACCCCTCGGGCACTTGACGGCGCCGGGACACTCGTGCGAGCCCACGCTGACGGCTGCCCAGGTGGCGGGGGTGGGCTGGATGGGAAGGTCGGCCCGGTCGCCGGTTTCGGTGGTGTCAGCCCAGGCGGCAATGGCCTGTAACTCGTCGGCGTTGGCCGTCTCGGCCAGCCCATCGAGGGCCTGCTGGGCTTCGGACTCGGCCACCTCGTCGAGACGCTGGCGACAGACGTGGTTGGAGCGACCCTTCAGGACGGCGAAGTTGAACTGGTGGCCGAGGTGTTCGACCAGGAACGGTAGGTCCTTGCCGGCCAACTGGTCCTGGAGGGCCTTCGTGGCGGTGGCGACGATGGTTCTCTGTCCAGAGAGGATGGCCGGCACCAGGTAGGCCAGTGACTTCCCGGTTCCCGTACCTGCCCGTATGACCAGGTGGGATCCCTCCTCGATCGCCTCGGCGATCCGGCGGGACATCGCCTCCTGCCCCGGGCGGTGTTCGCCGCCACCAGGGAGGGCTCCGCAGACCTCCTCCAGGGCGATCGCCGCCTCGTCAGCGCTGCTCATCAGCCCTACTCATAAGCCATGCCACGGGCCGCAGGATAGGGCCGGCCCTACGCCCACGGGCCGACGGTCGCCGGCCCGGCACCGGGGGATCGGTGGTGCCGGGTAGTTTCGTGCCGTGATTTCCTCGGACCTCGATCGGGACCGCATCCCCGGCCACATCGCATGCGTGATGGACGGCAACGGACGGTGGGCGCAGCAGCGTGGCCTGCCGCGGACCGAGGGCCACACGGCCGGCGAACAGGCTTTGTTCGAGGTGCTGGACGGCGCCGACCAGCTGGGCGTCCGGTGGTTCACCGTCTACGCCTTCTCGACGGAGAACTGGCGTAGGCCGGTCGACGAGGTCCAGTTCCTCCTGCGCTTCAACGAGGAAATCCTCCTGAACCGTCAGGAGGAACTACACGAGCGCAACATCCGCATCCGGTTCATCGGTCGACAGGACCGGAGGGTTCCGCGTCGGCTGGTCAGGCGAATGAGGGAGGCCGCTGAGCTGACGAAGGACAACACCGGCCTGACGTTCACGATCGCGTTCAACTACGGCGGCCGGTCCGAGATCGTCGATGCCGTCCAGCGGATCGTCGATTCGGGGGTGAGGAGGGTGTCGGAGAAGACCATTGCCCGACACCTCTACGACCCCGAGATGCCCGACCCGGACCTGGTGATCCGGACCTCCGGCGAGTACCGGGTGTCCAACTTCCTGCTCTGGGAGATTGCCTACAGCGAGCTGGTCTTCAGCGAGACGCTCTGGCCCGATTTCCGGAAGGAGCATCTGTATGCGGCGATCAAGGAGTACCAGGATCGCGACCGGCGCTACGGCGGCGTGGGTGAGGCCGACGGAGACCCAGGAACCCTCGGGTGAGCCTGTACCGCGATGACGGGATTGTGCTTCGTACCTGGCGGTTGGGCGAGGCCGACCGGATCGTCGTGTTGTTCACGGCCGGGCACGGCAAGGTCCGCGCTGTCGCCAAGGGGGTGCGTAGGACCCGGAGCAAATTCGGCGGCCGGCTGGAACCGACGAGCCATGTCGCCGCCCAACTCTTCGCCGGAAGGGGAGAGCTCGACATAGTCACCCAGACCGAGACCATTGACCGTTTCGAGGCTCTGCGCCTGGACCCCGATCGCTTCGCGGATGCTTCGGCGCTACTCGAGGTGGTCGACGTGGTAAGCCTCGACCGGGAACCCGACGAGCGTCGCTATCGGATGCTGCTGGGTGCACTGCGGATCCTCGATGAGCGACCATCGTTGCTGCTAGTGCCGGCGTTCTACCTGAAGCTGCTCGCCAACGAGGGGTTGGCGCCGCTCCTGGACGGTTGCCTGCGCTGTGGAGCCGAAGAATCCCTGGTGGCCCTCGACATTGCCGAGGGCGGGGCCCTGTGCGTCAACTGCCGGCGGGGGCGACCGGTCAGCGAACCGGCCCTGGCCGTGCTGCGTGCAATCCTGGGAGGCGGGTTGACCGAAGCGCTGGAGGTGACGGATCCCGGCGTCTGCAGGGAGGTCGACGCCCTGGCCACGGCGGTAGCCGAATACCACCTCGAGAGGCGCCTCCGGTCCCGACGGGTCTTGGACCACGCCTGAACTCCCCGGTCGGCCTTCGTGCCGGCTCAGATCAGGTCGTCGCCCGGGATCTGGTCGCCGCTGGGTATGTCGTCCAATCCGGGGACGAAGAACGGCTGGCCGGCCCAGCCACGGTCGACGACCAGCGTCGCTCCGATCCGGTCGCCGATCCGGCGATGGCCCCTGCTGGCCAGGACCAGGCCAGCCTCGATAATCGGGATGAACGGTATGGGTATCGCCCACGGAAGGGTCCGACCGGCGGCGCCACGGAACCCCGGAAGGCCACCGTCGTAACGGTTCACGACCCGTAAGCCGGTGACGGCCTTGCCGAGGCTGAATCCGGTTGCCATCGTGAGGCCTACCTGGTTGATGACCGTGAGGAGGGTCGCGGTCCAGATCACTGACGGGTTGATGGTCAGGTTTCCGGCCTCGTCCAGGAACGCCGCGTCGCTGCGGTGGATCATCAGGACGATGATCGCCAGGAAGAGGTTGTCGAGGATCCAGGCCACGAAGCGACGTGCGGCGACGGCCGTCGGGTCGTTGGTGGTTGCGCCACCGCCCCTGAGTCGCTCCATGAGGTTCACCGACCCATTCTGGCCCGGATCACGCCGGTTCGTCGGCGCTCGCCGCGGGGTGCCCCGGTACCCTGCACGACCATGCTTCCCAATGACGACACGCTCTTCGACAAGGTGGTGAACCTCTCCAAGCGAAGGGGGTTCGTCTTCCAGTCAGCCGAGATCTACGGCGGCTTCCGCTCCACCTACGACTACGGACCGCTCGGCGTCCTCCTCCTACGCAATGTCAAGGAGCAGTGGTGGCGGACGATGGTGCAGTTGCGTCATGACGTGGTCGGCCTGGACGCTTCGATCCTGTCGCCGCCGGCTGTATGGCAGGCCTCAGGCCACCTGGCCAACTTCTCCGACCCGATGGTCGACTGCCGAGAGTGTGGTGCCAGACACCGCCAGGACAAGTTGGATGACCCTGATGCCTGCCCGTCGTGCGGGAAGTCCGGATCGCTCACAGAGGCACGTGAGTTCAACCTCATGTTCAAGACCCACGCCGGCCCCATGGTCGAGACCGCAGCCGAGGTGTACCTCCGGCCCGAGACGGCCCAGGGCATGTTCGTCAACTTCGCCAACGTCCTCAACACCTCGCGCAAGAAGCCGCCGTTCGGTATCGCCCAGATCGGCAAGTCCTTCCGGAACGAGATCACGCCCGGCAACTTCGTGTTCCGGACCCGCGAGTTCGAGCAGATGGAGATGGAGTTCTTCGTGCCGCCCGCCGACTCCGACGAGTGGTACCGCTACTGGTGTGGGGCCCGCATGGACTGGTACCTGGACCTGGGCATGCCCGTGGATCGGTTGCGCCTCAGGGAGCACGACGCAGACGAGTTGAGCCACTACTCGACCGGCACCTCAGACGTGGAGTTCGAGTTCTCGTGGGGCTGGGACGAACTGGAGGGCATTGCCAACCGCACCGACTTCGACCTGAAGCGCCACGCCGAGAGTTCCGGTACGAAGTTGGAGTACCACGACCCGGCATCGGGCGAGCGCTACGTGCCCCACGTGATAGAGCCGGCGGCCGGGGCGACCCGCACAGCCATGGCGTTCCTGATGGCCGCGTATGACGAGGAGGAGGTCAATGACGACGTCCGGACCGTGCTGCGCCTGGACCACCGCCTGGCGCCCTACAAGGTGGCCGTCCTTCCGCTTTCCAAGAAGCCGGAGCTCATCGACCCCTCCAACGAGGTCCTCGGGCTTCTGCAGCCGCACTGGATGTGCGACTACGACCAGACCCAGGCAATCGGCAGGCGCTATCGGCGACAGGACGAGATCGGTACGCCGTACTGCGTGACCATCGACTTCGACACCCTCGATGACCGGGCGGTGACGGTCCGGGACCGGGACTCGATGGCCCAGGAGAGGGTGCCGATCGATGGCCTGGTCGACTACCTGGCCGGGCGGTTGCCGGCCTGACGGTCCTGTCGGGCCACCGCAACCGGCCTCCCGGCACGGTTGTGTCCCAGGTGGCGGGCCAGACTGAGGCCGTGGAGCACCCGGACGACCTTCGACGGCTGGTTGCTGATGCCGTGACGGCCGACAGCGCTGAAGCGCGCTGGTCTGCCGTTGCTGCCGTACCCCCGTCGTTGGTCGAAGCCCTCCTGCATGCGGGAATGCAGGGCGGAAACGACCTTGAGCTGCTGGGAACCGGTGTGGCGGCCAGCCCGGGTGCCGCCAGCGGGATTCTCTGCCTGACAGCCGAGGCGGTCCTGGACGCGGAGGACCGTGGCGAGCCTGCTGTACTCGTACGCGACGAGACGACACCGGCCGACGAGATCGGAATGCAGTTGGCCGAGGGCATCGTGACGGCCCGCGGCGGCATGGCAAGCCATGCCGCCGTCGTCGCACGTGGCTGGGGTGTGCCAGCAGTGGTGGGCCTGACCGACCTCATCGTGTCCGGTGACCACGTCACCGTGGGGGGTCGCCTCATCGAGGAGGGTTCACCCATCTCGTTGGATGGCACGACCGGCGAGGTGTTCGCCGGGGCGGCCGGGGTGGCTGCTGCCGCCGAGGTTCCCGAACTGGACGTGCTGCTGGGATGGGCAGACGAGGTGCGCGGCGACCGGGTCGGTGTGAGGGGCAACGCGGATCGTGCTGACGACGCCATCAGGGCCAGGGCCTTCGGCGCCGAGGGAATCGGCCTGTGTCGCACCGAGCACATGTTCCTGGGCGACCGCCTGCCGGTGATCAGAAGGTTCCTGTTGGCGACGGACACGGACGAGGAGGCGGCGGCGCTGGAGGAACTGGGTGCCGTGCAGCGCATCGACCTCGCTGCGGTGCTGGAGGCAATGGCGCCCCTGCCGGTCACCGTCCGACTCCTTGATGCACCCCTGCACGAGTTCCTCGGTGGGGATTCGCCGCTGGGCGCCGAACACAATCCGATGCTGGGCGAGCGTGGCATCCGTCTGGCGGTGATGCGCGAGGGCCTGTACCGGATGCAGACACGTGCGCTGCTGGCCGCCATGGCTGACTTGCGGGAGTCCGGGGCCCATCCGCATGCGGCGGTGATGCTTCCGCTGGTGGCAACGGCGGCCGAGTTGGAGCTGGTCCGGGGCTGGGTGCTTGACGAGATCACCGCTGTTGATCCTGTCGATCCCCCGATGGTCGGCACGATGATCGAGACGCCGAGGGCCGCCCTGCTGGCCGGTGAGATAGCCCGCCACGCGGACTTCTGCTCGTTCGGCACCAACGACCTGACGCAGATGGTGTTCGGGTTCAGCCGTGATGACGTCGAGCAGCGGATCATGGGTGAGTACCTCTCCCGGGGCCTGCTTCCTGCCAATCCGTTCCAGGAGTTGGATCCGGGTGCGGTGGCTCCGTTGGTGGCGGCAGCTACGAGGGCCGGACGGTTGGCCCACCCGGGCCTCGAGGTCGGCGTGTGTGGCGAGCACGGCGGGGATCCGGCATCCATCAGCCTGCTCGTGGCGGCTGGAGTCGACTACGTATCGTGTTCGCCGTTCCGGGTGCCGGTAGCCCGGCTGGCCGTGGCCCAGGCACTCATCGCTCTCGACGCCTGAGCATCCCGGTTGCCGGGATCAGTTTCCGGAAATGGAATGGTTCGCCGGAAAGCCGGCCAGAGGCCGGTGGTACGTTCAGCCCATGGGCATCGTGGACGACGACGTGAGGCGTGTCCGCGATGAGACCGACATCATCCGGGTCATCACGGAGCACACCCAGCTCAAGAAGCAGGGTTCCCAGTGGATGGGGCTCTGCCCGTTCCACGGTGAGAAGTCCCCGTCGTT
Source organism: Acidimicrobiales bacterium (assembly GCA_014240365.1). Classification (GTDB taxonomy): domain Bacteria; phylum Actinomycetota; class Acidimicrobiia; order Acidimicrobiales; family MedAcidi-G1; genus UBA9410. Next base: position 1,065 of record JAAZXC010000023.1, on the reverse strand, counting down.
TTCCGTCAATGCCGAGAAGGGCGTCTACTACTGCTTCGGTTGCCAGGCGAAGGGTGACGCCATCGACTTCGTGCGCGAGGCGCTCGGCCTGGACTTCGCCGGCTCTGTCGAGTTCCTCGCCTCCAAGGCGGGGATCAACCTGCGCTACACGGATCGCAATGAGGGTCGGAGCCGAAACCGTCGCAGGGAGCATGCGGGGCATGTCGGCAGGGCGGTGGAGTTCTACCACCAGAGGCTCCTGGAGGATCCGGCTGCCCGTCCGGCACGCGACTACCTACGATCACGCGGCTACGGCGGTGATGTCGCCCGGAGGTTCAACATCGGGTGGGCTCCGGACGAGTGGTCGGAGCTTTCACGCCACCTGCGCCTGACCGATGAGGACTGGACGGCCACCGGCCTTGGCGGAATCAACAAGAGGGGCGGTCAGTACGACTTCTTCAGGGCCCGGATCCTCTTCCCGATCTTCGATGCCCAGGACAACGCCATTGGCTTCGGGGGGAGGAAGCTCCCGGACGGCGAGGGACCCAAGTACAAGAACACCTCGGACGCCGCAGAGTTCTACTCCAAGAGCCAGGTGCTCTACGGGCTGAACTGGGCGAAGGCGGAGGCCAGCCGCATCGACGAGCTGGTGGTCTGCGAGGGCTACACGGACGTGATCGGCTGCCACCTGGCTGGCGTAGAGCGGACGGTTGCCACATGCGGCACAGCCCTCACCCCTCAGCACGCCCGGGCCATGGCCCGTTTCTCAAAGCGGGTCGTCCTTGCGTTCGATGCCGATGGGGCCGGGCAGGCGGCCGCGGAACGGGTCTACGAGTGGGAAGAGGAGTTCGGCCTGAGGTTCGCCGTGGCGGACCTGCCCGAGGGCAGCGACCCCGGCGACCTGGCTGGTAGCGACCCTGATGCGCTACGGGCGGCGATCGAGGACGCACGCCCCTTCCTGGAGTTCCGGGTGGATCGCGAGCTGGGTCGCGGCGACCTGGGATCGGCGGAGGGTCGTGCCCTTGCCGCCAGCCACCTGGCTGGCGTAGAGCGGACGGTTGCCACATGCGGCACAGCCCTCACCCC
>JAAZXC010000022.1 GCA_014240365.1 Acidimicrobiales bacterium | reverse complement strand
CCCCTCTGAAATATTGGTCGTACGGCGTTCCTCGAAAGACATGGACGGCGATAAAGCAGGAATCCCGCCCGGCTGCTGTCGATAGCGGAATTTCGTCACCGCCTAATATCCGGAACTCGATCGGGAAGCTGATCGGACGATCCAGGGTGTCGATCAGCGCCTGCACCCTCCGGAACGCCTCCAGGCCGTGCTGGCGGGGCACGGCGTACTCCATCTCGTAGAAGCGGACCCGCCGGGGCGAGGCGAACACGCCGTACGAGGTCGTCAGGTACTCGGCCCTCCCCGCATCAGCCAGCACCTGGCCGTTCAGTCTCGGGATGAGCGACGGCCGGAGGCGGCCCAGGTGGTTCAGCGCCCCGAAGGCCACGTTCTCGAGCAGTTCCTTGTTCTTGAACCGGTTCCAGCGGCGCTTCATGGCGTGGCGGGCATTGCGGGCCGGAGGGGGCGCCTCGGTGGTCCGGGTGTTTCGCTTCAGCAGGGCATTGGAGGTGTGGGGCATCCAGAAGAACTCGGTGTGGTCGGTGTCTTCGGCGAAGGCATCGAAGCCCGCCAGCACCTCGTCGATCGGCAGGATCTCCTCGACGGCGTGGAGGTTGAACGCCGGCACGCACTGCAGCGTCACCTCGGTTACGACGCCGAGCGCACCCAGGCCGACGCGCGCCACATCGCGCAGGTCCGGATCGTGGTCGTCGTCGAGGATCAGCACCGCTCCGTCGGCGGTCACCAACCGCAGGCCGACCACGTCGGCGGCGATCGACCGGAAGCCCAGGCCCGTGCCGTGGGTGGACGTCGAGATGGCGCCGGCCACCGACTGGTAGGCGATGTCGCCGAGGTTCGACATGGCCAGGCCAACCGCGTCGAGCTGGGGATTCAGGTTGGAGAGCCGGGTACCGGCACGCACCCGTACACGCCCCGTGGCCTCCTCGACGGCCACGATCCCGGTCATGTCGTCCAGGGTGACGAGCACGTCGTCGGTCCTGGCAATGGCGGTGAACGAGTGGCCGGCACCCACCACCCGGACCCCCAGGCCATCGGTGGCCGCCTCGCGGACAAGGTCCACGACGTCGGACTCGGAGGTGGGCCGCGCTACCCGCACAGGTCGGCTGCGCTGGTTGCCGGCCCAGTTCCGCCAGGAACCGTCGCTTCGTATACCGCTCACCTGCTCACCAGCCCCGCAGGTCCACAGACCACGACTCGAGCACCTCGGCGTCGCCACCGGCCCCGGCATCGTCGACGAGGTGGATTACCTCGTGCTTGGCGATCGTCGGGTCTATGTGGGCGGGCCGCAGGGCGACCCGGTCGCCCACCGTCCAGGATGCTCCTCCCACCGTCGTGTGCTCATCAGAACAGAACCAGACCTCGCCGTCGCCCACCAGCGAGGGATCACCGCTGTCCATGGCCAGCGCCTTGAAGCCGCCGTCGAGCACAGCGTGGCCCCGGGGGCTGACCGACACCACGGTGGTCAGCAGCACAAGCCCCTCCCGGAACGGAAGGTCCAGACGTGCGTAGTCGCCGTCCATGAGGACGAAGGACCCGGCCTGCAGTTCGGTCACCACGTGGTTGCAGTCCCATGAGCCGGTCCCCCCACCGGACACCACCTCGCCGCCCACGTCGGCGTGGGCCCTGGACAGTTCCTCCATGGCCCTACCCACACGACGCTCGCGGCGCTGACGGTCCACCTCGTGCTGGAGGTGACCCTCGTATCCCATGACGCCGCGGACCTCCAGACCGGCGGAGCGGGCCTCGTCGGCGAGGCGCCCGGCATCGGCCGGGTCACAGCCACACCGCGGCATTCCAACATCCACGTCAACGAGGACCTCGCGTACCCCACCTGCCACCGCTGCGGTAATGGTGGCCGACGAATCGACCGCCACGGTTACGCGGGCCGTGCCTGACCGGACCAGGGCGCCGAGCCTGCGGGCATCGAGGACCTCGTTGGCCAGGAGAAGGTCGCTGCCCAGGCCGGCAGCGGCCATGCCCTCCACCTCACGGATCGTGGCGCAGCAGAACCCGGTGTGGCCGACAGCGGCGAGGCGGGCAGCCAGAGCGGTGGCCTTGAAAGCCTTCACATGCGGCCGTAGCGCAGGCCCCGGACGCTCTGCCGACATCGTGGCCAGGTTGTGGTCCAGGACGGCCACATCGGCCAGCAGCGTCGGAGTGGTGAGGTCCCCGGCCTTCATGAGGAGCGGCCGGCGTGGCTCTCCGACGCCCTGGCCTCGGACCATGAGAGCCCCCGCTGGGCATCGGGTTCGCGCGGCAGGCCCAGAACCCGTTCGGCGATGATGTTGCGCTGCACCGCGAACGTGCCGCCCCCCAGGGTCAGGGCGGGCGAGAAGACGTATCCGTAGTGCCAGATCGACGACACGTCCGGGAACTCTCCGGTGATCAACCGGTTCTCGGTGGTGCCCTCCGCCCTGGATGCATCCAGGCTCCCTGCAGGGCCTGAGCCCACGAGCATCCCCGAGGTCCCGGCGAGGTCCTTGGCCAGCTCCATGACGTGCTGCCCGTGGTCGTCGGCCATGGCCTTCTGGATATTGGCCTCCGATCCCGGCTCCCGCCCCGCCAGCTGCGCGCTGAGGGTGCGCAACCGGTTCAGGCGGAGCACCTCGGCTTCGCAGTGGAGCGAGGAGAGGCGCTGGCGCACCACCGGATCCGATGTCCCACCGGCAAGTCGGACCAGCTCCAGCAGGTCCTCGGCCGACGGCCCGGCTCCCCACAACGAACCGGCCGACGAGAGCGAGACGCGCTCATTGGCGAGGGTCACACGGGTGAGGCGCCAGCCATCACCCTCTTCGCCCACCAGCAGGCTGGCCGGGATGCGCACGTCGTCGAAGAACACCTGGTTGAACGAGTGTGCGCTGGTCATGTCCACGATCGGGCTCATCGTGATGCCGGGCAGGTCCATCGGGCAGACGAAGTAGGAGATGCCCTTGTGCTTGGCCACGTCAGGATCGGTGCGGGCAATGAGGATCCCGAAGTCGGCCATGTGACCGCCGCTGGTCCAGATCTTGGAGCCGTTCACCACATACTCGTCGCCGTCGCGGACCGCCCTCGTGGCCAGGTTGGCCAGGTCGGACCCGGCGTCGGGCTCCGAGAACATCTGGCACCAGAACTCCTCGCCGGTGAAGATCGGATCCAGGTAGCGGGCCTTCATCTCCACGGACCCGGCCATGGCAATCGTCGGCGCCGCCCAGCCGATGCCGATCGGGTTCTCGGGACGTCGGACGCCGGCCCGACGCAACTCGTCGTCGATGAGCACCTGTTGCATCGGATCAGCATCGATGCCGTAGGGGGCCGGCCAGTGGGGAACCACATAGCCAGCCGTGTGAAGTTCCCGGCCGGTCGGATCCGGGTTGGCGGCCAGCCACGCCCGTACGTCGAGGCGGCGCGGATCGTCATCCGGCGGAAGGTCGAAGTCCATGGAGTCGAGTCTGGCGCCCCGGCCGGTCAGCCGACCATGCGGGCCACGGCCCTGCGCTGGACGCCGAACGGAACGACACCCCTTGCGGCCCAGCGCAGCCATGCTCCGCGTCCAACCGGCCTGCGGGTGCGGGACAACCGTGCATCGAATGCCCGTGCCACGACCCTGGCTACCGCTCTCGGGTCACCTCCGGACTCAGCCGCCCGACGATCAGCCGCAGCCATGGCCTCCACCAGAGGGCCGTAAGGGCCGTCGGGCGAACCGTGCCAGGCATCGTCGCGCCAGATCCCGGTCGGGAAGGCGCCCGGCTCGACCAGGACCACGTCAATGCCGTGTGGCCCCACCTCGAACGCCAGCGACTCGGCCCACCCCTCGACCCCCCATTTGGAGGCGGCGTATGCAGACCAGGTTGGCAGGCCTCCGAGGCCACTCGAGCTGGTCACGCACACGATGCGACCGCCGTGGCCGCGTAGGCGGGGCAGCACCGCCCGGGTAACGGCGAGCGTGCCGTGGAGATTGGTGTCGAGCACCAGGTCGACGGAATCGGGGGGCAGCTCCTCGAACGGCCCGACGGCGAGCACCCCGGCGTTGTTGACCAGGCCCACCAGCCGACCCACGTCTCCGGCCAGACGGACCCACGAGTCGGCCACCGCCATTGCCTCGTCGATAGAGGCCTGGTCGGTCACGTCCAACCTCAGGACCTCCACCCGGTCGGCCACCCCCGCCTCGGCCAGAGCGGCATCCAGCGGGCCACGACGCGACAGGTCGCGCATGGTCGCAGCCACCCGCCTACCCCGACGGGCCAGCTCCACGGCGGTATGGAGGCCGAAGCCAGATGAGCAGCCGGTCACCATGATCACCCCGTCGGGGCGGCGAGGTGACCGCACCGGGGGGTCCTGACGGGTGAGCCTGCCGATGATCAGTCGCTGCACACCGGCGGGGACCACGCCCCTGGCCAGGAAGCGGGCACGGGCGCTGAGACCGATCGGATGCCGAAAACCGCGGCGACCCTCGACGACGGCGACCATGGTGGCCGACACGCTGTGTGGGTCCAGTGCCCGGGCCCAGGCCCGGTCGTCTCCGTCCTCCAGGGCCTGCACGACCGATGCGTACGGACCGTCCGGGTCGCCGTGGATCGTCCCTGCGTCCCACAGCCCGGTCTGGACCGACGCCGGTTCGACAACCGACACGCCCACGCCGAGGGGAACCATCTCGTGGGCCAGCGACTCGGCCCAGCCCTCCAACGCCCACTTGGACCCGCAGTACGCAGCCAGGCCGGGAAGGGCTGAGAGCCCACCGGCGGATGACACGACGACGATGCGGGAATCCGGGGTGGATCGCAGCGCCGGCAGGGCGGCCCGGGTGAGGTGCATGGCGCCCCCCAGGTTGACGTCGAAGAGTCGCTTCAGATCGACGGCGGGCGTCTCCTCGAAGGCACCGGCCTCCCGGATCCCGGCGTTGGCCACAACGGCATCGAGCGTGCCTCCGGTGACCTCCAGCACATGGGCCACCGCCACCTCCACCGCATGGCGGTCCGTGACGTCCACGATCATTGACTCGACCGATCCCCCGAACCCGGCCAGGTCCGAGGACGTCATGGGCGAGTCGGTGGCCGTCAGGTCGAAGCCGAAGACCCTCCAGCCCCATCGGGCCAGGTCCAACGAGAGGGCCTCGCCGATCCCGCTCGACGAACCGGTGACGATTGCCGTGCGCATGCAGCGAGGCTACGAGGGCACCGGGGTCGCGACGTGTGCAGCCCGCTGCGGGCCTCCGCCGGTCAGCCGGCCGGTCGCTCCACCGTGATGCGATCACCCCGCCGGATGGTGCCCGGCACGACGACCCGGGCGTTGATCCCCCGCAGGTTCATCGCCTGGCCGACATCGGTCTTCAGGAAATGGAAGGCATCCAGGCCGAACCGCTTCGTGAACTTTGCGCAACCTGTATGAGGCTGGTCGGTCACCTCGATGACCGAGTCGCCGATCCGCAGGAGGGACCAGGGTGGAAGGTTGTCGGAGCCAAGGGAGAGATCCACGGCCAGCTGGTCCCCGGCCAGCGCCATGCGTTCCGGATCACCGGCAATGAGAGCGAGGAACCGGCTGTTCATGATGTTGAGTTGCATATCCGGGTGGGGTCCGCCGTCGCCGGTCCGCGAGCTCCCCCGCTGGTTCCAGGAGTCTCCCACCAGACCCTCGGCGACACCGAGTGCCGCCTCGTCCAGGACCTCGCGTTCATCGACGGCCGGTCGCCGGACAATCAGCTCCAGGGTGCCGTTGTCGATCGGCGAGCGCTCCACCTCGGCCAGCCCGGCCTGCAGCTGATCGGTCGTCCTGAACTCCACCACCCCATCCTTACCGACCCGGACCGGTCCGGACCAGCCGGTTACCGATCGGGCCCGTCAGGCCACCCGGAAACGGTCGATCTGGATGTCCTCCACCCCCAGGTCGGCGTAGTTGTCCTCGGCACGACCGGCAATGAACTCCCGCCACGTGAACGGATGGAATGCGGGAGCGCCGTTGACCAGCGACCCGATCGGCTCGACCACGGCATCTCTACGCGGGTTGAAGAAGAGGGGAATGGAATACCGGTCGGAGTCCGTCATGGGCACCACCCGATGGACGGCCGCCCTGTAACGGTCATTGGTTCGCACCTGGGTGGTGTCGCCCAGGTTCACCACCACGGTGCCCGGGCGTGGCTCGACGTCGAGCCACGCTCCGTCCCGGGTCTGGGTCTGGAGCCCGCCGCAGTCGTCCTGGAGCAACAGGGTGAGGACCCCCGGATCGGTGTGTGCGCCCAGTGCAGTGGGACCCAACTCGTTGAGGCCGGCCCGCTCGGCCTCCGGCACCGGATCGCCGACGGTGTAGTGGTTCAGCCGGACGGTGCTCGTGGAGCGCGCACCGGCACAGGCCTCGATGGTCTCCGGATCGAGGCCGAGGGTCTCGTGCACCAGCCCGGTGGTTCGATCCGCTAGCACTGCGAAGGCATCGAAGAAGTCCCTCATGGTGTCCTCGAACCCGTCCAGCCCGTCGGGCCAGCGGTTCATCGGACTGTCAAGCACCAGGTCTGGATCGATGAAGTCGAAGACCTCCTTGTGGTCCCGGGTCCGCTTGGTGAGCTCCCGGTCGTACCACCCCAGGGCCCGGTCGGCCGTCCGGCGGATCGGCTCCTTGACACCCGTTCCGGCAGAGAAGAACCGGCGGGTGGCGTCCCATGTGCGGTCCACCAGGTCATTCAGGCCATGGCCCTCCAGCAGGAAGAACCCGTGGTCGCGACATGCAGCGTCCAATGCCGCCAGCGAGGTGGCGGAAGGCGCAGCGATGTTGACCACAGGGACCTGCTCCATGTGGCGACGCTAGGTCGCCGGCGACACCGGGCGGACACCGGAACCGACACCCGTCACCGCGTAGGTTCCACGCCATGGCACTGGACCTCGTGGCTGTTCCGCCAGCCAACCTCTGGGACAGGACCGACGTCCCCGACACCGACGCCATTGCAATGGACCTACCGGCCGACGACCTCGCCGAACTGGAGGCGGCAGCCCACCGGCTGGCCGCAGATGGCATCAACCCTGTCAGCGCCGGTCCCGACGACCTGCCGTTGGGGGCCCTGGCTCCGCTGGTGGACCGCCTCCGGACGGAGGTGCTGCACGGGCGCGGTATCGCCCTCCTGCGGGGCTTCCCGGTGCAACGGTGCACGGTCGACGAGATATCCCTCATGTTCTGGGGGATCGGGCTGCGCCTGGGCCGGGCCGTGTCCCAGAGCGTCATGGGCGAGCGACTCGGCCACGTCATCAACATGACCGACGCCGACCCTCACGCCCGGGCCTACCGGAACCGCTCGGAGCTCTCACCGCACTCCGACCCGGGTGACCTGCTGTTGTTCCTGTGCATAGAGCCGGCGATCACCGGCGGGGTCAGCCGATTCGTGAGCTCACTCTCGGTCTTCGAGGTGATCCGCCGTGAACGACCCGACCTGCTGGCCGTGCTGGCCCGCGGTTTCCGCTACCACCGGTTCGGCGAACAGGGCCCGGACGACGATCCGATCACAGCGCACCGCGTCCCGGTGTTCAGCGAACGCGATGGGCTGGTCAGCGGGCGATACGTCCGCGAGTACGTCGAGATCGCAGCCGACGAGGACCCATCCATCGTTCTCACCGACACCGACCGCGAGGCCATCAGGGTGCTCGAGGAGACGGCCAACAGGCCCGACCTGGCGCTGGACTTCACGATGGCGGCCGGTGAGGCGGTGGTGGCCAACAACTTCACCGTGTTCCACGCCCGGACAGGGTTCGTCAACGAACCCGGGCAGCGACGCCACCTGCTCCGCCTCTGGCTAGCTGCCGAGCCACCACGGCCGGTAGTTCCCGATACCAAGCACTACCCGGGCGAACCAGGCATTCCGCCCCAGCCGGGCCGCAAGCCGTCCTTCGCCAGCCGGTTCGACAGCCGTTGACCACAACCCGAGGGTCCGGGCACCTCACCGGGCCCCTCCTGATCGCAGCGGCCATGGTCCTGACCGGGACCACAGGCACGGCACAGGCCCTGGGTCCGGACGGCATCGATCCAACCGCCGTCGGTGCCCTGCGTCTGCTCATCGGTGGACCGGCGCTGCTGGCCTTCTCGTACAGGGGCCTCCGTGGGCAGCGTCTGCCGTGGCGACCGATGCTGGTGGCTGCCGTCGCCATGGCTGCCTACCAGCCCTTCTTCTTCGGCGGAACCGACCGGGCCGGCGTCGCCGTCGGAACCATCGTCACAATGGCCAGCGCCCCGGTATTCGCCGGGCTCCTGGGTCCGCTGCTTGGCCGCGGTCTGCCGGACCTCCGATGGACCGCTGCGACGGCGCTGGCCGTGGGAGGCGTTGTCCTGGTGGCGGCCCCGACAGGCGGAGCCGATACGGGCCCGGTCGGACCACTGTTCTCGCTCGGCGCCGGGCTGAGCTACGCGGTGTTCGCCCACGCCACGAAGGACGTGGTCGCCCGACACCCGCCCGCAGCCGTGATGGCCGTGGCCCTGACGGGAGCCGGCGTGCTGCTTCTTCCACTGCTGATGAGGGCCGATGTGTCCTGGGTGGCCACCGCCGGCGGAACCGCCTCCATCCTGCACCTCGGGCTCTTCGCCACGGCCGGGGCGTACGCCCTCTATGGGAGAGGACTGGCCAGGGTCCCGGTGGCAGAGACGACGACGCTGAGCCTCGTGGAACCCGTGGTGGCCGCGCTACTCGGCCTGCTGGTGCTCGGCGAGCGTTTCACGGGCCCCATGGCGGTCGGGGCGGTGTTGGTGGCGGTCGGGCTCATGGCCGTCGGTTCGTCGGCGCGCAGCACCGCTGCTTCGTCGGACGGCAACGGAGGCCGCCCGGTGGGGCAGGCTGAGGTGCAGAGCCGATGAGTGGCGCCGAGACCGTCAAGATCCCCCTGCGGGTCAAGGTCCTGCTGATCACGTTCTTCCTGGGTTCGTTCGCTGTGATCGGCCAGATCACCATCATCGGCAAGCAGGTCTACGACCTGACCGGTCGCGAACTCGACCTCGGACTGCTGGGCCTGGCCGAGTTCCTGCCGGTTGCCGTACTCGCCCCGTTCACCGGCTCGATCGCAGATCGACTGGATCGCCGGAAGGTCCTGGCCGTGGCCCTGGTCGGCGAGGCGGTGGCCTCGCTTCTCCTGTTCCTCTACTCACGGACCGACCCGACATCGATCACCCCGATCTTCGCCATCGTCGTGTTCTTCGGGGTGGCCCGGGCCTTCGCATCACCGGCCGGAAGGGCGCTACCCATCGACCTCTCGCCGCCGGAGGTGGTCGCCAGGGTGGTAGCGCTCAAGACGGTGGCGTTCCAGGCCGGGATGATCGCCGGCCCGGTGGTGTTCGGCTTCGCCTTCGTGGCCGACGAGTCGCTGCCTTACATGCTGGCGGTCATCGCCCTGATGCTGGCCTTCGCCATCGTGTTGTTCGTACCGTCGTCGGACGTCCGTCGGCTGCTCACCTCGGGGGCCCGCCAGGCGGCACACGACGCCTTCGAGGGCCTCCGGTTCATCCGCCGCAGCCCGATCCTGTTCGGCGCCATGGGCCTCGACCTGTTCGCCGTCCTGTTCGGCGGGGCTGTGGCCCTGCTCCCGGCCATCGCCGAGGATCGTCTCGGGGTCGGCGCGGTGGGACTGGGCTGGCTGCGGGCAGCGGTGGGCATCGGGGCCAGGATCGTGGCCGTGGGCCTCTCGATCCGTCCGCTGCGGCGACACCTCGGCCGACGGCTGCTGTGGATGGTCGCCGTCTTCGGTCTCGGCACGATCTGCCTCGGCCTGACCAGCAACTTCGTGGTGGCGTTCGTGGCCATCGTGGTGCTGGCCGGTGCAGACGCCGTGTCCATGTTCGTTCGCCTGACCCTCGTGCCACTTGCGACCCCCGAGGACATGCGCGGTCGGGTGCTGGCTGTCGAGAACGTGTTCATCGGTGCTTCCAACGAGCTGGGCGCCGCCGAGTCCGGCCTGACCGCAGCATTCATGGGGCTGGTCGGTGCCGTCGTGTTCGGTGGCGTGGCCACCCTGGCCGTCGTCGTCGTGTGGTGGCGCTGCTTCCCGACGCTGCGCGATCTGGACACGTTCGATGACGTCATGCCCGCCCGACAGGGCGGCCCACCCACGGGAGACCCATGAGCGATCCGCTGATCGAACGACTGGCGGCCCTGGCGCTGGATCTGGTGGTCGACCCGCCTTCGGGTGACGACCCGGTGGTGCAGTTCGCTACACCGACCGAGCTGGTGGCTGCGTTCGAGGACTCGGTCGGGCTGGCCATTGGCGACGACGCTCCCGCCCATGGTCCTGATGACATCGTGGCAGCAGCCCGGACGGTTGTGGACCACTCCGTCCGGACCAACCACCCCCGGTTCATGAACCAGAACTTCGCCGGAGCCGACCCGGTGGCCGTGGTCGGCGACTGGCTTGCCGCAGCCCTGAACACGGCGACAGCCACCTTCGAGATCGCCCCGGTCTTCCACCTTATGGAGGCGACGCTGCTCACCAAGCTGGCCCACCTGGCCGGCTACCCGGTAGCGACCCCGGGTGGGGCAGCCCCCGACCCCCTGCCTCCGGGGTTGTTCTGTGCGGGTGGCTCCATGGCCACCCTGTATGCCCTGCAGTTGGCCCGGCACCGCCTGCAACCCGATCTGGTGACGGTCGGTGCCGGCCCCGAGCCGCTGGCCGTGTTCGTCTCGGCATCCGGCCACTACGCGACCGGCAAGTCGGCCTCCCTGCTCGGTCTCGGGACCGATGCCGTGATCGCCGTCGAGATCGATGCCGACGGGGCCATGGCACCCGGGGCTCTTCGAGCCGCTGTGCAAGTCGCCCTCGAGGCGGGCCGCACGCAACTTGCCGTGGTCGCCACGGCGGGCACCACCGTGACCTGTGCCTTCGACCCGCTGCACGAGGTGGCCGACGTGGCGGCCGAATACGACATCTGGATGCACGTGGACGGCTGCTACGGCGGTTCGGCCCTCTTCTCTGCTGACCACCGCCACCGTCTGGCCGGCGTGGAGCGGTCGGACTCGTTCGTCTGGAACCTCCACAAGATGATGGGCATGACCCAGCAGTGCACCGCCCTCCTGGTGCGTCAGCCGGAGCGCCTGGCCGCCTGCTTCTCGACGGGAGCCGACTACATCTTCCAGCCCGACAAGCAGTTCGGCGAATGGGACTCGGGTGACCGCACCTTCCAGTGCGGCCGCCGGGTCGACGCCCTGAAGCTGTGGCTTGCCTGGAAGGCCCACGGCGACGCGGGGTTCGCCGCGAGGATCGACCATGCGGTGGCCATGGCCGACTTCGCCCGTCTCCTTATCAGCGCCTCTGACGACGGGTTCGCCACGATTGCCGACACCGGCTTCACCAACATCGTGTTCGCCTGGGTGCCGCCGGAGCTGAGACCACTCGACCTCGGGTCCCTCTCTGAAGCTGACAGATCACGCCTCCACCGCCTGGCGCCACGGGTGAAGGCCCGCATGCAGTCAGAGGGCACGGCACTCCTCGGCTTTCAGCCCGTGCACGGCCTGAACACCTTCCGACTGCTCGTCATGAACCCGACGGTCGGACCTCATGACGTGGAGGCTGTGTTGGACCACATCGCCCGCTACAGCGCCGAGGAGTGGGCGCAAAGCGCCTGACCCACCGGCGGTCGGCGCAGGATCAGACCGGAAGCCCCTCCAGCCAGTCACCCACGATCCGGTTGAATACCTCCGGGCATTCCTGATTGGGCAGGTGACCGGAGTCGGGCACCTCGACACAGACGGCACCGTCGATGCCGTCGGCCAGCACCCGGGAATCAGCCGGCGGGCAGACCCGGTCGTGCTCACCCACGACCACGAGCGTGGGGACGTGTATGCGGCCGAGGTCGGCCGTGTGGTCGGTCTCGCCGAGTGAGGCCGCCGCGTAGCCGCAGCCCGGCATACGACAGGCCCTGTCCATGATGGCGGTGCGGTCACATCGCCGGCCTCCACCACCGATAGCGGACCTCTTCGGGCCCTGGTGGTTGCTGTTTCGCCATCGGGTTCCATATGGGCAATGATGCCCCGCATGACACTCAAGGTGGGATGCCAGCTCCAGCCACAAGCCACGTCGGTGGCCGAACTGCGCGACGCATGGCGTCGGGCCGATGCCATGGGCGCCGACTCGATCTGGATCTGGGACCACTTCTTCCCGCTGTTCGGCGACATGGAGGCGACCCACTTCGAGGGTTGGACGCTGCTGTCGGCCATGGCGGCCGACACCGAGCACGCCATGCTCGGAACGATGGTGACGGGCAACTCCTACCGGAACCCGGAGCTGCTGGCCGACATGGCGCGCACGCTCGACCACCTCAGCGGCGGCCGCATGTACCTGGGGGTCGGAGCCGGCTGGTTCGAGAAGGACTACGACGAGTACGGCTACGAGTTCGGCACCGTGGCCGGTCGACTCCGCCGCCTGGAGGCCGACATTCCGAGGATGAAGAAGCGCCTGGCAGCCCTGAACCCGCCGCCGGTCGGCCCGATGCCGCTACTCATTGGTGGCTCCGGGCGCACCATCACGCTGCGACTTGTGGCGGAGTACGCCGATGCGTGGAACTGCTTCGGGCCGCCGGAGAACTTCGGTGAGCTCTCCGCGATCCTGGACGACTGGTGCGAAAAGGTAGGCCGTGACCCGTCCGAGATCGAGCGCACGGTGTCCATAGGACCGGATGACGTCGAGGACGTGGGCCGTTACGTCGACCTGGGCGTTGACCACATCGTGGTGGGAACCGGCCATCCGTTCGACCTCGGCCCGTTGGAGCGCCTCATTGCCCAGCGCGATGCCACGGCCTGAGAACAGCCTCCCCTACCTCGGAACTTACGAATAGGAAATGATGATGACCGACGAGACCTACGCATGCACGAAGTGCGGCGGCACCGAATGCGAGACCGGATCAATCCGGACGACCGGCTCCGGCCTGAGTCGTTTCCTGAACCACCAGAACCACAAGTTCGACTTCGTGGCCTGTGCGGCCTGCGGCTACACCGACCTCTACAAGGTCGACGGCAGCGGAAAGCTCGGAACGGTCTTCGACGTCCTCACCAACTGACCGGGGCCGACCACCCGGGCGGAGACCGCTCGTGCAGGCATGGTTTCTTCGGCTTGCCCATGAAGGCGGAGCTGTCTCAGATCCGCGTGGGTAGGGAAGGTGACCCAGACGGCGGTCGCGAAGCACAGCACGGCCACCACCAGGCAGTAGGCCCAGAATGGGGCTACGAGCATCACAAGAGCGACGAGATCAGGGCAGTGCCCATAGCCACGATGAACAGCAGGCGTTCGTCGACCGAGGTGTAGAGCCAGAGGAGGGCCAGGCAGCCGCCTCCCAGGTAGGCGTTGGTCACGGCCTGCCTGGTCTCCAGGACCTCGAGGTCCACGATCGGCATGAGTCCGACCATGATCGAACGGCCCAGGCCCTCCAGCCCACCGAGCATGGACAGCGAGCGGCTGGCATCCTCCTCCAACTGCTTGAGCAGGTGCGGGCGCTGCAGGAGCATGTCGCCTCCGGATTTGGCCATCCGCCGAAGCGGTCAGCCCCGCACAGGCACCGGCCCCGGATCATGGTCGAGGACGGGTCCGATGGTCGGCCGGGCGACATGCCATTGTGGGATTCCACAGCACCCCCAGGATCGGAGTACCCGTGAGCCTTGATGACTTTCCCCGCGTACCGCTGCTGTTCGGTCCGTCACCTATCCACCCCCTGCCTCGCCTCAGCGAGGCCCTCGGCGGTGGGGTGGAGATCTGGGCCAAGAGGGAGGACTGCAACTCCGGGATCGCCTTCGGCGGCAACAAGGTACGCAAGCTGGAATACCTGGTGGCCGAGGCCCTGGAACAGGGCTGCGACACGCTGGTCTCCGTCGGCGGCGTGCAGTCCAACCACACACGCCAGGTGACCGGGGTGGCCCGACACCTGGGCCTGGGCGCCGTCACGGTGCAGGAAGGCTGGGTGGACTGGCCGGAGTCGTCCTACGAGAAGGTCGGCAACATCCAGTTGACCCGGATCCTGGGTGGCGACATCCGGATGGACCCGGCCGGATTCGACATCGGGATCAGGGACAGTTGGCACCGCGCCCTTGAGTCGGTGGAGGCCGCCGGTGGCAAGCCCTACGCCATCCCAGCCGGGGCTTCGGACCATCCGCTGGGTGGCATGGGGTTCGCCAACTGGGCCCGGGAGGTCGCCGTCCAGGAAGCCCTCCACGACGTGTTCTTCGACCACGTCATCGTCTGCACGGTCACCGGCTCGACCCACGCCGGGATGATCGCCGGGTTCGCCCTGGAGGGCCGCCACAACCGACGGATCCTGGGCATCGACGCCTCGGGGACCCTGGACCAGACCATCGACCAGGTCACCCGGATCGCGATGGCCACCGCTGAACGGATCGGAGTGGACAGGGACCTGGAGGACGACGAGATCACCGTGCTGGCCGGCTACGAGGGGCCCGCCTACGGGGTTCCTGACGAACAGACCATCGACGCCATCCACCTCGCGGCCCGGACCGAGGGAATGATCACCGATCCTGTCTACGAAGGGAAGTCGATGGCCGGCCTCATCGACATGGTTCGCAACGGTTCGATCCCGCCCGGCTCGAAGGTCCTGTATGCACACCTGGGTGGGCAGCCGGCCCTGCCCGCCTACGCCGGTGCACCGGGCCTCGGCTAGGAACCGCTGCCGGTTCGGGTATCGGCGTGGCCGGGATGGTCATGTTCGAGGTGGTACCCGTGCTGCTCCTGGGCACCCTGGCCGGATGGCCGGATGGGCGGCTAGCGCGGCGGCACCTGGATGATGAACGACCAGACCTACACATGCACGAAGTGTGGCGGTCCCGGCGCGTATCGGACCCACCGGGCGGGCTACTCCCCCTGTACCTCCGGACGGGCCGCCTCGGGTCGGGGCTCGGTGGCCTTTCCCTGACCGATCCGAACCCGCGTTCCCTCCCGCTGCCTCGCCTGCTCCTCGGCCGGCATGGCTGCGGCCAGTTCGTCGAGGCGCAGCCGAGCCGTCACCGGCACGATCCGACCCTCGTCGAGCATGCCCAGATAGCGAGACGCCACGGCCTGTTTCTTTCGCACCTGGTGCGGCTGGTAGTCGGACATCTCTTCAGGGGTGGCGTCACGCTCGACCACCAGAGCGCCGTCTCGTTCGGCGGCCTCCAACAGTTCCAGGCCTGCTGCGGTACGTACGACCACCGCATTGGTCCCAGGGTCGTCGGCGCTCTCCTCCCGGGTGGGTGAACCGCCCGGCCACGTGTCCGCTGCCGCCAGGTCCGCGGCCTCACCTATGCCGTCGGGGCACACCTTGCAGCGCCACGGGAGCATCCACATGCTCTCGTCCTCTCCCCAGAAGTCGAGGTAGTGGGCCTCGGTGGACCCGTCGGCCGTCTCTATGCGGGTCGGGCCCGGGCAGCCACGCCCCCGGTAGCGAAGACCGGTGACCTCCGAAGGGTCGACGCCCATCCTCCCCAGGAAGGCGGTGGTGGCGGCCGGAGGCATGTAGCCACCGCATACAGGCGTGAGCATGTAGCGGACGAGTTGGTCCACCCGCGGGTCGTGGCGGCCGAGGTTGCGGAGGGCCGCGACATCGCACGGCTTGCCGATAAACGCGAATGGCAGACCCATCTCGAGTACCTCGCCTACGTCTACCAGTGGAGCCGTCGGGCCGTAGCGCGCGCCGACACCGGCCATCACATCTGCACGGGTGAAGCTCATGTGGCGTTCACCGAAGGTCGGCTCGGTCGTCGACGGGCGGGCGTGGAGCACCAGATCGACCCGGCCGCTTTCCAGCAGGTAGATGGCCAGCGCCGTCAGGACCCCGCCGGTGGAGCCCTCGTGGCGCACCACCGGATCGGCAGCCCAGGCTCGCACGATGCGCCGCCACGGCCCCCAGACGGGATCGATGTGGGTCGATCCCTCGACCAGTCGATCAGGGAGCCCTTCGATCCGCGTGCCAGGACAGACCTCGTAGATCCGGTCGACGGTGGAGTGGTCGAGGTCGCCAACCACAACCGGCCGCTCGTACCCGTTGGCGACCTTATGCACGCGAACCACCTCGGGCCCCGCCACCGACTGGCAGATGCCGCAGCCGGTGCACAGGCCCTGTTCGACAATGGCGTACAGGCGGTCGACGGGTGTCGGCGGGCCGATGGGTCGGTCGGCTTCCGTCTCGTCTCGTGGGGGCCGTCCGGTCATACGTCGGCATCGTGGCACATCGACGTCGTTCCAGAAACCGGGCTGGCACTACGGTCGGCACATGGACGAGCCGCCCCTGGCCGCCGACGTCGAGTCGTTCCGCCGTTTCCACACCGCCCTGCTCCCGGCGCGGGTCGCCGCAGGTAATGGCGCCCTGGCCTTCGCCGACCTGGCGGACCTCGGGACGCTGGCGATACGCACGCCGGCCGGCTCCTGGACCTACGTACCTGACGCAGGATCCGTGGAGCTCCTGGAAGGCGAGGCGACGGCCGATGCCGTGGTCGCCATCGACCTCGACGCCTGGCTGGGCCTCGTGTCGGACCTAGACACCGCCCCCGGTCTCCTCTACTCGAACCGGGCATCGGTCCCGGTGGGGAACCCGCTGCGGTTCATGCGTTGGGAGCCCGGGCTCCGGGCCCTTTTCCACGGCCTTCCGGTGTTCGACCCCGACAACGTCGACCTACGGGACCTAGACGGAGAACCGTTGGATACCACCCGGGCATTCGCCATCGACGAGGTCGGGAACGATGGCGAGACGGCCCGACACTTCCTCCGGACGGCCGGCTACCTGTACGTCCGCGGTGTCTTCGACGCCGACCGGGTGGAGGCCATGCTCGAAGACGCTGCCATCCTCGCCGAAGAGGCCCGGCCGGGG
Source organism: Acidimicrobiales bacterium (assembly GCA_014240365.1). Classification (GTDB taxonomy): domain Bacteria; phylum Actinomycetota; class Acidimicrobiia; order Acidimicrobiales; family MedAcidi-G1; genus UBA9410. The sequence goes on along the minus strand of JAAZXC010000022.1, from coordinate 10,517 downwards.
GACATGACGTCCTGGTGGGGACGCGACGCCGCCGGCAACGAGGCTCTTACCCGAGTGCTCCGGGCCGCTAGCAGGCCGAACCTGCGGGTGCTGACCAACGACCGGCGGCTTCGCCAGGTGGTCGCCACAGCTGACGAGACGCTGGTCCCCAAAGTTCCCGACGGCCCTGAGGCCGTCGACCTGGTGACCATCTTGTGGAAGCGTCCGGACATGGCCGAAGGGCTCGCGGACCTGCCGTGGCACCGTGACTGCGGCATGGGCGGCCATGCCCTGAACTGCCCGTCCGTCGTGCTCACCATCTGCCTCACCACCGGGACGCCTGAGGCAGGCGAACTGCGGTTCCTGCCCGGCTCGCACCAGGGTGGCTTCCCGTTCGTGGACGGGACAGACGTGGCAGCACCCAAGGGTGTGGGCCTGCCCATCAGAGCGGGTGATGTAACCCTCCACTACTCGGACCTGATGCACGCCTCGCTGCCACCGACGTCGTCCGATGGCCCGCACCGCATCTCGGTACTGGTCGGCTTCGCCCCGGAGACAGCCGGCCACCACCTGGGCGGACGCCACTACAACGACGCTCTGCTCGTCAACGCCGATGGACAGGTCGACAATATTGGCCACCGCATGGCCGATGGCAGGTGACAGCCCCGTCGGGAGTTTCACTACATACCCTGACCGCTACTGACTCAAGAACAGCCCATTCCTGGTGTCATCGAAACCCTTTACCTCTAGAGGAACCACGTTGTGCCCCGCATCAAGATCGAGGTTTGTATCCGCGCTCCACTCCAGTTGGTCTGGGAGATGGTGGCCGACGTCCGGACCCACACCGAGTGGATGGTTGACGCCGAATCAATCACCGTCACGTCGGATTGTTCTTCAGGCGTCGGCACAACGTTCGACTGCGTAACCAAAATTGGACCGTTCCGCACAATCGACCACATGGAGATCACAGAGTGGATCGAGGAGAGGGTGATGGGTGTAGCCCACCGAGGCCTGGTCTCAGGCAGTGGTCGATTCACTCTCCAGGAGGCAGGCCCGTCAGATACCAACTTCTCCTGGGAGGAGACCTTGACGTTCCCCTGGTGGATCGGCGGGAGGCTCACAAGCATCGGATCCACACCCGTTCTGAAGGCGATCTGGCGAGGAAACCTCCGTCGGCTCTCCTCCCTCGTGGAGGACCGGCACCGATTCTGAGGAGGGCGTAGACCGCCTTCTACAAACCCAAGTGGCTCTGCACCTCAGCCAGATCGGTTGAACAGGTTCGCCAGTGCCACAGCAATGTCCGGATCTCCAAATCGGAAGCCTGAATCCTCCAACCGCTGTGGCCTCAGCCGACAACTAGCAAGTAGGAGGTCCTCAGCCATCTCACCGAGGGCGAGCCGTAGCACAACGGCCGGAACCGGAATAAAGGCAGATCGCCCGAGCGCCCTTGCCACCTCTTGCGTCAAGTCCCTGTTTTGGAGCGGGTTCGGGGATACAAGATTCACTGGCCCCTCGACCTCGGTATCTAGAAGGTGCAAAATGGCCCGAATATGGTCGTCCAGGGTGATCCACGACCACCACTGCTTCCCCCCACCCATAGGGCCTCCAAGGCCTAGTCGAATGGGCAGTAGCAGTTTCTTCAGGGCACCACCGAGAGGAGTGAGCACAACGCCCGTTCGGGCCACAGCCAGCCGGGTCAGCGGGGTGGCAAACGCCGCCGCTGCGGATTCCCATTGGAGGCATACGTCGGCTAGGAAACCTTGGCCGGGCTCAGAATCCTCGGATAGGTACTCATCACCACGGTGGCCGTATATGCCAATGGCCGAAGCAGAAACCACCACAGTGGGTGGAGATTGCAGTCGCGAGAGAGTGGTAGCCAGAAGCCTGGTGGTCGTGACCCGACTTTCAAGGATTCGACCCTTCTTGGCCCGCGTCCACCGGCCGTCGATGGGTTCTCCGGCCAGGTGCACAACGGCGTCGAATCCTTCCAGGCTGCGTCCGTCGAGCATGCTTCTCGCCGGGTCCCAAACCACATCATCCGGAGCTCGGGCGACGCGGCCGATCCCCACGACGTGATCTCCACGATCCCGGAGGGCCGAGACCAAGGCCGTCCCTATCAAGCCCGATGCTCCGGATACCGCTATTTTGCGCATGCTGCTCGTTTCACAACGGACACTCAGGTGCGCAGCAGACGCTCGATAGCGGCTACCGCCTCTTCGATCTTGGCGTCGCCCGCGGCACCGCCTTCCTGGACGGCTCCCCGGACGCAGTGACGGATGTGTTCGTCAAGGAGGCCCACCCCGACTCCCTGCAGGGCCTTGGTCACCGAGGAGATCTGGGTGAGGACGTCGATGCAGTAGGTGTCCTCGTCGATGAGGCGCTGGAGGCCACGGACCTGGCCCTCGATCCGACGCAGTCGGGTGAGGTAGTCGTCCTTGGTGAGGGAGTAGCCGTGGGTAGGGATAGGGGGTACCCTACCATACATGGAACACGGAACCACATGCCGATGACCCGGACGATCGAGATCCCAATCGAGGGCATGACCTGCGCTGCCTGCGCCGCCCGGATCAGTCGCGGCATGAACGGGCTGGACGGCGTGGCCGAAGCGAACGTGAACTACGCCACCGGCAGGGCTGTCGTCTCCTACCACCAGGACTCGGTTGATCCGGCGACGTTCGACGCCACCATCGTGAAGCTCGGCTACACGGTCGCCGCTGAGGATGCCGACGACACCACCGAGCAGCACCTGGCGGAACTCGGTCGCCGGCTGGTCGCCGCAACCGTGCTCTCCGTTCCGGCCATGCTGATCTCGATGGTGCCCTCGCTGCACTTCGGAGGATGGGAGTGGGTGGTAGCCGCCCTCACCACGCCGGTCGTCTGGTGGGTTGGATGGCCGTTCCACCGGGTGGCGCTGCGAAACCTCCGCCACGGCGCCACCACCATGGACACCCTCGTATCGATGGGGACCGGGGCCGCATGGACCTGGTCCGCCATAGCGCTGCTCGCCGTGGATGACGGGCACGTCTACTTCGAGACGGCCGCGGTGATCGTGACGCTGATCCTCCTCGGCCGGTGGTTCGAGGCCCGTGCCAGGCGCAGGTCCGGAGACGCCATCAGGGCACTCGCCGGCCTCGGCGCCAGCACCGCACTGCTGGAGGATGGCTCCACGATCCCCGTAGAGGAACTGCGGGTCGGCATGCGTGTCATCGTCCGGCCCGGCGAGAAGATCCCCGTTGACGGCCTGGTGGTGGACGGATCCAGCAGCGTGGATGCCTCCATGATCACCGGCGAACCCCTACCGGTCCCGGTCGGCGTCGGCGACGAGGTCATCGGAGCGACCATCAACGGCAACGGCTCGATCACCGTCGAAGCCGTCAGGGTCGGCAACGAGACGAAGCTGGCCCAGATCATGCGTCTCGTGGACGAGGCGCAGGCATCCACCGCCCCCGTGCAACGACTCGCCGACCGCGTTTCGGCCGTCTTCGTACCCACGGCGCTCGGAATAGCCGCCGTGACGCTGATCGGCTGGCTCGTGGCCGGACAACCGGCGACCGAGGCCTTCACCGCGGCGGTGGCAGTGCTGATCATCGCCTGCCCATGCGCACTCGGCCTCGCTACCCCTACAGCGATAATGGTCGGCACGGGTCGTGGCGCATCCCTGGGTGTGATCATCAAGGGCGGCGAGGTCCTCGAGGCGACCCGCCAGATCGACCACGTCGTCGTCGACAAGACCGGCACCATCACCGAGGGCCGAATGGAGCTGGTGTCTGTCACGGTGACACCCGGGACGGACCGCAGCGAGGTGCTGCGACGGGCCGCCTCAGTCGAGTCGCGCTCGGAGCACCCGGTGGGAGAGGCAATCGTCGCCGCCGCACCAGACCTCCTGGCGGTCTCCGGCTTCCAGAGCATCCCGGGACTGGGGGTGAGCGCCACGGTCGATGGTGTCGAGGTGGTCGTCGGACGAAGGCAGATGTTCGACGAGGTCCCGGAGGACCTCGCACCGGCCATGACCGAGGCTGAAGACGCCGGCGGCACGGCGGTGCTCGCCGGTTGGAACGGCAGGGCCCACGGGGTCCTGGTGGTAGCGGACCGGATCAGGCCAACGAGCGCCGAAGCGGTCACCGCATTCCGGGAGCTCGGCCTGGAGGTGACGCTGCTGACCGGCGACAACGCCCGCACCGCCCGGACCGTGGCGGCAGCGGTCGGAATCGACCGCGTGCTCGCAGAGGTCATGCCGGAGGACAAGGACGCCGAGATACAGCGCCTCCAGGCCCAGGGCCACGTCGTGGCGATGGTCGGCGACGGCATCAACGACGCACCGGCCCTGGCACGCGCCGACCTTGGTATCGCCGTGGGCACCGGCACCGACGTGGCCATCGAGACCTCCGACCTCACGATCGTCTCAGGCGACCTGAGGGCCGTGGCCGATGCGATAGCGCTCTCACGACGGACGCTCTCGACAATCAAGGGGAACCTCTTCTGGGCCTTCGCCTACAACACCGCGGCCATTCCGCTGGCCGCCTTCGGCATCCTGAACCCGATGATCGCCGCCGGGGCAATGGGATTCTCCTCGGTTTTCGTGGTCACAAACTCGCTACGGCTGCGCCGGTTCAACGGCTACCGCCGCCCATCGGCTACCCATGCCACAGTTCCGACCACAGACCACGAGAAGACGACCACATGACGAACCGGGTGTTCAACGTTCCGGACATCTCCTGCGACCACTGCAAGAGGGCCATCGAGGAGGCCGTCACGGCGATCCCGGATATCGACTCCGTCATCGTCACAGTGGACCGACGGGTGGTAGAGGTGGCCGGCGGCGCGTCGGATGAGGCCGTCCTCGCCGCCATCGGTCAGGCTGGCTACGAGGTCGACTCCAGCTCCTGACCGTCGACTATGGCATGGACGCTAAACGACCCCTACTGTCACCCCGGGAGGATCCGATGACCGAACCGATTCATAGTGGCCGCGTCCTCCAGGGGGAGCGACAGCGGAAGGCACGACGGACCACGCGCTCCGGTCGTGTACTCATCGCCGCAGTGGCCATCGTCGTCGGAGGGTTCCTCCTCGTGGGCTGTGGATCCGAAACGACCACCACCAATGCCGGCGCCGATGTCGCGCCTGACCTCCGGCTCACCAGCATCGACGGTGAGCGGGTCGCCTTGAGCGACTACCTGGGCCAACCGGTCGCCGTCATATTCATGCACAGTTATTGACCGACCTGCACCGCCAGTGCCTCCGCGTTGCGGGCGGCCTACGAAAACCACCGGGAGGGAGGATTCACGGTCCTATCGGTGAGCGTCCAGGAGAGCGACCAGGTGATCAGGGACTTCATCTCCCGCCACGACCTGACCTATCCGTTCCTGATGGACCGTGACGGCAGCGCCAGCCTCGCCTTCGAGGTGGTCAACACGCCGACGACCTTCTTCATCGGCCCTGACGGAACGATCCTCGACACCAAGGCCGGGCTGGTCTCCCAGGACTGGCTGGAATACCTGATCAGCGAGTCCATAGGCACGTAACCCGCGTTTCCAGGGACCAACTGAAACCCCTACTGTCGGGGCATGTTCGATCTCACGGGACGCACCGCGCTGGTCACAGGGGCCGGGCAGAACGTCGGTGCCGGCATCGCCCGCGCTCTGGGGACCGCGGGCGCCACAGTGCTAGTCAACGACCTCCGTCCCGGGAGGGCCGACGGGATCGTCGAAGCCCTGGTGGCCGACGGGGTGGCCGCAGTGGCCGTGCCGTTCGACGTGACCGACCGGGCCGCCATCGACGCGGCGGTTGCCGAGTCGGGCCCCATCGACGTGCTGGTCAACAACGCCGGCAACGGCGGAGCCGAGGCCATGCTCCCGAAGAAATTCGCCGCCACAGACCCGGACGACTGGCTGGGACCGATGGAGATCAACCTGCACGGAGTGCTGCACTGCTGCCACGCCGTGCTGCCCGGCATGGTCGAACGGGGCCACGGGCGGATCATCACCATCTCGTCGGCCGCCGGCACCCATGGGGTGGGTATGGGCTTCGTCCCCTACTCGGTCGGCAAGGGCGGCTCGCTGAGTCTCATGCGCAGCCTGGCCCTCGAACACGGGCGGGACGGCATCACCGCCAACTCGGTGGCACTCGGGATCATGGACTCGGTCCGGGCCGAGACGGCTGCCGCCCTCACGACGGCGATCCCGGTCGGCAGGTTGGGATCACCCGACGATGTCGGTGCAGCCTGCCTGTGGCTGGCATCGGACGAGGCCGGGTGGGTCACCGGCCAGACCATCGGCCTCAACGGTGGCGCGTTCACGTCGTGAGCAGGCCCACGGGCCGAACCCGGGCGCCACGCCAGCCCGACAAAGCCCACCGGTTCGGATAGATCCAACCGACCGCTTTTCGACCGGACCCGCCACCTGAGCACCCACCTGTAACCTGACCAGCGGTGGTCGACCGGGTTTCGCGCCGGGTTTCGATCCGCCCTCGGGTCGCTAGCTCATCGGGTAGAGCAGGGGACTTTTAATCCTCAGGTGCCGGGTTCGAGCCCCGGGCGACCCACGAGGTACGCCAGCGGGAACCTATTCGCCTATGTCCTCGTTCCAGAGGTCCGGATCGGTGGCGATGAACGTGGTCATCAGCTCGACACACGCTTCGTCGTCCAGGACCTCGACGGCGACGCCCCCCTGGGCCAGGAGGTCCTCGCGCCCGAGGAACGTCCGGTTCTCACCGACCACGACCCTGGGGATGCCGTAGAGCAGCGCCGCACCGGTGCACATGGCGCAGGGCGAAAGCGTGGTGTAGAGGGTCGACCGTCGGTATTCGGCCGCCGAGAGCCGTCCCGCATCCTCCAGGGCAGCCATCTCGGCGTGCAGCACCACCGAGCCCTGCTGCACACGCTGATTGTGTCCACGCCCCACGATGACCCCGTCCAACACCAGGACCGAGCCGATCGGTACACCGCCCTCGGCGAGCCCCAGACGCGCCTCGTTGACGGCCGCAAGGAAGAAGACATCGGCCATGTCGACAGCCTCTCAGCCTTCAGGGGTGACGAGGGTGCACGGGTCCACCCCGCGCATTGTCAGGACGCGCTCCACGGCCTCGTCCAGCCAGCGCTCGTCCAGCGAACCGTCGTCGAGGGCGGCCATCAGGCTCCAGGCAGACGGAACCACATTCTCATAGCCGCCGACCATGAGCAGGTCGGCTCCGGCTATCAGGGCCAGGCGTGCCGCCGTCGGTACGTCGATCATCTGGGCGACGGCCCCCATGGCCAGGTCGTCGGTGATGACCACACCGTCGAAGCCGAGCTCGTCGCGCAGGATTCCGGTCACCGCTGCCGCCGACAACGACGCCGGCACCCCGTCAGTGAGGCCCGGCACGACGAGGTGACCGACCATGACGGCGGCTCCATCCGGCAGGACCCCGAAGGGCAGCAGGTCGACACGGCGAAGCTCGTCCAGCGGCGGGGTGGTGGCCACCTCATCGTGGCTGTCGGCGTTGGCCCGACCATGCCCCGGGAAGTGCTTGGCCACCGGCACCAACCCCCCGTCCAGCATCCCCTCGGCGAACGCCAGGCCATGGGTGGACACCGCCATCGGGTCATCTGAGAACGACCGGGTCCCGATCCCGGGACCGGACCCCACGTCCAGGACGGGCGCGAGGTTCACCGTCACCCCGAGGGCGGCAATGGCGATCGCCCGCTCCGTGGCCAGCTCCCTCACGTCACCTATCGACATGGCTCCCATCTCGGCGGCCGACGGCAGCCTTCCCAGGAGAGAACCGAATCGCTGGACGGTGCCGCCCTCCTCGTCCACCGCTATGACCACCGGTCCGGTGGCCGACGCCTCCTGGACGGCGGCAACCGCTGCCGGGAACCCGTCACCGGGCGAACCGATGACCACCGCACCCGCCACCAGGCCACGCCCGGCCAGATCGGCAACCACCGCCAGTCCGGCCTGGTCCACAACCGGGAGCAGGACCTGCCCGACCCGCAGACCGATCGGTAGTTCGCCGACGCACTCGATCGCCGTGGGACCAGGAGGGCGGCTGGTCGTGGTAGTCGTCGACGTCGTGGTCGTCGACGTCGTGGTCGTCGTGGTCGTCGTGGAGGTAGGCGTGGTCGTCGTGGTGCTCGTCGTCGATGCGCTGGTCGGATTCGGACCGGGCGTGGTGGTGCTGACGACCGGAGCAGTGGTCACCGGAGCAGCCTCCTGAGGAGAACCACACCCCGCGGCCAGCAGTGCCATGGCTCCGGCGACGACCAGGGTCCGCATGATGCCAGTGCACCACATCGCGGACGCCAACGGGTGTCGACCCGACACGGGCGTCCACCTGCCTCCGAATACCCTGAGTCAATGCGCACCCTGCTGATCGGATTCCTGGCGATCGCCACGGTGATGACCATGCTGTTCTTCGGGCTGGGAGGCGACACCGGGCCATCGAATCCGATCCTGACCGCGACCGTCTCGACCACGACGGCATCCGAAGCCCTGAAACCGGTCAGCCCGGAGGCAGGTGACCCCGATGCCGAGCCCACGCTGGTGGCCGTGACGACGACTATCCACAGCGCCCCGACCGAAACACCGTCAGCAGCACCGCTCGGCACCCTGCCTCCCATCGACGACCTCGGCCGGCCGACGCTGGACGCCTCCTCGTCTGTCAGCACCGTCGGGATCGACCGGATCATGTTCGGCATGACCATCCGCGACGCCCAGGTGGCGGCGGGTAGCCGGTTCACGCCGGTCACCCCGACCGGACACTGCTACCTGGTCACGCCCGACGACGGTCAGGCGGGCCTCACCTTCTGGGTCGTCGCCGGGACCATCGAACGAGTCGACGTCGACACCCGGACCATCACGACACGGTCGGGAGCCGGAATCGGAGACACCGAGGACCGCATACGTGAGATGTTCGGGGAACGCATCCATACGACCCCACTCCCCGACGGCTCCGGAAACCTGCTCGCATACATCCCCATGGACGTCGCCGACGCCACCTACAGGGTGATGTTCCTATCCAACGGCGTGCAGATCACCCGGCTCTGGGCCGGCCGCCTCCCCTGGGCGGAGGAACTCGGCGGCTGCCCGTCGTCGTGACCGACCGCCGTGCACATGGGGCGGGACCGGTCAGTAGCCCTCGGGCAGGTCGTGTTCGTACACCTCGCAACTCACGAAGACCGCCCCGTAACCCACCCTCTCGCCCACGCCGGACCCGAGGTCCAGACCGCGGGCCCACTCGATGGCTCCGGCACTGATTGTCCCGTCGTGGACGAAGACCTCCAGGGGGCCGTCCAACGTCGCCTCGTAGAGGACCGAACCTCCGACGGTCACGCCGACGTACGGCTGGCCGAGGAAACCCTGGATGAGCGCCTCGACGTGCTGGCCGCTGTCCGGGTGGCCACCCACGCCGATCGCCACCACATCGCCCGGCCCGGGCGCGTAACAGGTGAAGGTCAGGTCGAACGTCTGGTCGCCCACCTGGACCCAGCCGTTCGTCACGACATCCGGCTCCGGTGCCACGGTCGTAGTGGCCGGCTCCTCGACGACCGGCACCGGCTGGAGTGCAGGCTGGTCATCGGCACAGGCGACCGTCGATACGGCCAGGACCAGCACCGCCAGGAGGATCCGACGACCGGTCACCGCCCGGCACCATCCATGGCGAGCAACTCGACCATCCGATCACCACGGTGACGTGATTCCACACCACCTGGCAGCAGCCCCGCGAGGGACACACCGGCATGGTCCTCCACCACCAGCGCAGACTCCTCACGTCGGCGAAACGCCACCGTGACAGCCGTGCCCCAATCGGCCACGACCATCTGGAACGCCCCGGCCAGGAGGTCGGGGATGACCCCGCCGACATCGGGCAACGACCCGTCACCCTCCCAACGGGCCACCTCCTCCCAACTGCCCGGACGATCGGCCGAGGCCAACCGCAACCCGGCACCGCGGAGGCGCCGCACGAGGTCACGCCCCCGGACCGCCTCGGCTCCCAGGGCCAACGCCTCGGCCCTGACCGTCTCCGGCACGTCGTAGTGGTCGCCCTGGAAGGACATCCGGCGCAGGCCCAGACGGTCGGCGAAGTCGTGAAGTTCAGCGACGCTCACGTCGCTTACCAGGTGTGCCCACCGGACACCCCGCCAGGGCCATATGGCCTCATCGACCAGCACGGTCATCGGGCCATGTTGTCCCAAGCCAGCCCGCCACCGCCACATGGACGGGTCCGTGGACCTGACCCCGCGCCATCGGAGCAGGGATGGGAGACTCCGGTGATGACCCGGGCCAGCCAGCACGACACGATCACGCTGCGCCTACCACCGTCGGTCGACTTCGCCGACCTGCCCAGGGTGGGCCTCGCCGCCCTCCTACGGATCCACCGGATCGATCCGGGTGACATAGGTGACCTCGCTACGTCAGTACATGAGATCGCCAGGGATATGACCGGTGGGGGCTCCGAGGTGGTTGTCGAGTTCAGCGTCACCGGCACCGAGGTGATCGTGGACATGACCGGCGACGGTCGCACCATCCGGATCAGTTCGCCACGGACCTGAGGCGGCGCTC
>JAAZXC010000021.1 GCA_014240365.1 Acidimicrobiales bacterium | reverse complement strand
GCCCGGCCGGTGACCGGTTCAGGCATCCGGACGAGGTGGCAGGTGAGGTGTCCAGGAGCGAGGCCCGGGTCTACGAGATGATCTGGCAGCGCACCGTGGCCTCCCAGATGACCGACGCCGTTGGTGAGACCGTCCGCATCACCCTGACCGCCGACGTCGGCCCCGACGGCGGCGACATCGCCTCAGCCGTCACGTTCTCGGCCAGCGGCACGGTGATCAGCCATCAGGGATTCCGTCGGGTCTACCGGGAGGACATGGACGAGCCGGAGGATGGCGACGACGAGCGGGTGCTCCCGGCACTGCCGGTCGGTGCGACGGTGGACGTGGTCGAGGTCCTACCCGAGGGCCACATGACGCAGCCGCCGGCCCGGTTCACCGAGGCTTCGCTGGTCAAGCGGATGGAGGAGTTCGGGGTGGGCCGACCTTCCACGTACGCCTCGATCATGGAGACCATCCAACGCAATTACGTCTTCAAGAAGGGTTCCGCCCTGGTTCCCACACTCAGTGCCTTCGCGGTTACCACGCTGCTGGAGGCCCACTTCCCCCGGCTCGTGGACTATGACTTCACGGCCGCCATGGAGCTGGACCTGGATCAGATCGCCAACGGCAACGCCGAGCGCGTGCCGTGGCTGGAGGCCTTCTACTTCGGCTCCGAGGACGACATCGGCCTCCACGCCAAGGTCACCACACGGCTCGGCGAGATCGACCCCAGGGGGGTCTCCACGGTACCTCTCGGCGTCACCGATGACGGTCAGCCCGTGGTCGCCCGCTTCGGCAAGTTCGGGCCGTACGTGCAGGTGGGAGATGCCACCGCTTCGATACCCGACGACGTGCCTCCGGATGAACTGACGGTCGCCCGGGCGCTCGAGTTCCTGAACACGCCGACCGACAGGGAGCTGGGTACCGACCCTGAGACCGGCCAGGTGGTGGTTGCCCGTTCCGGCCGATTCGGGCCGTACGTCTCCCTCGGAAGGCTGCCCGACCGTCCGCAGCCCGGTTCCCCCGAGGCCCGGCTGATGTCTGTGCCGTGGAACCGCAAAGAGGTCAAGGTGGCCCTCGCGTATCTCCGTCTGGCCGCCGATCGGCTGGACTGGACGGGGGCCAAGCAACTGTTCGGCCTCCCGGGGAGCGGCATCGCCAAGGGGACGCGTGACCGGCTGGCCGACGCCGTCGACGGCGGGGCCACCGCACTCGTGGCGATGCGCGGGGCTGACGACCTGGGTGTGACGGGCAAGGCGCTGGCCGGCGTTCGTGCCATCGTGGACCTGGCGGACCGCATCTCCGTGGGTCCCGGCGCATCACCGGCCGAGGTCATGGAGTCGGCGCTGGAAGCCTCTGGCTACCTGGTCGGGTTGGAGTCCGACGACCGTAGCGAGGAGCGCCTGGCCAACCTCGAGTTGTTGTCAGAAGCCGCGGCGGGCTTCGCTGACGTGGCGTCGCTGCTCGACGAGCTGGACCGGCAGGCCGAAGCCGACGACGCACCCCGCCCGAGGACGGCATCGCTGTTCCAGACGATGACGCTCGAGCGCATCACGTTCGAGGATGCCATGCAGCTCCTCAGCCTGCCCCGGATGGTCGGGGTGGATCCGGCCGACGGCGTGGAGATCACCGTCCAGAACGGCCGCTTCGGTCCGTACCTGCGTAAGGGTTCCGACAGTCGCAGCCTCGAGACCGAGGAGCAGTTGCTTACCATCGGCCTGGATGGCTGCCTCGCCGTCCTGGCCCAGCCGAAACGACGCGGCCGCACGGCTGCGAAACCACCGTTGCGTGAGCTGGGGGTGGATCCGACGTCGGGCAGGCCGATCATCCTGAAGGACGGCAACTGGGGTCCGTACGTGACCGATGGCGAGCACAACGCTTCGCTGAAGCGCGGGGACGCCGTCGAGGAGCTGACCGATGAGCGTGCAGCGGAGCTGTTGGCCGAACGGCGGATGAAGGGCCCGGCCAAGAAGCGTCGTTGACGTGGCCGGGCCATCGACCCGCTACGGCGGTGCGGACCGGGTGGCGCCATCTGGGGGCATGCCACCCTCCCGTAGAGTGGCAGGGTGAGCGGATCGACCGGACCAGACTCGGCCGACCGCCGGGAGGATCAGGTTCCCGGCGATGAGTTCACGCCGTTTCGGATCCTGGGCCGAGCCTCGGTGCTCCGGTCCCGATTGTTCATCACCCCGGCCTTCTACCGCCTCTGGCTGGCCCAGGTGGTCTCGGCCACCGGGGACTGGTTGGGCCTACTGGCCATCTCCATCCTCGCCATTCGGCTGGGTTCCGGGAACGAGGGCGCCGCCCTGAGCCTTGTCCTGGCCGCCCGGATCGTGCCCGGTTTCTTCTTCGGGCCGGTGGCGGGCGTGCTCGTCGACCGCTGGGATCGCAAGAAGACGATGGTGACGTGTGACATGGGCAGGGCCATGGTCATGCTGGCGCTCCCGTTTGTGGACACCCTGATCGGGTTGTTCCTCGCCTCGCTGCTCCTCGAGGCGTTCACGATGCTGTGGGGCCCAGCCAAGGAGGCTTCGGTCCCGCACGTGGTCCCGGCCGAGTCGTTGGCCTCAGCCAACTCACTGTCGCTGCTCGCCGCCTACGGGACCTTCCCTGTGGGTGCCGGGCTGATGGCCCTCTTCGGACGGTTGTCGACCGCACTCTTCGACTCGTCCTGGGCCGACTACGTGCACCTCGACGACATGGGGCTGGCCTTCTACGCCAATGCTGTGTCGTTCCTGGTGACCGGATACCTGATCTTCACCCTCGCCCTGCCGAAGCGCCCGCGGGCCGAACGTGAGAAGGCGAAGGGACACCGCGCCGCCCTTGCCCATCCGATAGCCGAGCTCCGTGAGGGTTGGCGGTTCGTCTTCGTGAACCCTGTGGTGAGAACGGTGAACATGGGTCTGGCCACGGGGCTGATAGGTGGCGGGATGCTGGTGCCGTTGGGCGCCATCTACGCCGACGAGGTACTGGGCGCCGGGAAGTCCGGTCTCGGCGTGCTGATCACGGCGCTCGGCCTGGGTGTGGCGGCCGGGGTTGGGCTCGTGTCGTGGCTCCAGCGCCGCCTCGACAAGGCCAGGGCGTTCACCTGGTCGCTGGTCGGTGCCGGTGTGTTCCTGGGCCTGGCAGCGTCCATCAGCCAGGTGCACCTCTCCACGGCAATGGTGTTCGGCATCGGGATCTGCGCCGGTTCGGTCTACGTACTCGGATTCACCCTGCTGCACGAGAACGTGGACGACCAGTTGCGGGGTCGGATCTTCTCCACGTTCTACGTCCTGGTCCGTGCCTGCGTCCTCCTGGCCCTGGTGGTCGGGCCTTTGATAGAGGACCTCCTGGACAGGCTCTCCAGCGTCTTGTGGGACCGCCACATCGAGGTGCTCGGTCTGGGTATATACGTGCCCGGTGTGCGTCTCACGCTCTGGTTGGCCGCCCTGATAATCCTGGCCTCCGGCGGCGTGGCCGTTGTTTCGTTGAGGGCCGGTGAGCTCGGGAACCCGGGGTCGCAGGGCAACACCGGGGAGGCACCGTGACCGGGCGTTTCATCGCTGTAGAGGGTGCCGATGGCACAGGCAAAAGTACGCAGGCCCGACTGCTGGCGGAACGGATGGGGGCATTGTTCACACGTGAGCCCGGTGGCACGCCGCTGGGCGAACGGATCAGGGACCTGGTCCTGGATCCTTCCGGGGAGCCGCCGGTGGACCGTGCCGAGGCACTGCTGATGGCTGCGGCGCGCGCCCAGCATGTGGCCGAGGTGGTGGAACCGGCGTTGTCCGCCGGACGTGACGTCGTGTCCGACAGGTACGTGGCATCGTCGGTGGCATACCAGGGCCACGGACGTGGACTGGGGGCCGAGGCCGTCATGGCGGTGAACCGCTTCGCCACTAATGGCCTGCAACCCGACCTCGTGGTCCTGATCACGGTTGACGCCCGGGTGGCGGTCCGGCGCCTCGGAGAGGACCTGGACAGGATCGAGCGGGCCGGCGATGCCTTCCAGATCGCTGTGGTGGCCGCCTACTCGGAGATGGCGGCCCAGGATCCGGACAGGTGGCTTGTGGTCGACGGCAACGGCACGGTCGCCGAGGTGGCCGCCAGGGTGGCCGCAGCGGTCGAGGGCCGATTGTGATGACAGGCCCACGATGAATGACGAGGCCCTCTGGGCGACCGTGCTCGGACAGGAGGCGGCTATCTCGCTGCTGCGGGCCGCCCTTGCCGCCCCGGTACATGCGTTCCTCTTCGTGGGCCCACCGGGTGCCGGCCGGGCCGAGGCGGCCCGGGCCTTCGCCGGGGCGCTTTTCGCCGGGAACGGATCGGACGGCGAGCCTGATGTCGAAGTAGCGGCACGCCATCGTCGTCTCGCCGCCGCTGGCCAGCACCCGGACCTGGTCCGTGTGGAGCCCGATGGTCGCTCCCTCCTGGTGGCTGACACGGAGAGGATCACCACGGAGGGTTGGCGGTCCCCGGTGGAGGCACGTCGCAAGGTGATCGTGGTCGACCGCTTCGACACCGCCGAGCCCGAGGCGGCGGCGAGCCTGCTCAAGACCATCGAGGAACCGCCGGCCACGACGACGTTCGTGCTGCTGGCCGAAGAGGTGCCCACCGAGCACGTCACCATCGCATCGCGCTGCTTCCGGGTGGACTTCCCACCATTGGCCGACGAGGTGGTGGCCGCCGCCATGGTCGCTGAAGGGATGGACGCCGACCGTGCAGCGGTGCTCGCGGAGGCGGCTGCCGGAAGCATCGAGCGCGCGCGCCTGCTGGCTGAGGACCCGGCCCTCCACGGCCGGCGCAACGCCTGGAACAGCGTGCCGTCCCGACTGGATGGTTCCGGGGCGGCGGTGGCTGTCATCGTCGAGGAGCTGAGGGCGATGATCGACGGGGCACAGGCACCGCTGGTGGCACGTCACGCCGATGAGATAGCGGTCGTGGCCGAGCGCGAGGAGGCATTCGGCTCACGTGGCTCCGGTCGTAGTGAACTGGTGGGGCGTCAGAAACGCGAGATGCGAAGACTGCGCGACGACGAGCTCAGGTTCGGCCTGGCCACCTTGAGCCGCGTCTACCGGGATTCGGCCCTGGCGGCCAGCGAGGCCGACCTGCCGGTGGAGTCAGCGGTGGATGCGACTGCCCGGATAACCAGCGCCACAGGCGACCTGGTCAGGAACCCCAATGAGACGCTGCTGCTCCAGGCCCTCTTCCTGGACCTGCCGACGGCCTGAGCCACACGGGGTTGAGCCGCCCGGACCTATTCAGGGGTGACGTAGGCGGCGGTCAGTCCACCGTCCACACTCAGGTCGGTTCCGGTCACGTAGGAGGACTCGTCAGATGCCAACCAGAGGGCAGCGTCTGCGATCTCGCGGGCTTCCCCGAAGCGGCCCATCGGTACGTGCACCAGGCGCCGTTGCCGTTTCTCCTCGGTGTCCAGGAAGGACATCAGCAGCTCGGTGCGCAGCGGTCCGGGGCAGAGGGAGTTGACCCGGATGCCCTCCTTGGCGTGGATCACAGCCAGCTCGCGTGTCATGGCGAGCACGCCGCCCTTGGAGGCGGTGTAGGCAAGCTGTGGTGTGGCAGCGCCGACCAGGGCCACGAAGCTGGCCGTGTTGATGATGCTTCCGCCGCCGGAGCGACGCAGGGCCGGGATGCCGTGGCGACAGCCGAACCAGACGCCCTTGAGGTTTATCGACATGGTCAGGTCCCAGACGGCCTCCTCGGTGGCCTCGGCGTCGCCGTCGCCGGGGTGCATGATCCCGGCATTGTTGAACAGGACGTCGAGTCGACCGAACGCCTCCTCGGTGGCTGCAATGGCGGTGACCACGTCGGTCTCGACCGATATGTCGGCTGCCAGGGCAATGGCTTCGCCGCCAGCACCGGTTATCTCGTCCACGACGTTCTGTGACCCGTCGAAGTCCACGTCCACGGCGGCGACGCGGGCTCCCTCGGTAGCGAAGAGGAGGGCGCTCTCGCGGCCGATCCCGGATGCTGCACCGGTTATGAACGCCACCTTCCCGGCGAGGCGGCCACCCGATGGGTGATCTGTCGTCATGGCCTGCAGCCCCGGTATCTGTCTCCGACGGGTTCTTGCGGTCGTTCGGCCCCTGGCGTAGTGGCCGGGTCCCGGGGGGTCGGGACCCGGGAGGTCTGTAGGGGGTGGGTCATGGCGGTGAGCCTGCCACACCGACCCGACACGGTGGGCCGACGGGTGGCCGTCGTGGTCGAAGCCCGCCTGTTCTGAAAGGCTCGGCCCATGACCGATGTCGAGGTCCGCCAGAACGCCAGCAGCATCGTGAGGGGCGCATGCCACCACGACTGTCCTGACACCTGTGCATGGGAGGTGACCGTCGAGGGCGGTCGTGCCGTCCAGCTCCGTGGTGTTGCCGACCATCCGTTCACGGCCGGCGAACTCTGCCCGAAGGTCAACCGCTACCTGGACCGCGTCTACCACCCCGACAGGATCCTGCGTCCACTCCGTCGAGTTCCCGGTAGTCGCAAGGGCGAAGCCTGTTTCGAGACGATCACCTGGGAGGAGGCGATCACCGAGATCGCCGAACGCCTCACGTCGGCCATCAGCCGTCACGGGCCCGAAACCGTCCTGCCGTATTCGTTCGCCGGCACCCAGGGTCTGGTGCAGATGGGGGTTATGTCCCAGCGGTTCTTCGACGCCATGGGAGCGACGCGGGTGCACCGCCACCTCTGCGGGGTGACGGCCTGGCTGGGGGCGGCCGACGTGCACGGCGTGCCACTGGGCATGGATCCCGAGGACCTTCGACATTCACGCACGATCCTGCTCTGGGGTACGAACACGCTGGTCACCAACCGGCACCTCTGGCCCACCATCGAGGCGGCACGGGCCGATGGTGCCGTGGTCGTCGTGGTGGATCCGGTCCGGACCACGACCGCCGAGCGGGCCGACCGCCACGTGCAGCTGCGACCGGGTTCCGACGTGGCCCTGGTGCTCGGCATGCTCCACGTCATCGACCGCGACGGTCTCGTGGACCGGGCCTTTCTGGATGACCACACCACCGGCTCGGACGAACTCCTGGCCGATGCCCGACGGGTTGACCTGGACGCCACTGCCACGACCACAGGGGTCGACGTGGCCACCATCGAGTGGCTGGCCACCACCTTCGCCAGTCGGCGGCCGGCCGCCGTACGGGTACTGGTGGGCCTCGAGCACCGCCAGCACGGCCAGGAGGCCCATCGGGCGCTCGCCATGCTGCCGGCGGTGACGGGCGCGTGGCGAGAGCGCGGCGGCGGTCTCTGCCGGTCGACACAGCAGTACTTCGACAGCGTCCTGGTGGATCCGGTGCCGAGGCGGGTACACGGGCAGCCGCCCCGTGTGGTCAACATGGCCGCACTGGGCGAGGTGCTGACCGATCCGGGTCTGGACCCGCCTATCACCGCCATGATCGTCCACAACTGCAACCCGGCGACCATCACCCCGGACCAGAACCGAGTGCTGGCCGGGCTGGCCAGGGATGACCTGTTCACCGTCGTCATGGAACAGGCCATGACGGACACGGCCCGGTACGCCGACCTGGTGCTACCGGCCACCACACAGGTGGAGCACCTGGACCTCATGAACGCGTGGGGCCACATGTACCTGTCCCTGAATCGTCCGGCCATTGCGCCGGTCGGTGAGGCGCTGCCGAACACGGAGGTGTTCCGACGGTTGGCCGTCGCTCTGGACCTTGAGGGTCCGGGCCTGGCTGACGACGACGAGACGATCGTCCGCCAACTGCTGGACTCGGATCATCCCTGGCTGGACGGCATCGACCTGGAGAGCCTCGACATCGACGGGTGGGTGCGCCTGAAGGTTCCGGAGGGCTTCAGTCCTCCGATGGATGGAGCCACCACCACGCCTGACGGTCGGTTGGCCCTCGGCCACCTGGAGTACCTGCCCGGCGACGAGACACCTGACGGCGATGCCGGCCTGACGGCGAGGTACCCCCTCGGCCTCCTGACCCGCAAGCAGCACGTCAGGTTCCTGAACAGCCACTACGGCGGGTTCGCGGACCACCTACCGGCCGCCGGCGAGCCGTTCCTGGACATCCATCCTGATGACGCCGGGCTCCGCGGAATCATCGACGGGGCTACGGTCCGGATCTTCAACGACAGGGGGTCGGTCGAGATGCGTGCTGCCGTGGTGGACCGCGTGCAGCCGGGACTGGTGACCATGCCGTTCGGTTGGTGGGCGAACGCCACCTCCGGTGGAAGGGGAGCCAACGCCCTGACCAACCCGAGCCTCGGCCGCAAGGTCGGTTCGGCATCATTCCACGACACCCTGGTCCAGGTGGAGAAGGCGGGGTCATGAGCACCATCGTCACCATCACCGGAACGGGTACGCCCATCCCCACACCGGATCGCGCCGGGCCGGGCGTCCTGGTCAGCTACCGGTCCGATGGTTCCAGGATGGACCTGCTGTTCGACGCCGGTCGGTCGACGGTGATGCGTCTGATGGGTGCCGGTTCAGGCCCCGGGAACCTTGACGCCGTTTTCCTGACACACCACCATTCCGACCACCTGGTGGGCCTCGACGACGTGCTCCTGACCAGATGGGTCATGGATCGGGAGCAGGACCTTGCGCCCCTGCCGGTGGTGGCACCAGATGGACCCTGCATTCCGTTCGTGGAGGGTCTGGGTGATCGGTGGGCCGATGACCTGGAGGTGCGGTCCGCCCACTCCGGGCGCAGCAGCGGACCGTCCGTGCTTACGACGGCCTTCGCATACCCGGACGTGCCGACCGAGGTGTGGCGGTCAGGTGGCGTGAGCGTGCTTGCCGGACAGGTACGCCATGAGCCGGTCCATCCGGCGGTGGGCTACCGGATCCAGACGCCCGACGGGGTTGTGGTGATATCCGGGGACACCCTGGTGTGTGACGAGGTGGCGGACCTGGCTGTCGGCGCCGATGTGCTGGTCTACGAGGCCATGCGGTTCTCCGAGATCCGGAAGGTTCCCGAACACCGCCGGTTCATCCTCGACTACCACGCCGACACGGTCCTGATCGGTGCGCAGGCCGAGGCGCTCGGCGTGCCGACGCTGGTCCTGACCCACCTGATCCCGGCGCCGGCGTCCGACGCCGAGGAGCAGGCGTTCGTGGACGATGTGCGGTCCGGCGGTTACACGGGCGAGGTGGTCGTGGCCAGGGACCTCACGTCGGTGACCCTGCCCTGACGGGACCCGGCTCCCGTGGCGCTGCGACCCGACCTGGCGGCGGGCTGAGCCCGGGTCACCGGTCGTGGAGGACGAAGCGGATCCGCTTGAAGCCCTTTCCCTTCGACTCGGTCTTGACGACCTCCAGGCGACCGACCTGGCCGGTGGACGAGACGTGGGTGCCGCCATCGGCCTGCCTGTCCAGGCCGACGATGTCGACGATGCGGATTTCGGACACCGATTCCGGGACCAGGTTCACCTTGGTCCGGATGAGGTCACGGTCCAGCACGGCGTCGTCCCTGGAAATGAACGACACCTCGATCGGCCGGTCGGCTGCGATCTCGATGTTGCAGAGGGCTTCTATCTCGGTGGCGAAGCCTTCCGGGAGCTGGTCCACCTCGAAGTCCATGCGTCCTGAGAGGGCATCCATGTTGCCTCCGGTCACCACCCGCTTCCAGTCCCTCCACATCACCCCGCAGAGGATGTGCATGGCGGTGTGCGTGCGCATCATGTGCCTTCGCCGGGCGCCGTCGAGAACGCCGGTGACGGTCGTGGCGACCTGGGGTGCCGGGCCGGCCAGGGTGTGGAGCACCCTGTTGTCGACGGTCCGCACGTCGAGGACCGCCGCCGCTCCGGTGGCCCACTCCAGGTGTCCGGTGTCGTGTGGCTGGCCGCCGCTGGTGGCGTAGAAGGCGGTCCTGTCCAACTCCACCCGGTCCCCGTCGACGGACACGACGGTGGCATCGAACGAACGCAGGTCGACATCGGTCAGGTAGAGGCGGTCCGTCATGGCCTGGCCTCCCAGTCAGCGGGCCTGGTGCCGCTCACGGCGACACGCAGCTCGCCGTCCACCACCTGCCAGTCCAACTGCGCCAGACCGTGGCCGTCGGGTGGCCATGTGGTCGTCGGATCACAGGAGTCCACGAAGACCGACGAGGCACCGTCCCACCGGGCCAGGCAGGTCTGTCCGTCGCTGGTTGGCGGCACGGTGGCGAAGAAGGCGGCCCAGCCGGTGGACGGGTCGTCGCCTGCGTGGGTCAGCCAGAGCGGCCGTTCCCGGCCTGCCAGATCGGGGAACGGCACCGGGCCGTTGTCGGCGATCTCGGCGGAGAGGCGGGCAGCATCCATGCCCCTGAAGTCGGCGTCGCCCAGCTTCACCTCGACGAGACTGGTCGAGCCGGCCAGCCAGAGCATCAACACCAGGGTGCCCACGGCGCCGGCAAGGCCCATGACCGCTATGGCAAGGGCGCGCCTGACGTCGATTCGTACTCCCCGGGCGACGGTCATGGCCTGCCTGGCTCCCTTCGGACACCGGCCCCGGATGTGTCGGAAGCCCGTGCCACGGTTCGGCCCGCTGGGTAGGTCCCATGGGGGCGCTGCCTAGTATCGCAAGAGTCGGGATCCGGATGTCAACCGGGCCGGCTGGCGGCCAGTGACCGGTTCCGATCGGCAGGAGGATGACAGGTGGATCTGTTCGAATACCAGGGCAAGCAGTTCTTCGCCCGGTACGGGATGCCCGTGTCGCCAGGCGAGATCGCCTTCAACGTCGAGGAGGCCGTGGCCGCAGCCGAGCGCATCGGTTTGCCTGTGATGGTCAAGGCGCAGGTCCACACCGGTGGCCGGGGCAAGGCCGGAGGCGTGAAGTTCGCCGCCACGATCGACGACGTCCGCGAGCACGCGGCCAACATCCTGGGCCTGGACATCGGCGGGCACGTGGTTGGACGGGTGTGGATCGAACTGGCGTCGGACATCGCCGAGGAGTACTACGCCTCGTTCACCCTCGACCGTTCGGCAGGCAAACACCTCGGGATGCTCTCGGCGGAGGGTGGAGTGGAGATCGAGACGGTTGCGGACGAGAACCCGGATGCCATTGCCAAGATCTGGATCGACCCGGTGGACGGCCTCGACGAGGCGACGGCCCGGGCCTGGGTAGCTGCGGCGAACCTGCCGGAGGCTGCGGTCGCGGGCACGGTGGACATCGTCCAGAAGCTCTACACGGCCTACGTGGAAGGCGACGCCGACCTGGTGGAGATCAACCCGCTCATCCTCACACCGGACGGCCGTGTCCACGTGCTTGACGCCAAGGTCACGCTTGACGGCAGCGCCGTGTTCCGCCATGAGGAATATGCGGAGTTCGACGAGACCCAGACCCGCGACGAGCGCGAGACGGCAGCCCATGCCCGTGGCCTCCAGTACGTCGGCCTGGATGGTTCGGTGGGTGTGATCGCCAACGGCGCCGGGCTGGCCATGTCCACGGTGGACGTGGTCAACCAGGTGGGCGGCAGCCCGGCCAACTTCCTTGACATCGGCGGCGGCGCCAATGCCGACGTCATGGCCGGCGCCCTTGAGGTCATCAACAACGACCCGGCGGTGCGGTCCATCTTCATCAACATCTTCGGCGGCATCACCCGTGGCGAGGAGGTCGCCAACGGCATCATCGGAGCCCTCGAACGGGTCCGTATCGATGCTCCGATCGTGATCCGACTCGACGGCACCAACGCCGACGAGGGTCGGGCCATCCTGGAGCCGCATCTCTCCGACACCCTTCAGATGGCCCCGACGATGCTGGAGGCGGCCCGCAGGGCCGTTTACCTGGCAGCGTCAGCGGGCACCGATGAGAACCGGGAGGCCTGAGCCATGAGCATCTTCGTCGACTCCGACACGTTGGTCGTCTACCAGGGCCTGACCGGTAGCCAGGGCAGCTACTACGGCCTGTTGAACCGGGAGTACGGCACGCAGGTGGTGGCCGGCACCAACCCCAGAAAGGCCGGCACGGACGTTGACGGCATCCCCGTCTACGCCTCGGTCGCCGAGGCGGTCGCCGAAACCGGGGCTACGGCCTCGTGCATATTCATCCCGGCACCGGGCGTGCATGCCGCGGTGATGGAGGCCGCCCGTGGTGGCGTGGAGTTCATCGTGGCGATCACAGAGGGCGTGCCCGCCCATGACGAGGCCGACCTCTACAACCGGCTTCGCCGGGAGTTCCCCGACGTGCGGCTACTCGGCCCCAACTGCCCGGGGATCATCTCTCCGGGCCAGTGCAACATCGGCATCACCGCCGGCCACATCGCCCTTCCCGGCGGCCCCGTGGGCATCGTCAGCCGGTCCGGCACGCTCACCTACCAGGCGTTGTACGAGCTGAAGGAGAAGGGCATCGGCTGCACGACGTGTGTCGGTATCGGCGGTGACCCCGTGCCGGGCACCTCGTTCATCGACTGCCTGGCTGCGTTCGAGGCTGATCCGGAGACGAAGGCCGTGATGATGATCGGTGAGATCGGAGGGTCCGCCGAGGAGGAGGCCGCAGAGTTCATCGCCAACCACATGACCAAGCCTGTTTCGGCATACGTCGCCGGCGTGACCGCCCCACCCGGAAAGAAGATGGGCCATGCCGGTGCCATTGTCTCCGGAGGTCGGGGAACCGCCGCCGCCAAGATGGATGCGCTGCGCGCCGCCGGTGTGAGGATCGGCCTGAACCCGACCGAAGCCGGTGAGCACATGGCTGACATCGTCGCAGGTCTGGGTTGACGGAACCGCTAGAAGGGGCCGCTGTTACGGTCGCCACCATGTCGCTGGCGGTGCTGGTCTCGGGTACGGGTTCGATTCTGGACGCCATGGTGGCAGCCGGTCTTCCGGTCGCCCTGGTCATCTCAGACCGTCCGTGCCCGGCCATTGCGCTGGCTGCCGACCACGACATCGAGGCGGTCGTCGTTCGCCGGGATTCCTTCGGTTCGGACTTCGACCGGGACGCCTACACGGTGCGCCTGACGGAGCTCCTGGTCGACCGGGGGGTGTCGGTGGTAGCCATGGCTGGGTTCGGCACGATCCTCGGCCAGCCGGTCTACGACCGCTTCGCCGGGCAGATCCTGAACACCCATCCCGCCCTGCTTCCTGCCTTCCCCGGTTGGCACGCTGTCCGCGATGCCCTCGCCCACGGCGTCTCGGTGACGGGCTGCACCGTGCATCTGGCGACCCTCGAGGTAGATGCAGGTCCGATCCTCGCCCAGGAGCCGGTCGATGTCCGCTCCGACGATGACGAGGCCAGCCTCCACGAGCGCATCAAGACCGTTGAGCGGCGCCTCTACGTGGAAACCATCCGTTCGGTCCTGGCTGGGGAGCCGACGGCCACTGCCCCACCAGTTCCTGCCGGTGCCTCCGAAGGAGTCTGCAGATGAGTACGTCCACACCTCGCCGGGCCCTGCTGTCCGTCTACGACAAGACGGGGATCGTGGACCTCGCCCGCTCCCTGGAAGGCCTGGGGTGGGAGCTGATCTCGAGCGGTGGGACGGCGCTGGAGCTGACGGCCGAGGGCATTGCGGTGACGGAGGTGGCCGAGATCACGCAGGCCCCGGAAATGCTGGGCGGTCGGGTCAAGACCCTCCACCCGGCGGTCCACGGCGGGATCCTGGCGGATCGGTCTGATCCATCGCACATGGCCGACCTGGCCGAGCGTGGGGTCTCTCCCATCGACCTGGTGGTGGGAAACCTCTACCCGTTCACCTCCGATCCGGGCATCGAGCTGATCGACATCGGGGGCCCGACGATGGTTCGCGCAGCGGCCAAGAACCACGCACACGTGGGCGTGCTGGTGGATCCGGCGGACTACGGGCCTGCCGTGCACGAACTCAGGGCCGATGGCTGGCTGGGGGATGCCACCCGTCGCCGACTTGCCCGGAAGGCGTTCGCCCACACGGTGGCCTACGACGCGGCGATAGTGGCCTGGTTCGATGCCGATCCCGCTTCGGGTCATGCCGATGATCCCCTCAAGCCCTCGATGCACCTGTCCCTGGAACGGGTGCAGGACCTCCGCTACGGCGAGAACCCCCACCAGGTTGGTGCCCGGTACCGGGCGGTAGGAACAACGGGGTGGTGGGACACCGCCGTGGTCCACGGCGGGAAGGCCATGTCGTACCTGAACCTCTTTGACACCGAGGCCGCATGGCGCCTCGTGCACCGTCTGGGCGACGAGCCGTGTGCCGTGGTCGTGAAGCACGCCAACCCGTGTGGGGCGGCGGTCGGCTCCGACATCGCCGAGGCGTACCTGGCAGCGCATGAATGCGATCCGGTGTCGGCATTCGGGGGGATCGTGGCGGTGAACCGCCCCGTCACCATGGCGATGGCCGAGGCTCTGTCCGAGGTGTTCACCGAGGTGGTGGTGGCACCGGCCTACGAGGCTGACGCCCTGGTGCATCTGCAGGCAAGGAAGAACCTCCGGATACTGGAGGCCGCCGGACCCACCTGGCCCGAGTTGGATATCAGGGGGATCGATGGCGGGCTGCTGGTCCAGACAGCGGATCGCCTCATTGCCGAGCCGTCCACCTGGCGGGTGGTGACCGACCGGGAACCCACGGAGTCGGAGTGGTCGGACCTGGAGTTCGCGTGGCGCGTCGCGGCGCGGGTGAACTCGAACACGATCGTGCTGGTGAAGGACCGCCGTGCCGTGGGGATCGGTGCCGGCCAGCAGAACCGCCGTGACGCCGGACGAATCGCTGCTGAGAAGGCCGCCGGTCGGGCCAGGGGTGGGGCCTGTGCCAGCGACGCCTTCTTCCCGTTCACCGATGGTCTGGACGTAGCCGCCGAGGCTGGCGCTACGGCGGTGGTCCAGCCGGGTGGGTCGATGCGTGACGATGAGGTGATCGCCGCTGCGAACGCCTACGGCATGGCAATGGTGCTGACGGGTGAACGCCACTTCCGGCACTGAGCAGCGGGCCGTTCGACAGGCTCCGGACGTCCGATAGCGTCGCCGACATGAGTGCACAACTTCTCGAAGGTGGACCGGTCGCAGAGGCCGTCCTGGATGATGTCAGGGCCCGGGTGGCCGCCCTCAAGGCCATCGGCGTGACGCCAGGCCTGGGCACAATCCTCGTCGGCGATGACGGCGCCAGTACCGGCTACGTCCGCAAGAAGCACGAAACCTGCGAGTCGGTGGGCCTCGCCTCCAGCCACATTCAGGTCCAGGCCGGCGACCCCCCGGCAGCCCTGGACGAGGCCGTTGCCGCCTTCAACGAGGACCCGTCGGTACACGCGTACATCATCCAGCACCCGGTCGCTGACGGTTTCGACTTCAATGCCGCCCTGTCCGCGATGGACCCTGGCAAGGACGCTGATGGCCTCCACCCGACGAACCTGGGCAGGCTGGTCCTGCAGTAGGACGGGCCGGTGCCGTGTACGCCGGCCGGGATCCAGGCCATCTTCGTCCACTACGACATTGAGATAAGCGGCAAGCACGTGGTCGTGATCGGCCGCGGCCCGACGTTGGGCAGGCCGTTGGCTCTGCTGCTGACCACCAAGGCCCCCGGCGCCAACGCAGCGGTGACCGTCGTGCACTCGGCTGTTCCGGACCTGGCGGACCTGACCCGTGAGGCCGACATCGTCGTGGCAGCCCTTGGTGTGCCGTCCTTCGTGAAGCCCGAGATGGTGAAGCCCGGGGCGGTCGTGGTGAGCGGGGGCATCTCCTGGGAGGGCCGCCGACTGCTGGCCGATGTCGACGAGTCGGTCGGCGAGGTGGCGTCGTGGATCACTCCCCGTCTCGGTGGCGTTGGTCCGACGACGGTGGCCATGCTGCTGCGCAACACGGTCGAGGCGGCGGAGCGCTCCGTTTCGTAGTCGGGGCAGGTGGGCTCCGGTTTCCCCGGCGGGCACCTCGCAGCCGAACTGGTTCCGGCCGCCCTCCGGATCACCTGGTCTATTGCTGGATAGCGACCGCTAACGCCGGGCGTTCCACTGAATGCCGACGGGTCTGCAATCGATAGGGTCGTTCTCATGGCAGAAAAGATCACCATGGGCGCTGACGGTGTCCTGCACGTCCCGGACGATCCGATCATTCCGTTCATCGAGGGTGACGGCACCGGCGTGGACATCTGGCCGGCGGCTCGTCTCGTGCTTGACACCGCTGCGGCGAAGTACGGCCACACCATCGAGTGGAAAGAGGTACTCGCAGGTGAGAAGGCCTACAACGAGACGGGCGAGTGGCTGCCACAGGAAACGGTCGAAACCTTCTCCGAATACCTGATCGGCATCAAGGGGCCGTTGACCACCCCGATCGGTGGTGGCTTTCGGAGTCTCAACGTGGCCCTCCGCCAGATCCTCGACCTCTACGTCTGCCTGCGACCCGTCCGCTGGTTCAAGGGTGTGCCGTCGCCGGTGAAGCGCCCCGACCTGGTGGACATGGTGATCTTCCGCGAGAACACCGAGGACATCTATGCGGGCCTCGAGGTTGAGGCCATGACGCCCGATGCCCTGAAGCTCCGGGAGCTTCTGGAGGACGCATTCGGCTGGCGCATCGCCGAAGACGCCGGCATCGGCATCAAGACGATCTCCAAGACCGGCTCACAGCGGCTTCAGAGGGCCGCCATCCGGTACGCGGTGGACCGTGGCCTCCCCCGGATCCACTGGGTGCACAAGGGCAACATCATGAAGTTCACCGAGGGCGCATTCCAGAAGTGGGGTTACGAGCTGGTGCGTGAGGAGTTCTCCGACGTGGCCGTTGGCTGGGATGACTGTGGCGGCGACCCCGGAGACAGGATTCTCGTGCAGGACACCATTGCCGACATCGCCCTCCAGCAGGTGCTGACCAGGCCAGCGGAGTTCGATGTGATCGCCACCATGAACCTGAACGGCGACTACCTGTCAGATGCGCTGGCCGCTCAGGTAGGCGGCATTGGCATAGCCCCCGGAGGCAACGCCAACTACGTCACCGGACATGGCATCTTCGAGGCGACCCACGGCACCGCCCCCCGCTATGCCGGCCAGGACAAGGTCAACCCCTCCTCGGTGATCCTCTCCGGTGCGCTCATGTTCGAGCACATCGGCTGGCAGGAGGCTGCTGACGACATCGTCCGTGGGATCGAGTCAGCGGTCGTCGACAGGATCGTGACCTACGACTTCGCCCGTCTGATGGATGACGCCACGGAGGTCAGGTGCTCGGAGTTCGCCTCGGCCGTCGCCGACCGGCTCTGAACTGAGTCCCCGGGAGCCGGTCATGTCGCAGCCCGGTGCAGGCCCGGCTGTCCCGGTGAGCGTTGTCAGGCGCGGCTGGCGGGTGATTCGACTATCGATACGGACCCATCCGCTTGCCCATGCCACCGCCATCATGGGCGCCAACGTGTTCGCCCTGGCCGTGGTGGGCTTCACCGTGGTCGTCGGTCGTGTCACGGACGAGGTGATCGTCCCGGGCCTGGATGGTGGTGGGGTGTCGCGCCGGTCGCTCCTGGTGGCGGTGGCCACGGTGGTTGGAATCGGCGTCGTGCGTGGCACATCGATCATGGTCCGCCGGTGGTTCAACATGCTGGCGATCGCCAGGACCCAACGAACATGGCGACTGGCCGTCACCGACAGGTTCCTGGACGCCCCGTTGGACTTCCACCGCTCGCGACCTGCCGGCCTCCTGCTCGCCCATGCCGATGCCGACGTGGAGGTGGCCACCGCCATGCTCATGCCGTTGGCGTTCTCCATGTCCGTGGTGCTGTTGGCTGTCGCCTCTCTGGTCAGCCTGCTGGTCGTCCATCCACTGTTCGCCTGCGTGGCGCTGTTGCTCTTCCCGACGTTGACGGCGCTGAACCGTCGCTTCACCAGTGCCGTGGAGGCACCGGCGGCGCTGGGTCAGGACGCGGTCGGGGTGCTATCGGGCATCGCACACGAGAGCCTCGACGCGGTGATGGTCGTCAAGACCCTGGGGCGTGGCGGCGAAGAGGTGGACCGGTTCACCGAGGCGGCCAGGGAGCTCCGCGGGCACCGCCTGGACGTGGGTCGCCTCAGGAGCGGGTACGCACCGGTCATCTACGCGCTGCCCAACCTCGGGATCCTCGTCCTGCTGGTCCTGGGCTCCTGGCTGGTGGGGCAGGGGTCGGTGTCGATTGGCGACGTGGTCAGGGCCATGTCCCTGTTCTCCATCCTGACCCTGCCAATGGAGATCCTCGGCTACATGTTCCAGGAGATGCCGCGCTCGGTGGTGGCCATGGATCGCATCAACCGCGTCCTGGCCGTCAGCCCCGAAGCCCGACCCGACCCGGTGCCCGCCGTCGGCGATCGGGTGGCAGTCGAGTTCGACTCGGTGGCATACGCGTACCAGTCGGTCGACAAGGGTGCGTAGCGGATGGGGGGAGCCAGGCAGCCGGGCCCGCCACCGGTGCTTGCCGACCTTTCATTCCAGATCCAGCCTGGCGAGTCGGTTGCCATGGTCGGTGCCACCGGGTCGGGTAAGAGCACGATGGTCTCCCTGCTCTGCGGCCTCGTCCAGCCCACCGCCGGGCGTGTGCTGCTCGGAGGCGTGGACGTCTCGGACCTTGGCCCGGACGGGGCAGCGGGGGTAGTGGCCCCGGTTCTCCAGGAGACGTTCCTGGTCGCCGACACCGTGCGGGCCACCCTGACCCTGGGCCACGACATCTCGGCCGAGGAGATAGATGCCGCCCTGGAAACGGTGGCGGCAGACGGTTTCGTGGAAGCGCTTTCCGATGGGCTCGACACCGTGGTCGGGGAACGGGGGGCGACCCTGTCAGGCGGCCAGCGCCAGCGTCTCGCCATAGCCCGGGCCCTGCTTCGCCGCCCCCGTGTACTCGTGCTGGATGATTCCACGTCGGCCGTGGACCCGACCATCGAGGCCGGGATCCTCCGGAACCTGAGGGTCGCGCCGGGGACACGTCGGACTGCATCGGATCCTGGCGTACCGACCCTCCTGGTCATTGCCCACCGGCTGGCCACGATCCGGATGGCGGACCGGGTGCTGTTCCTCGATGGTGGTCGTATCGCCGCTTCCGGCAGCCACGAGGAGTTGCTCGACGTGCCGGCCTACGCGGCCCTGGCCAGGGCATACGAGGAGGCCGGCCAGTGAGCGACGGGGACCTTGGTCGGGAGCCGGAGACGGAGACGGGTGACGGGATCGGGGCCGTGGGTGCTTTTGCAATCCTGCGGCGCGGAATGGCCGCCTCACCGGAACTGCGTAGCGGGATGGCGTTAACCGCCCTGATGGCCCTGGCCGTCGCTGGCTCCAAGCTGCTCGTCCCGCTCACCATCCAGGCGGTACTGGACGGGGCAATGACCCCGGAGGGCGTGAGCATGGGCCGGGTCCTGATCCTTTCGGGCGGGGCCGCCGTCCTGGTGATCGGCAGCATCCAGTTGGGCCGGGTCACCTACTTCCGTCTGGTCTCCATGGCGGAGAACGTGCTCTACGGCCTGCGGGTGCGCACCTTCGCGCACCTGCACCGGCTCAGCCTCGCTGAGCACACGGCGTCCAGCAAGGGTGTGATGACCGCGAGGGTGACCAGCGACGTGGAGACCCTCACCAGGTTCGCCCAGTGGGGTGCCGTGGCGTGGATCATCAACTCGGTCCAGATAGTCGCCGTACTGGTCATCATGTCTATCTATTCATGGCAGCTGACGTTGGTGACGCTCAGCCTGCACCTGCCCCTGATCCCGATACTGCGCTGGATGCAGCAGCGCCAGCTGGTTGCCTACAACCTGCTTCGCAGCAGGGTCTCGGAGACCTTCGGGGTTATATCGGAGTCGGTGCACGGGGTGGAGGTCGTCCGCACCTACGGGCACCGCGAGCCGACCCGACACCGGGTCCGGTTTGCCGTGGACGCCCAGTACCGACAGCAATTGGTGGCAGCCAGGTACTTCTCGCTGGTGCTGCCGATCTCCGATGTCCTCGGGGTGGCTGCCATCGCCTCGGTCATCGGTGCCGGCGTCTGGTGGGGCGGAGCCTGGGGCGTGAGCTCCGGTGAGCTGGTGGCGTTCGTGTTCCTCTCGAACCTCCTGGTGACTCCGATAACCGAACTGGGAGAGGTGCTGGACCAGACCCAGACGGCCCTGGCGGGGTGGTGGAAGATCCTGAACGTGCTGGACACCCCTGTTGAGGTGGTGGACCCCGTCGAGCCGCGCCCCGTTCCCGATGGCGCGCTGGAAGTGCGGGCCGAGGCCGTGGAGTTCTCGTACCGTACCGGCGGCCAGGTGCTCCGAGGTATCGACGTGGTGCTGCCGGCGGGCACCTCGGTGGCGGTCGTGGGCGAGACCGGCTCGGGAAAGACCACCTTCGTGAAGCTGCTGGCCCGGCTGGCCGATCCGACGGCGGGTCGTGTCCTGGTAGGTGGCGTCGACCTGCGCTACGCATCGCCGGAGGATCGGCGGCGAGCCGTGCGGATGGTCCCCCAGGACGGCTTCCTGTTCGATACGACGATCAGGGCGAACATCGGGTTCGGTCGGGCCGGATCCGGCGATGACGACGTTGACGCTGCCATTGACATGCTCGGGCTGCGCGAGTGGGTGGAGCGCCTGCCAGATGGTCTCGAGACGATGGCCGGTGAGCGTGGCGAGGGGCTCTCGGTGGGTGAACGCCAGTTGGTGGCCCTGGCTAGGGCACAGCTGGGTGACCCGGGTCTCCTGATCCTCGACGAGGCCACGTCGGCGGTCGACCCCGAGACGGAGACCGCCCTCGAGCGTGCGCTGGAGCGCCTCGCTGTCGGCCGGACCACGGTCAGCGTTGCCCACCGGCTCTCAACTGCCGAGCGTTCCGACCTGGTGCTCGTGTTCGACGACGGTCGGATCGCCGAGAGGGGTACGCACGCCGAACTGTTGGAGAGCGGCGGCATCTACGCGGGTCTCCACGCCTCGTGGCTGGGCAACACCCGTACCGCCGGGATGCCCTGGACGCCCTAGGAGCCGACGATGGAGCCACGGGAGTCGCGCGAACCTCAGGACCGGATCGACCCGACGACTGGTCGAAGGGCCCGGGAGTGGGACCGGCTGGTCTCGGGACTACTGCCTGTCGGCATGCCCTGGCCTCCGGTCGGCCCGATCGTGGTCGTGTCCCCCCACCCGGACGACGAACTGTTGGCGGTCGGGGCCACCCTGGCTGCGGCATCCGATGCGGGGACGGAGATCACGATCGTGGCTGTCACCGATGGTGAGCTGTCCCATCCGCACCTGACCGACGGTGAACGCGATGGGCTGGTGGGCCTGCGCCTGGCAGAGACCGACAGTGCATATGCGGCGGCCGGGATCGTGGCCGTCCGCCACCGCCTGGGGCTTCCCGACGGTCGGGCCTCGGACCATGCGGGGCGCCTGGCCGGGCGGCTGGCCGACCTGCTTGCCGGCGCCGCCTGGTGCCTTGCTCCGTGGGAGTCCGATGGGCACCCTGACCATGATGTCTGTGGTCGGGTGGCCGGGGACACCTGCCGGGAGCTCGGGGTGCGGTTCGCCCGTTTCCCCGTCTGGTCCTGGAACTGGGATGATCCGTCGTCGCCGTCCATCCCGTTTGACTCGGCTGTGGCCTGGTCGTTCGGCGATGACCTGGCGGCCCGGAAGCAGGCCGGCATCGCCGCCTACTCGAGCCAGGTGCAGTCGGCCGACGGCCACAGGCCGGTCCTCCCCGCAGGGTTCCTTGAGCACTTCGCCCGATCCTCTGAGGTATTCCTTCCGTTCTCCGGCTGAGCCGCGCGTCACGCCCCCGCGCTGGGGCACCCGATGCGGGCGATAAGTAGCCTCGCCACCGTTCGACCCGTCCTGCTTAGGAGCATCCCGTGAGCCCCACCCCCGTCAGAGTCGCAGTAACCGGCGCCGCCGGCCAGATCGGCTACAGCCTCGTATTCCGGATTGCCAGTGGCGCCATGCTGGGCCCGGACCAGCCCGTCATCCTGCAACTCCTTGAGATCCCCCCGGCAATGGGTGCCCTGGATGGCGTTGCCATGGAGCTCGACGACTGCGCCTTTCCGCTCCTGGCTGGCCTTGAGCTGAGCGACGATCCCGACACGGCCTTCGGTGGGGCGAACGTCGCCCTCCTCGTCGGCTCGCGGCCCAGGACCAAGGGGATGGAACGCCAGGACCTGCTGGAAGCCAACGGCGCCATCTTCACCGGTCAGGGCCGTTCCCTGAACGACCACGCTGCGGACGACCTGCGGGTCCTCGTGGTCGGCAACCCGGCCAACACCAACTGCCTGATCGCCATGAACAGCGCCCCGGACGTTCCCAGTGAGCGCTTCACGGCCATGATGCGCCTCGACCACAACCGGGCCCTCACACAGGTGGCCCAGAAGCTCGGCACGAGCGTCAACGACGTGTCGAGGATGACCATCTGGGGGAACCACTCGGCGACCCAGTACCCGGACCTCACTCACTGTGAGGTTCCCGGTGGCACCGCTGCCGATGTGATCGGCGACCAGGCGTGGTTGGAGGGTGATTTCATCCCGACCGTCCAGCAGCGTGGGGCGGCGATCATCGAGGCCCGTGGTGCTTCCAGCGCTGCGTCTGCGGCCAACGCCGCAATCGACCACGTGCACGACTGGGTGGCGGGAACTCCGGACGGTGACTGGGTCTCCATGGGGGTGCCGTCGGACGGCAGTTACGGCGTGCCTGAGGGTCTGCTCTGCGGCTTCCCGGTGACCTGTGCCGGCGGCAGCTACCAGATAGTCCAGGACCTGGAACTCGATGACTTCTCACGGGCCCGTATCGATGCTTCGGTCGCCGAACTGGTCTCCGAGCGCGACATGGTGCAGGACCTTGGCCTGATCCAGGCCTGATCTCAGGAGTGGCGGAGAGCGTCGAACACGTCTCCGAGGCCGTCCAGGACGGCCCGGTGGTCCACCAGTACCCGGGGGTCGCCCGATAGGAGGACGTCCCCGTCGATCACGGCCCGCAGCGGATCCAGGGTCCCGTCGGCGATGGCTGCCGCAGTTGTCGGCCCGGTTGTGAAGCTGATGTCGGGTTTGTCAGCCGGGCCGGTGATCACCCTCGCCGTGCCGCCCTCGAGGCGCACATGCCAGGTGGCGCCGTCTGCCACCCGGTACTCAATGACGAGGGCCATGTCAGCGGTGGCCGCCAGAAGGCCGTCGTGGGTCGATGCGGCCGCATCCATGGCTTGTATCCAGGCTTCGGTGAGGGGCTCGACCACGGTTGCGCAGCCTAGGTGCCGGGTCTGCGGCCGTGGCACGGCTGAGTCGCTACTCCCGCCATGCCCATGCCCATGCCCATGCCCGGTCCCGCTCCGCTGCGACCCGGAACCTACGGCTACGGTCCGCTTGGAAGTCCGGTCGGAAGTCCGGTCTGCCAGGGCCAGTCGGTGGGTGGACTACGAGCGCTGGACCGCAACGAGGGGGAGGCGACCCATGACCGAGATCGGGCGTGGCCAGAAGACCTACGACTATGGGATCCGGCGTGGACGCTGGCTCCGCCTCGAGGGCCCGGACGACGTCCTGGACCTCATGGACGTCGGAGCCGAGGGCATCGTGGCGGTCGTCCGCGATGCCGGCGCCACCTTCCTGGGACCGATCTTCGACGAGTTGGCCGGCGTGGTGTGCACCGGTGGCACCATCCGGAGCCACATCGGGATAGTGAGTCGGGAGTACAGGGTCCCCGGGGTGATCGCCGCCCAGTTGGTCGAGGAGCCGGCCAATGGCACCGAGGTGGAGTTGGACGCATCGGGTGACGAGGGCGTGATCCGGCTGGTCACGCCATGAGCGACGATCCTGCCGGCGGTACAGGCGCTGGCGCCGGTGTGGCATCCGTAGGAGTCGACGCAACCACCCGGGACCAGGTGAACTCATGGCTGACCGCCATCAACCCGGTGACCAGCCACCTGATTTCAGAACGCACCTCCTACTCGTCGCAGCTCATACCGGTGACCCCGTACGTGACCGTGTCATGCATCGAGGCGTTCCTGCGCTACCCGGAGGCGGTGGCGACCATCGCCGCAGCCATGTCGCCGGAGGAGATCGGTGCGGCCGCCAGACGGCCCGGGTGCCAGGTCGACTCGGTGTTCCTGTGGGGGATTGCCAACTTCTTCCTCATTGGCCGCAACGTCATGGCAATGGTCGATCCGACGCTGGACTCCGTCGCCCGCACCCACACGGTGCTGGACTTCTGGGCACGGGCCTCAAAGGCATACCGGGGCGGTCCGCACCTGCATGCAGCCGAGGTGGGCAACCGAGTCGACGTGCTGCCGGCGGGGATGGTCGACCATCTGGCTGCCGGGGCCACGGAGGTCGACGACGAACGTCGTGATCGGATCCGCAGGGCCAACGCCGCGATCATCAACCACCTGTTCCTGCTCTACTTCGATACCCGGGTGGGTCATGCAGACACCGGCCCGTACCGGCTCGACGATGGCCGGACCCTGATCGTCCGGGACTTCTACCGCCTCGCAGAGAGCGACTTCTCGTGGTCCGGCGTGGCGGCGGGCGTACCGCACAGCAACCTCACGGCTGCACTGATCCTGGATCCGCAGGTTGAGGTGTCCATCACCGACTACGGGTCGACCATCTCGGCGCCCGAGGACTACCTGGAGCACCTCAGCGGATTCGGCCTCTACACGACCGATGGTGTGGCCCCCGGTGGGTTGCCGGTGCTCCTCACCGACCATGACTTCGAGGCCACGGCGGCGGCGGCGAAGGTCGCCCAGCGACAGCACTACCGGGACATCGTGGCCATGGACCGTGATGAGCGCATCGCCTGTGGTGCCTACGTCTACTTCACCTTCCTGCGACCGTTCGCCGAGATCGCAGGTGTGGCCGACGAGATCGACTGGACCTGTCCAAGGGACACCTCCGCGGACCTGTACCCACTCGTCACGGCCGACATGGAGCCACCGGACCACGACCCCGACGCCGACGTCTACCCGGCCTACGCCTGAACGGTCAGTTCCTGTGGCGGGCCAGTCGGTCCACGACGAGCACCACTGACACCGCGGCCACGGCTAGGGCGGTAGGTGCGACCAGACCGCCAGTTGCGTCCGGCCAGCCGAGCCCGGCTCCACCGACGGCCTCTCCCTCATGGCGGCTCACCACGCCCACACCGTGGGGCCAGGGCCACAGGACACGTAGGGAGCCAACCATGAGCCCGACCATCACGGCCAGCACGTCGTTGCGGCGCCTCTCCAGTAGGCCGGCCAGAAGCGAGGAGAAGCACGCCAGGCCGATGATCGCACCGACGCCGAACACGACTGCGTCGCCGACCAGGCGTTCGTCCACCATGCCGATCACGGCGGAGTACATGCCGAGCATGAGCAGTAGGAACGAGCCCGAGATGCCCGGTAGGACCATGGCGCACACGGCCACCGCCCCTGAGGCCAGCAGCACCGGGGCGGATGGATCCGTGATCGGAGCTCCCTGGTAGCCCAACCCGGCGAAGACTGCGATTCCGACCAGAGCGGCACCGCCGAGGCGCTGAGGCGACCATGCCACCTCGCGGCGGGTCACCACCACCGAAGCTACGACCAGGCCCAGGAACAGGCCGGCCATGGGTTCCGGATGGTCGATGAGCGCTCCCTCGATCACGCCGGCCAGCAGTACGACCGTGGTCACCAGACCGACCATCAGCGGAATGAGGAACCACCAGTCGACCTCGCGGAGACGGCGGAGGCCACCGTGGACGTCCCCCCGGGCGAAGCGACCCAGTGCGTGCGAACCGCCACTGATCGCAGCCAGCAGCCTGTCGTAGATTCCCAACAGCAGGGCCAGCGTCCCGCCGGACACGCCGGGGACCACGTCGGCTGCTCCCATGCAGGCACCGCGTCCCAACTGTGCAAGCAGCGATCGCGTCCCCGGGCGGGTCCGGCCCCGGGGAGGCACGGTGTCATCCATCAGGCGCCGACGCCGTCGCCGGCCACCATGTAGGGGGCCAGAAGGGCGGCCATGTCGGCGGGGAAGCGGGTGGGCTTCCCGTTGGTGCCGGTGACGGCGGCCACGACCTCCTGGGTCGCCAGGACCACGGTGCCCCGGAGGAGGCGTTGCCCCCAGCGGGACGAGGCGCGGCGTAGCTCGAGTACCTCGGTCTCGATCACGAGGTTGTCGCCGGCGACCGCCGAGGTCAGGAACTTCGTGGTGATCCGGGTGACGACGAACCGGAAGCCCTTGGCTTCAAGGTCGTGCAGCCCCAGCCCTGCTTCGTCCAGCAGTTCGATCCGGCCGGTTTCGAACAACTGCACGTAGACGCTGTGGTTCAGATGGCCGTAGGGATCCAGCTCGTAGAAGCGGACCTTTACCGGGTGGCGGTGTGGGGCAGTCGAGGCATCTGGCACCCGGGCGACGCTAGCCGTCGGGGTTCCACCGGCCGGAGCCGCCCGGGGTCGATGGACGGCTGGACGGCTCGTCGGCCGATGGCGTGGGGCTACCCTCGATCCCATGGCGGGCAGCGACTCAGGTTTTGGGGTCCAGATCCATTCCGAGGTGTTCGAGCCGATGCCCGGCGCACCCGAGGCCGGCGCTGTGCTGCTCGTCTCCGGAGCCGATTCACACTGCACGCGTTGGACGTCGGCGTTCATCCAGCCCCTGCTGGACCTGGGACACCGCGTGGTGCGATATGACCACCGGGACAGCGGGCTGTCCACCAAGGTGCCGGCTGATGTCGGCTACACGCTGGCGGACCTGGCTGACGATGCCTGCGCGGTCATGGACGAGCACGGAATCGTCCGGGCCCACGTGATTGGTCGGTCCATGGGTGGCATGGTCGGCCAGGTGATGGCGTTGGACCATGCCGACCGTGTGGCCACGTTGACGTTGCTGGGTTCCAGCCCCGGTCTCGGAGACGAGAGCCTGCCATCGGCGGCCGACTGGCTGGTCGACCAGATGGCAGAGAGGCTCTTCGCCCCGCCAGCGGTCAGCCATACCGAACGCGTCGCCTGGATTGTCGAACTGGACGAGATGTTCGCCGGCGACCGCTACCCGATCACCACCGCCGAGCGGATCCGTACGGCCTCAGCCGAAGTGGAGCGGTGCTGGTACCCGGAGTCGGGGCACGGCCCGGCGGTCAACTCCTCGCCGTCGCGACTGGGCCGACTGGCTGGGATTTCCGTACCGACTCTCGTCGTACATGGCACAGCCGATCCGGTGTTCCCGGTAGAGCACGCCGTGGCACTGGCCGACGGGATTCCCGATGCCGGGCTCTGGCTGGTCGAGGGCCTGGGACACGAGGTGCCCGATGGCCTGGTGCCGGAACTACTCGACCGCGTCCGGGAGCATCTCGCCGTTGGGGTCTGACCGGGTCGGGCGCGGAAACTAAGCCCTTCGAGTCCCTCCGAGCGCACCAGACGTTTTCGCAGGTCAGCCGGTGTCAGATTCCCGGGGAGGCCTGTTGTCGTATGGGGCCTTAGGGCTTAGGAGCGTTCAGGCTGCGTCTATCGCTGGAATGCCCGATTTGGGCCGAATCTGTAGCCCAATCAGGTCGGCGTCGGTAGCGGTGAGCCAATGGCGCTAGTTGGCGCGTCGACAATTCTCGATGATGGCGTCGCATATCTCCGACCAACGCTGCTCTGGTAGGTCGTGTCCCATGTCAGGTATGCCCAGGAATCGTGACCCCGGCACCGCCTTGGCTGTCGTCAGACCACCACTGGGCTTGACGAGCGGATCGACTAGTCCGTGGATGACCAAAGTCGGGGCTGTAACCGCTTCAAGCAGTTTTGTTCGATCACGGGTGCTGGAGATC